>JAFKFM010000008.1:600000-900000 GCA_017308135.1 Alphaproteobacteria bacterium
TCTCCGGCAAGGTTCGCCGCAGAAGCGTTTCCATGTTCCGCACCACGACGCCTAGGTCAATCACCTTTGGACTTAAAGCTTGTTGCCGTGAAAACGCCAGCAATCGGCTCGTCAACTCCGCACCTCGTGCGGCGGCGGTAAGCGTCATTTCGGCGAGCTGCTTGAGTTGCGGTTTGTCGGTCAACTCTTCGCGCAAGAACTCGCTGTTCCCTAGAATGACCGTCAAAAGATTGTTGAAATCATGCGCGATACCGCCGGTCAACTGCCCGACGGCTTCGAGTTTCTGCGCTTGCCGAAGCCGGTCTTCCGTTTCCCGATGCTGGGAGATGTCGATCATACTGCCGAGCATTCTGGTCGCCCGGCCTTGCGCATCGCGGATCGTGAACGCGCGATCGATGACGGTCAGCGTGCGTCCGTCGGAATGCAAGAAGCGATACTCGTCTTTCCAAAAGCTCTCCGAGCCGGAAATGAAACGCGCGACGTCGCCGAGTATCCGATCCTTATCCTCCGGATGTATGAACTCCGACCAGGCGGAGGACGTGCGGGAAACATCCTCCGGGCTTCGCCCGAAGACGGTACGCAAGTTGTCGTTCCACCACAGTTCGTCCGTCTCCAAATTCCAATCCCAGACGACGTCGTTGGTCGCGCGCGCGAGCAGCCGAAAGCGCTCCTCCGTATCGCGCAGGGCTTTCTCCGCGCGACGGCGCTCCGTCACATCGCGCTCGACGGCGACCCAATGCGTGAACCAGCCGGTGGGATCGGCGACCGGAACGATGTCCAGCTCCAACCAAAACTCCTCGCCGGATTTCGTATAGTTGATCAGCTCTCCGCGAACCGGCTCCCACCGTTCCAGGGAGCGGCGTATGCGATCGAGCTCGCTGCGCTGGGTGTTCGGACCCTGTAGAATGCGCGGAGTACGGCCCAGAACCTCCTCTCTGGCGTAACCGGTACGGCGTTCGAAAGCATCGTTGACGTAAATGATCTTCGGGCCGGATGGCCCGTCGATCGGCTCCGCCTCCGTGATCATCAGGATATCGGTCTGGCGGGCGACGGCGGCTTCCAGTAGCCGAAGCTGTTCGTCGTTCGCCCGCTGAATCGTGATATCGCGGAAGTAAACGGCAAGGCCGTCCGGTGTGGGATAAGCGCTCACGTCGAACCACTTCCCGAGCGGGTCGAAAAATTCCTGAAATTGAACCGTTTCGGCGTGATCGACCGCAAATCGGTAATTCAATTCGAATTTGCTGCCCACCGCTTCGGGAAATTCCTGCCAAACATTCTTCGACAGGAGACTTCTACGATCTCGCATCAACAACTGCTCGGCCTTCTCGTTGAGAAAGTCGAAGTTCCAATTGTCGTCGAGCAAGATGAAGGCGTCGCTGATGTGATCGAGGGTCTGCGTTAGCTTGATCGACAAGGCGCTCGCCGCATCCCGCGCCGCGATCAGGTCCGAGATATCCTGAAACGCGCCTTGCAGCGCCACGACGCTTCCATCGTCCGCCCGCACCGCCTCCCCTATCGCGCGGACCCAAATTTTCTTTCCTTTGGCGGTCACGATTTGCAAAATCTCGTCGAACGGCGCGCCATTCTCCACGCAGAGACTGACCGCTTTTCTGATTCGCTCCCGATGCTCGGGCACATAGAATTCGATGCCCTGCTCGACGGACGGCGAGAAGCCGACGGGCTTTTCGTGGATCGCCGCGGTTTCCGCGCTCCACTCGATCGAGTTTTCCTTGAGGTCGAAGCTCCAACTCCCGAGTTTCGCGATCTCGCCCGCCATCGCCTGGAGCCGCGTGGCTTTGGCGAGTTTCTGATCGATTTCGACAAAACGGGTAATGTCCTGCACGACGCCGATAACCAAGTCTTGATCTTCGACCCGCTGGCGTACGCCGACTCCCCTAACATGGACAACGCCGCCGTCGGGCCTGATCATTCGATGTTGAAACTCGAGATGCGGCAGTTCTTTCTGAATGAACTCGCCGTACTTCGCCAGCATGGTCTGACGATCGTCCGGATGAACCAGCGCCACATAGTCGGCAAATTTCGTTCGGCGGCGATCTTGGCGGACGCCATAGATATCAAATACCTTCCCCGACCAACTCAAGGCGCCATCTCCAAGCCGGAGCTCCCATGTCCCCATGTCCATGAGTTTTTCCGCCGTGAGAATTCGCGCTTCTTGCCGCTGCAGCGCCGCTAACGTGACGCTCATCTCCCTGAAAAGAAGGTCCCGATCCGCATCGATGCCGTCGAGATTCCGGCCGGATTTGAGCACGCTCGTGACGTCTTCAACACGATGCACGATAAAGACGACGACGCCATTCTCATCGAGAATCGGCTTGTTCCGCGGAAGCCAAAATCGCTCTTCGAATTCTCCGCCTGACCGCCTGATCGGATAGCGCTGCACCGGCATTACATCCGTAACGCCCAGCGTTTCCGCCCGCTTCAGCGAGACCGCGAGATTCACGGCCCCGGTCGCTTCGGAATCTGCCGGATCATCGGGAAAGATATCGAAAACCCTTCGCCCCACTAAGCTTTGACGCTTCTGCATGACCGATTGCGCGTATGCATCCGTCGCCGCAACGATCCTGTAATCGTTCGGCGTCAATACCAGCATCTTTTCGGGAAGCGCATCGAACAGCATCGCAAGATGCTCTCGCGATAACGTGATCTCCTTCCGCAAGGCCGCGACTTGCTCTTTTAATTCGGAAGATTCGGAGCTTATTTTGATTTCCTGCGTCACGTCCCGAACGCTTGCAGCGATCGCCTCGATTCCGTCGAGCATGACGCGGTGCCAATGAAAAGAGGCGGCCACGCGATCCCCCGATCGCTTGACGATCGTCCATACGCCGGCATCTCCCGCGATACCCTTGAAATTTCGGATCGCCTCTTTGAGGCGCTCATGTTCGGAACGGAGGCGAATATCCGCAATTGTCATGCGCGCCAACGCTTCGGCATCATGGCCGAGCCATGACTGTGCGGCACGATTGGCCTGCAAGATCTTCAATGTCGCTGGCGAAAAAATCCAAACCGGATTCGACAGGACATCGAATGCTTCGGCCGATTCTCTTTTGAGATTGATCATTTTGCCAGTCGCCTTCTTAAGCGCGGATTTGATCTACCGATCCAGCCGGTGTGTCTCGCGGCCAAAGATATGTCCTTATTCGATGGTGCGCTTCTCGTGCCCGAATGCCTATTTCTTTCTGTTGTTCGCGATTAACCGCTTGCCGCGCTCGAAGATTTACACACCGAGATGTTGTGAATCGTTTTTGCGTCCGCGAAGCGGTCGAAGGCGCGTCGTCTTTTTCTTCTCAATCGAGATCGAAGGCGCGGCGCGCCGTCGTTGACGCTCAAGTCTTGTCGATGACGTGTCGGATCATTTTGGCGAGATCCGCGCGGCGATAAGGCTTGCTCAGCAGGTGGACGCCGGGGTCGAGGCGCCCCTGATGCACGATGGCATCCTGCGTGTAGCCCGAGGTGAAAAGCACCTTCAGCCCCGGTCGCTGCATCTGCGCTTCATCCGCCAATTGCTTGCCGTTCATCCCCCCGGGCATGACCATGTCGGTGAACAGAAGGTCTACGGCGATACCTTCCCGCAGCAACATCAGTGCGACAGGACCGCTATTCGCGGTCACTACCCGGTAGCCGAGCGAGCTTAGCAAGCCCTCGACATGGCTACGCACCAAATCATCGTCTTCCACGACCAGGATTGTCTCTGCGCCCCGCGTCACTTGGTTATCCGCGACGCTCTCCGCCGCCGGCGCGCCTTCGATCGTCGCGCGCGGCAGATATAGTTTTACCGACGTGCCCCGCCCGACCTCCGAGTAAATCGTCACGTGGCCGCCCGACTGTTTGGCGAAGCCGTATACCATGCTCAACCCGAGCCCCGTGCCCTTGCCCGGCGCCTTCGTCGTGAAAAACGGCTCGAACACCTTTTCGATGTCGGCCGGCGCGATGCCCGTCCCCGTGTCGGTCACCCCGAGCATCACATAGGCCCCCGGCGTTACGTCGGGATGCAGTGTCGCGTAGTCCGCACCCAGCCAAGCGTTGCTCGCCTCGACCGTCAGCCGCCCCCCTTCCGGCATCGCGTCCCGCGCGTTAATCGCTAGGTTCAGCAACGCCGATTCGATCTGCGCCGGGTCGGCGAAGGCGGGCCATAGACCTTGCGGCAGGATGAAGCGCATCTCGATCGATGCCGTCAGCGTTCGACGCAACAGATCCCGCATTCCTTCAGTCAGCGCCGCTACGTCCACGATCGCCGGCGCCAACGCTTGCCGCCGTGAAAACGCCAGCAGCCGTTGGGTCAGGTCGGCGCCGCGCGATGCCGCATCGCCGGACATCTTCGCCAACTGCGACAGCCGCTCATTCCCCGCAAGCTCCTCCGACAGAAGCTCCGCGTTCCCAAGAATAACTGTCAGCAGATTATTGAAGTCGTGCGCGATTCCGCCCGTCAACTTACCGATCGAATTGAGGCGCTCGGACTGCTGCAGCGCCTTCTCCATATTGACCCGCTGCGTCACATCCAACAGCATGGCGCATACCGCAGGCTCGCCGGCCCAATCGATCACGAACGCGCGGTTCTCCATGATCATCGTGGCGCCGTTACGATGCCGCGCTTTGATCAGGTAAAAACTCGGCACATCCTCGCCGCGCAGCCGCGCGCTATTCATCTGTTCGATGCGCGGCCATTCCTCCTCCGCGAACAGATGAATGCAACTCTCGGCGCGCAAAATGTCGTCGGGGCTTTCATAACCGAGCGACTTCGCCAAATGTTGATTGGCGAGCACCGGCCGGAACCGCCGATGCACCAGAATTCCCACGCTGGCCTGATCGATGAGCCGCTCCAGACGCTTGCCCAGATCCTCCGCCAGATACTGGGCGCGGACGCGCTCGCTGATATCGTAGTGCATAACCACCGCGCCGCGCCGCCCTTCGCCGCCGGTCGCCGTGACGGCAAGCCCAAACCAGCGTTTCTCGGTCGGGGAATGGCATGGATATTCGGTCGTAAAGCGAGGTAGCTCTCCGGCGATGACCGCTCGGATTCCTTTGGCTATGGCCGATCCCGGCGACTTTCCTGCTCGCCCCAATCGTTCGCAATGTGCGAGATAGTTTTCGCCCACCCCGCTGTCGGTCAGCCGCAGATCGTTCTCGCGGCCAAACCGGCGCCAGGCTTCGTTGACATCGACAATCCGTCCCGTCTCGTCCAGCAAGGCGATGTTGGCATGCAATGCATCAAGAATGGCGCGCTGGATGGTTTCGAGCCGGCTGCGTTCCGCGATCTCCGTGCGCAGCGCCGCGTTCGCCGCCTCAAGCTCGCTCATCTTCTGCTCGAGCTTTCCGACCAGCCGCTTGCTGTATTGGGCGAACAGCGAATTCGCATTATCGGCACGTTCGCCCGCAACGGGTTCCCCCGTCCGTGCCGGCCGGGCGAGAACCTCGCGTACGCTCGCGAGCAACGCATCCGGCTCCATCGGCTTGATAAGAAAAGAATCGGCGCCCAAGCGGCGCGCCAGTTGCTCATCCTGCGGCGACGTATAAGTCGCGGTGTAGACAATGAACGGGATATCGCGCAATTGCTCGTCCGACTTCCAAACTTGCAGCAACGCGTAGCCGTCCATGCGCGGCATCAGAAGGTCGGAGACGATCAATGCCGGGGGTGCTGCATGGGCACGCTCCAGTGCCTCGATGCCGTCGCTTGCCGCCTCGACCGTATAGCCATGGGCGCCCAGCAAGGATTGCAGGAAGTACCTGTTATCCTCGCGATCATCGACGACCAGGATTCTGATATTCAACGGGGCGACGTTAGAAATTTTGAAACCTCCGCAACAAAGGTGTCGGGATCGATCGGCTTCTCAATATAGCCGTCGCAACCTGCAGCCAGCGCCTTTTCCCGGTCACCCGGCATCGCGTAGGAGGTAACCGCGATGATAGGAACGGCTCGCAGGCCTTCTTCGCCGCGCAGCAGGCGCGCGACATCGTGACCGCTCATTAACGGCAACTGGATATCCAACAAAATGATATCGGGCCGCAGCGACCGCGCGAGCGGCAAGGCGGCGACACCATCCGATACCGAAACGACCTTGTATCCGCCCTTTTCCAAAAGGAAGGTGGCGAGATAGCGATTCTGCTCGTTATCCTCGATCAGCAAAGCCGTATAGCTCATGTCCGGGCCGTGGCGCACGAACGCGGAAGTATCAGCGTGAAGGTACTGCCCTGCCCCCAGACGCTTTCAACCTCCACGTTCCCCCCAAGAATTTCGGACAGACGACGGCAAATGGCCAAGCCAAGGCCCGTGCCCTCATGGCTGCGCGCGAGGCCGGTGTCGACCTGGCGAAAAGGCTGGAACAGCAGGGGCACGTTTTCCGCCTTTATTCCAATGCCGGTATCGATAACGCGCAGGCGCACAAGGTCCCGCTGCAGTTCCCCCGGAACTGAATCGACGACGAGAGAGACGCTGCCCGTGTCGGTGAACTTTACCGCATTGTTCATCAAGTTCAGCAGCATCTGCTCAAGGCGTCGCTGATCCGTCGTCATCTTCCCGTCGGCAAGCCTGAAATCGACCAAAAGACGAAGTCCCCTCCGGTCGGCCAGCGGTTGGATCATAGCGCCGATCTTATCGACGACCTCGTTCAGATCGAATTTCGACGGCTGGACCGTCACCTCGCCCGCCTCGATCTTGGAAATGTCGAGCACGTCGTTGATCAGGGCTAGCAAGTGACGTGCGGCGGCGTGCACCATGCCCAATTGCTTCGACTGCTCCTCGGTCAAAGGGCCCGCCAATTTTTGCCGCAAAATTCCGGTAAAGCCGATGATGGAATTTAGCGGCGTGCGCAACTCATGGGACATGGCGGCGAGAAACGCGGACTTGGTGTTGTCCGATTCCTCCGCCCGGCGCAGCGCAATCTGAAGCTCGCGCGTGCGCTCAGCCACCATTCTTTCGAGACCTTCGTTCAGATCAAGCAGCTTACGTTCGCTGGCTCGCAGCCGTTCCTGCGCGCTTCTGAGAGCGGAAATATCCAGTCCCATCCCGACGAGACAGTTCTTGCCGTCGTAGACCGTACGTCGTCCGGTGAAATAGTAGGGAGTTAGGGTACCGTCCTTGGATTGGAAATTTGCCTCGAGGAATGAGTCTCCCGAAGAGAAGACATCCTGAACGCGTGCATTCAAGGCGCCCCATTCGGACTCGGGGAAGAAGTCGCGGGGATGCATGCGCATGATTTCGATCCCCGAATAACCCGATACGACTTCAAAGTTCTTATTCCAGCGCAGGAAGTGTCCGTCCTCGTCATAGAGGTACGTAATTCCAGGCATGGACTCATGCAACGCGTGGGACAGGTTTCGCTCTTCGGCGGCGATCTCGGTGGCCTCCCGCATTCGCTGTTCGGCGGTATCGCGCCGGCGCAATTCGTGTCCGATCAGAAAAGCGATGATCGCAGCCGTGACCAGAACGAACGTGACGCCCTTCAATGTCTGGATATTCGGCCGCCACGCGACCGACATCTCCGCCTCAACCACCCAGTCCGATCCAACGATGTAAATGATGCTGATCACGCCATAGATGACGGCGACCTTGACTGGGATGGGAAGTCGGCGACGTTCCACCATTTGTCTGGCTCTCTGGCCTGCTCCGGGGGGGGGGTGGAGGGCGCGATTGAGCTAATCGCATCTTGGCCTCAAACGCCATCCAACTCTCGTCGCTGATTGTCGATTGATGGAGAAGCCGACGGCAAAGAGCGCCCAAAATCGAAAACCGCGTTTCCGGTTACCTAATTCTCGACCTGTCTTGATCAGGCGCGGCCTGAGACAAAAAATTGTCCAGTTGAAAACTGGAATTGGTTCGCTATCGCGCTGAAATCGAATTGTGGGTCGTCAATGGGCGACGTTTTCGCATCCGACATTTTGGCGCCCCATGCGTTCTCGAACTCGGGCGCTGAGGTCCCTATTCGCCCGAATATTCATTGTGGGGAATTGCATCGCTGTACTGTGCGGCGCCACCAGTACTCATCTTCTTCATCGAGGGCACGACAATCTTTGAGATTATTTTTTAATATATTTTTGCATGACGGCGGCAGTCGCCGGTAAACATTCTTCGCTGCATGAGGCAAGGCCGATTCGATGCCATCCGATTTCTGGCGATTCGGATAACTCACGCGATCGCTGACACCGGCAGGACGAAGAACAACAAAAGATGAGAAAGCGCGCTTAGCACGGCGCTACCGATCCGCGCCGTCATCGCTTCAAAGCAAGCGGATCTTCGGTCGAAGTGGGACGACACGCGCAGCTAATGAACCTGCGGCGTGTTGACCCACAGCATCCGCGCAACGACCGTGCCGGGATTGCGATAGCTGCTTGTCAGATGATTTTTATATGAGAAGGAGTCGCCCGCCGACAGTGTGTAGGGCGAATTCTCGATCGTCAGCTCGATCTGCCCTTCGATCACGTAGCCGAAGGTTTCGCCCTGATGGGTCACGCGATCCTCGCGCCCGCCGCCCGGCTCGACGATATGGATATTCGCTTCGAGAAGATTGCCGGTGGCGAACGAGATCATGCGTTCGTACTTGATGCCCTTCCCGTCGCGGATCGGATCGGTCAGCGCCACCACGCGCTGCCCGGCGCGCTGGATGATCGCGGGCGCATCGAGGTCCGCGCCGAAGAACGACGACAGATCGCGGCCCAGCGCCTCGACGATACGCTGCAACATCGGCAGCGACGGCACGACATGGCCGCTCTCGATCTTGGAAATCGAGCTTTCGGCGCAACCGATCCGCTCGGCCAATTCGCGCATCCGAATGCCGGCGAGGATCCGCGCATGGCGCACGCGCGCGCCGATCTGCAGATCGCGCGACGCCGGAATCTTCTCGACCTTTGCAGCCTTGCTCATACCGGCGACGCCCCCAATGCGCGATTCGCAGCGGCGATTTTTGGCCGAAGCGCCGCCCAAGGCAAGATCGCCTCGAAGGCCGCGCAAGCGCTCAATACTTGGGCATCGGCGAGATGCCGCCCGACGATTTGCAGGCCGACGGGCCGGCCGTCGCCGGTGAGCCCTGCCGGAACGCTCGCCGCCGGTTGCCCGGTCAGGTTGGCGAGCGCCGTGAACGGCGTCCACCCTTTCGGCTCGGGCGCTTCGAGCGGATAGGCCGCGCACGCGGTCGTCGGCGTCAACAACAAGTCGAACCCAGTCATGAAGCGCGCCATCGTCCGGGCGACCTTCTTGCGCGCCATGATCGCGGCGGTGAATTCGCCGGCGGTCCAGTCGCGCGCCAACAATCGGCCGAGCGCGCCGTCGAACACATGGTCTTGCGCCGCCGCCATCCGCCGGAGGCCATCGCGATCGGTATCGAGCGCCACCAGCGCGTCGAACGCTTCGTGCGTATCGCCCACCGGTGGATCGGCCTCGATCAGCGTGGCGCCGACGTCGCGCGCGAATTTGATGGCCGCCGTCGCGCAGCGTTCCGCGACATCGCGCTCGACCTTCGCGAAACCCAGCGTTCCGCTATAGGCGATGCGCAAGCCCCGCAACGTTTCCGGCGGCGCGATCGAAAACGCGCCGGGCTCGAGCGGCAGGGAATGCCTGTCATCCGATGTGGGCCCGCCGACGACGGACAGGCATAAAGCGAGATCCGCGACGCAAGCCGCCAGCGGGCCGATATGTTCGAGCGACTCCCAGCTCGACGCGCCCGGTTGCGATTCGTCGCGGCATCCGGGGAAAAGCGGCACGCGCCCCCACGATGCTTTCATCCCCGCGACACCGCAAAGGGCGGCCGGAATGCGGATCGAGCCGCCGCCGTCGCTGCCCAAGCCGAACGGCACCATGCCGGCGGCGACCGCCGCACCCGTTCCGGCACTCGACCCGCCCGTCGTGAGGGCGGGATTCCAAGGATTGCGCGTCGTCGTGAACAGCTTGTTACGTCCGACGGGGCCATACCCGAATTCCGACGCGTTGGTCTTGCCGATCACGATGGCACCGGCCGCGCGCAATCGCGCGACGCTGACATCGTCGATATCGGGGACGTATTGCGCATAGAGCGGCGACGCGAAGGTCGTGCGAAGCCCCTTCGTGAGAATTAAGTCCTTGATCGCGACGGGGACGCCCGCCAGCGGCAAGGCATCGCCCTTCGCGATACGGTCATCGACGTCGCGCGCCTGCGCCAGCACATCGTCCGGATCGACCGTGCAGAAGGCATGTATCTCGGAATCGGCCGACGAAATCGCCTCGAGCGTCGCCGAAGCGCTTTCGACGGCACTCAGCCGGCGTGCGCGCACATGCGCGGCGATCGTGGCGGCGGAATCAGCCACGGACCTTGTCCGGATGCGAGCCGCGCACGATGCCCGTGTCCTCGGCCCCCATCGGCACGAAATTCTCGAACATATCCGCACCGTCGATCGCCGCGGCACCCGCCCGCGCAACGGCGAGGTCCTGCGCCCCAGTCCCCGATCCGGCCGCGACGGCCCCGACCACGATGCCGCCCACACGGATCGGCAGACCGCCGATCAGATTCGTCCATTTGTTCTCCGACGCCAGCGCGATTTGGATCTCGACGTCCGCATGCGCCCCGCCGGTCGGCTCGCCCGACAAGGCGGCGGTACGCGCCTTGTTGGTGGCCGAGATCACGCTGATCGCCTTCGACCCGTCCATCCGCGCCATTGCCACGATATTGCCGCCGAGATCCACGACGCAGATGCACATCGGCTGGCCGATCTTCTCCGCCGCCGCGATCGCCGCGTGGAGAACCTTGAGCCCGCCCGCGTGCGTGAGATTGCGCGTGTCCTTGAGATCGTCCATCGCCCGCCCCTATGCGCGATGCAGATCGAGCGGCGTGTGGCGGCTCAAATTCTCGAACCCGTCTTTGGTAACGGTGTAGAGATCGCCCACGTTGCAGCCCGCGTTCAACGGCTCGATCCATTGCGTATGCAGGACGAAGACCATGCCTTCCTCCAAGCGATCGTAATTGTGGGACGAGACGTTGAAGCTGTTCCCCGCCCCCGCCATGCCGATCGAGTGGCCGAGATTGGGATTATGCGGCCCGTATTGCGCGGGATAGACATGCATCAGCTTGCGGCCTTGCGCTTCCCAATCGATGTCGCGGACATATTGCCGCTTCACCAAGCGCGGACTGCCGTCATCCGCCGGCGCCCAGATATAGGGCATGGTGCGCGCTTCCGGCGACGTCAAAAGCCCCGCCTCGATATAAGGCTCGAACGCCGCATTGTTGATGTCGCGGAACAAGGCGCCGGGCTTGATCAGCTTTTCCGCGCGCTTCACGCCCTCGACGCAAGCCGCGATCACCTTCTCCTGATGCTTGGTGATCTCGCCCACCGCGACCATGCGCGCGGTCTGCGCGGTGTAGCCGCGGAACGTGACGTTCGAGATATAGAGATTGATCAGATCGCCGGGCCGCACGACATGACCATAGGGTTTGCCGCAATGCGTGCCGAACTCGTTGATGCCGATCTGATACCCGTCGCCGGTTTCACCGCCGCGCGACATCTGCGCGAAGGTGAAGGCGCCGAAAATCTCGTGGTCGGTGACGCCGGGCTTGGTCACGTGATAGGCGGCTTGCGTGGCGATATCGATCAATTGGCCGGCGGCGCGGAACATGTCGATCTCGCGCGGCGAGCGCACGCGCTGCATGCGATCGATGATGCCGTTTTCGACGACGAATTTCGTCTTGGGCATCAATTCCTGAAGCTGCGCCCAGAACTTGACCGACTTGCCGTCGCCGATGCGGCCGATCTGAGCGCTCGGCCCGAACTGATCGAGCAGGAATTTGGCCGCCGCCTCGCCCGCCTTCTCGTCCGACGTGCCGGGACGATCGGCGTATTCGCGGCCGATCGCGCCGACCTGCCAGATATCGTCGACCAGCACGGGCTCGCCGCCCGGCGGCAGGATCACGGATTCGGTGAAGAAGGTCAGAAGCGTCAGCGGCTTGTCGTTGTCGCACGGAATGATCAACACGCCTTCGCGCATCCAGTCGATCATGTAGCGCAAGTATGCGTTGGACGCGTGGAACCAGCCGACCATGCCGGTATGGATGACGATCGCATCGTGCCCCGCGACGACCGCTTCGCGGCGCACCCGGCGCAGACGCTCCTCGTACTCCGCCACGGGCAACGGCGGCGGCGGCACGAAGTCGAAATTCGGCGCGAAATCGGCCATCAGAGCTTCGATGGTGGGGCGCGTCGATTTGGTGATGATCGTCATAACAAGGGTTCCTTCCGGTACTTTTTTTATGAAGCGCGCGTCGGCTCGAGGACGCGGCGGGCGAAAAACAGACCGACGAAAACGACGCCGATGAGCACGCCCGAGATCGCGGCGACGGCTGAGGATGCGCTCACCGCGACAGCACGGCGCCGGGGTTGGCGAGATCGAGCGTCCCGCTCGGTACGGCAATTGCCTCCTTCGTCCATACCCAAAAAGCGTGGACTTGCCGGCCCGGATCGTCGAACGAGTCACGGCCGTGCAGCATTCGATAGTTGTCGAAACAGATGGCGTCGCCTGCCTCCATTTGAAACATTGCACCGCGATCCCGGGAATCGCGAAGCGCCTGCTGCCAACGTCCGATACTGCGTGCGTCGGCATCCTCGCTGGCCCCAGGCCGCGCAGCGATGTTGTGATGGTTGCGGATCTGAAGCCGTCCGTTCGGCAGCCGCCGGGCGATCGGTGCCTCGTGTTGCTGCGGACTCGACGGATCGGAGTGATCTATGTCAACGTCCCAGCAAAATCGGGCAAGATCGGCCGTTTCGGGATCGTCGCCGAGCAGGCGGACCAACGCGCCGCCATCGATGAGAAACGATTCGCCTCCAGCAGGCTGGGCAGGCCGTTTGCACCACAAGAACATGTAGTCGGGCGCTAGGTCAGCGAATAGAAACCCATCGTTGTGGGCGATCATTCGCTCCGAGGGGCCATAGAAGTACGGTTTACGCCCGCGCGCATCCGCCGAGAGTGCCGCAATCCGCGCCCCCTCCTTCACATCGACATCCTTGGTTGTCTCGAACTGCCGTTCGATCCGGACCAAGTTCGGCCCGAATAGCGTCGCCGCCAGATCGATGATCGCCGACTCGCTCGCGATGCCTCCGAGTAATACGGCGCCATCGCGCGCAAGAATCGGCCGGGCAGCTTCGGTATTCGGCGCGCGTTCCGGAACTATGGACGCATTCGCGACATCGATCGGCATGGAGCGGCTCCTTGGATCAAGCTGGATTGTCGAGTTTTCAAATTTGGCGCGATGGCTCAAGCACGCGGCGGGCGAAGAACAAGCCAACGAACACGATGGCGATCAGCACGCCGGAGATCGCAGCGACGCGAACGTCGAGCGACTCCTCGATCATCGCGAACATACGCAGCGGCAAGACCGAGGTCCGCGCGTCGGCGAGGAAGAGCGACACGGAGACGTTGTCGAGCGACTGCATGAACACGAGGAACGCGCCCGCCAGAATGCCCGGCACCATCAGCGGCAGCGTGATGCGCAAGAAAGTCATGAAGGCGCCGACGCCGAGCAGCGTTGAGGCTTCCTCCAGACTGGGGTCGAGGCGCTGCGCGATGGCGATGCAGGCGCGATACATCAATGGCCCGAAGACCACGACATGCCCCAGCACGACCAGCGGCAGCGACGGGCGCAAGCCGATATTGCTGAACGCGATCAACGCCGCGAGACCGTAGACGAGCGTGGGCAGCACCAGCGGGGCCAACATCAGCGGCTCGACGATCGCCGAGACTTTGCCTTTGAGGCGCGTGGCGCCATACGCCGCCGGCATCGCGAACAGGAATGCGCCCAACACCGTCAGCACCGCGATCTGCAATGAGTTCCAGATCGCAGTATGGATCGGCGCCGAGCGAACCGGGTCGAACAGGGCCGTGTACCAGCGCAGCGAAAAACCGTCGGGCGGAAATTTCAGCGTCTGCCCGGCGGTGAAGGACATGACGAGGCCGACGGCGACCGGTGCCACCATGAAGGCGACGGCGAGCCAGCCCAGGCCGAATACGACGGCGCGATAAAGGCGATCGCTTTTAGCCATGCGACGCGAGCCTCGGGTGGCGCGACAGCATCGCCATCGCCGCCATGATGATTCCGGTCGTCGCCAGCAACACGAAGGCGATCGCCGCCGCCGACGGCCATTGGAACAGCACGCCGACTTCGCGATAGATATATTGCGGCAGATAGATATGCCGCGCCCCGCCGATCACCGACTGGGTGACGTAGGACGTGGTGGCGCTGGCGAAGACCAAGACCCAGCCCGCCAGAATGCCAGGGGCCGCCAACGGGAGGATGACGGTCGCGAGAATTCGCCAAGGGCCCGCCCCCAGCGTCTCGGCTGCCGAAACCAAGCTGCGATCGGTGCGTGACAGCACCGCCATGACCGGCAGCAACAGCAACGGCAATTCGATCTGGCTCAACACCACGACGATGGCCGTCTCGTTGAACAACAGGCTGCGCGGTGCCGGAATGAAGCCAAGCTGCGCCAGCGTTTGGCTGACCGGCCCTTGGCGGCCGAGGATGACGATCCAGGCGAAGGTGCGCACGACGTTGCTGACCAGCATGGGCAGCAACGTCAGAAAGACGATCAAGCTGCGCTCGCGCGGGCCCGCATGCCAGAACAGCAGAATGATCGGCAGGCCGATCAAGGTCGTCGACGCCACGACCTTGAAACCCAGCGCCAGCGTGTCGAACAAAACTTGCAGCGCCAGCGGATCGGCGAACAGCTTGGCGTAGTTCGCCAAGCCGAAGCCGCCCGCTGGATCGCTGAAGCTGAACGCCGCTAGCACGACGAGGGGTACCAAGAAACCCGCGATCGACAGCGCCAGCATCGGCGCCACGAACGGAACTCCGCCGCGGGTCATCCTGCGTTCCCCTCTTCGCCCGGTTACTTCTTCACCACGCGGTCGAACTCGGCCGACCACGCCGCGCGGTTGGGATTGATCTTCGCCCAGTTGGGATAGATCAGATTCTTGATGTCGGCGTCGCTGATGAACGACTTCAAGCTGTCGGTCAGCGGCACGTCGGTGTTCGTCGGCAAAACCTCGTTCGGCGGCATCGACAATTGGCGCTGCACGTCCGCCGAGATCGCCGCGTCCATATATTGATAGACCCCGTCAGGATTGGGGGAGCCTTTGACCAAGTGGAGCGCAACCGGCAAGGCGGGTGAGCCCGTCGTCGGATGTGCGAAATCGCACTCGACGCCACGGCCCCTTAGATTCGCGACATTGCCGACGGTGGAGATGAAAACCGCAATTTCGTTTTGCTGGTAGAGCGCCATCTGCTGCTGATTGTTGCTCGTAATGACGGCACCCTTGTTGAGATGCTCGGCAAGGATCTTGAAGGCGGGCGAGAGATTGTCCTCGCTGCCGCCGAAGGCTTTAGCGATCTCGACCCATGCAATAGTCGCGGTGTTCGACCCGAAGCCGCTCCACCCGACCTTGCCGTGATAGACGGGATTGTCGAACAGCTCGCGATAGGTCTTGGGCTTGGGCACCAGTTTCGGGTTGTAGGCGATACCCGTGATCTCGACCGTCACGTTCGGGCCCCACTCGGTCTGCGCGGCCGGCAGCAGCTTGCTCCAGTTCTTGAGCTTGCTCGGGTCGATCTTCTCGATCAAACCGTGCGCGATGGCGTCGGTCGTCTGGCCCGGCGAGACCATCATCGCATCATATGCGGGCCTGCTCTGACTCTGACTCGCGCGCAACCGGGCAAGTTGGTCTTGCGCCAAGGCCGGGGCGAGCACCAACTCGGTGCCTGCCGACTTCACGACTGGCCCGACAATTGTACGGTAACTGTCCTCCCACGAACCTGGGAAGGCGGCAGCAACGATCGAGCCCGCCGCGCGGGCGCGCGAGACGCCCAGCATCGGCGCGGCCACGAGGCCGCCGAGCCCCGCCATGACGGAACGGCGGGAGAGTTTGCGATTGAGCATGATGATCCTTCTCCTGTTCGGACGGTTTCGGGTTATGACGACGGATAGAGACGGCAGTGATCGAGCTCGAAAGTGACGTGAACGGTGCCGCCCGGCGGCGCGTCGGAGGCGCCGGGCGCCCGGCGCTCCGCCGCTTTCAGCGGCGTGCCGTCGGCAAGCAGCAAGTCGTGCAGGCGCAGCGGGCCCTGCGGCACGGCCATCATGCGGCGCGCCGGAATGGCGCCGGGCGCGGGCTTCTCGTGCAGCACGACATGCTCCGGCCGCACGGCGATGACGACGTTCGTGCCGCGCATGAAGCCGCTGCGGCGCGGCAAATGGATCGCGTCGCCGGTCGACAGGCGTAGCGTCGATTCGGTCTCGCTTTCGGCCGCGACGCTCGCTTTGATCACCGACGCCTGGCCGACGAAGGTGTTGACGAACAGCGTTTTCGGCCGATCGTAAAGTTCCGATGGGCTGCCCGCCTGTTCGACCTTGCCCGCGTTCATCACGATCAGGCGATCGGCGACGGCTTGCGCTTCCTCCTGGTCGTGCGTGACCAGGATCGTCGTGATGCCGAGTTCGCGTTGCAGGCGCAGAAACTCGAATTGCATATCGGCGCGCAAGGCGCGATCGAGGGCGGCGAACGGCTCGTCGAGCAACAGCAAAGTCGGACGGGGCGCCAGCGCGCGGGCCACCGCCACGCGCTGCTGCTGGCCGCCCGACATTTGGCGCGGCAAACGATCCGCGAACTTCTCGAGCCGCACGAGAGCGAGCAGCTTGTCGACTTCGGCGCGCTTCTCCGCCCCCTTCAGGCCGGACAAACCGTAGCCGACGTTCTCGCGCACCGTCATATGCGGGAACAGCGCGTAGTTCTGGAACACCATGCCCACGCGCCGCTCGCGCGCCGGCATCCGTGTCACATCGCGCGTGCCGAGGCGGACGACGCCCGCCGTCGGCGTGACGAGGCCGGAGATGATCCGCAGCATCGTCGATTTGCCGCAACCGCTGGGCCCCAGGATCGCGGCGACACCGCCGGCCGGCACATCGAACGACACGTCGTCGACAGCCGGTGCCCCGCCATAAACATGCACGATGCCCGCGACCGACAGCGCCTCGCCCAGTCGAGCCGATGCGGAAATGGTGACGTCGTTGAGGGGAAGCGTGGCGTCCAAATGGACCTCGGCGGATTGGCGGACGATCGCGACGGATCACCCCTGCAGGAAAGATACTTTCCTGATAATCAAGTTATGTGCCAATCCAAAAATACTAGTAAATATACATTAATAACAATATTTTAAACAAGCACATTAATGTATTTATGCAGATGCCATATAGACATAAACATGATTATGTATCAACTTTATGCACTCGCCGCATGCGAACTGGGCAGACGCTGCGAAACCGCGTCCACCGCCCAGGGCACGCCAATGGCGGCCGATCGATGATCCGCCGACGCGCATTGCCTTCCCAACGCGCTGCCCCGATCAGGGTTCTTCGTTGATCCGATCGATATAGGCGACCGTGTCGGCCAGCAGCCGATCGATATGCGCGCGCATTCGGCGCTCCGCCACGACGGGATCGCGCTTGCGGATCGCCTCGGCGATCGCCTCGTGATCCTGTGCGAGGGCTCGCGCCTCGCGCTCCGTCTCGCGCTTGCTGCGCCGGGCGACGGCCGGGTTATGCGCGATCTTGTCGAGCAGCGGCGTATCGTTCTGCTCGATCGCCAGCAAACCGATCTCGATCATCAGCTTATGATGCGACGACCGGACGAGCTGACAGTGGAAACACACCGCCGGCTCGACGCGGCGTCCGTCTTCGGTCGGGGCCGCGCAATGCGCGCGCGCGAAACTTTCAAGCTGGCGGATATCGTCTTCCGACGCGCGCAACGCCGCCAGGCGCGCCGCCTCCGGCTCGACCGCGCGGCGCACGAGCAGCATGTCGCGCAACGATTCGGCGCTGCTGATCGATGCGACATCCACAAGCCGCGCGGAACGCTGCCGGCGGCTCATCTCGCTGCGCAATTCCGCGAGCTTCGCTTCGCCCGCCGGCGTCAACACGCGCCCGCGCTTGCCCAAAGTACGCGCAAGTCCGCGCGTCACCAATTCGCGCAACACGCGGCCCGCCGTGGCCTCCGCGACCGCAATCCCAGCTTTCCGCAACGCGCCGACGAGTTTGTTGTTGCCGACCGGACCGTCGTTACGGCGCAGCAGTTCGAGCGCCACGACATCGATCGCGGATCCCCGATCCCGTTCGGCACCCAAAACCCCGGATCGCTCCCGTTTCGCTCGCCGCATTTGACCGTTGTTCCTTCGACCACATATCGCAACGCGCCGGCGACTCCTCGCCGCCGCGAAACCCGAGATTGATAAATCAACGCCGCCTCGACGCGCAATGACGGCGGCACCCGGCGTATTCCCGCCGCATCGCACAAAAGGGCGTTGACACACTATCGTACTCTGTTCATCATCAATGATGATCGACACGTGAACGAATGTCGAGCCCTCCCGAACAGCGAGCCGTATGCCTCAGCCGAATCTCATTCCGCCGTTTGGCGCCGCCTTCGCCCGTCTCGTGGACGGTATGAACGCGACGATGCGCGCGGCGATCGCCGTTCTGCTGGCGGGGATGAGCGTCTGCGCGATCATCCAGGTGATCGTACGGCTCGCTCTCGACACGCTGGGCGCCAATTTCTCGGTGCCTTGGACGGAAGAGCTGAGCCGCTACATGATGGTCTGGCTCATCTTCCTAGGGGCGGCTTACGCCTGCCGGCGCGCGCAACTGATTTCGCTGACCATCGTCGTCGATCGCTTGCCCGCGCGCGCCCAAGCCGCCGCGATGGCGGCCTGCGCGCTGGTTTGCGTGACGTTCTACGCCCTGCTCGTCCAGGTCGGTATTGCGGCGTTTCGCACCGGCTTCATCGAGATGAGTCCCGTGCTGCAATTCCCCAAAGCCTATGTCTACGCGGCCATGCCCGTGGGTGCCGCGGCGATGATAATCAACACGCTGGCATGCCTCGCGGAAAGCCGGGGCTGGATCGGCCGCCCGGCCGGCGACGACATCGCGCCGGATCAAACGCCATGATCGCCGCCATTGTCATTCTGTTCGGCTTGTTCGCGCTGGGCGTTCCCATCGCCGTCGCGCTTGGCGCCGCCCCGCTCGCGGCGATCGCCGATCGCGGCATCTCGCTCGTCATCGTGCCGCAGATCGTGTTCGAATCGCTCGACTCGTTCACGCTGATGGCGATCCCGTTCTTCATCCTGGCCGGTCGCCTGATGCAGGCGGGCGGCATCGCGCGGCGCCTCGTCGATCTCGCCGTCGCCCTCACCGGCTGGATGCGCGGCGGCCTTGCCAACGCGTCGATCGTCACCGCGATGCTGTTCGCCACGATGTCGGGCTCGTCCTCGGCCACTGCCGCGGCGGTCGGCACGACATTGATCCCCGCGATGGCCAAGACGCGCTATCCGCGCCCGTTCGGCGCCGCGACGATCGCGGCGTCGGCGGAACTCGGCGCGATCATCCCGCCCTCCGTGCCGATGATCGTCTACGCGGTCGTCGCCAATGTATCGATCGCCGATCTGTTCCTGTCGGGCGTGTTCCCTGGCCTGCTGATCGGCTTCTCGTTGATCCTGTTCGTCACGGTCATCTCCACCCTGCGCGACTACGGCGTGGTCGAGCGGCCGGGCATGGGCGCTTGGGCATTAGGCGTCGTGCACGCGACCAAACGCGCGGCGTTGTCGTTGTTGATGCCGGTGATCGTGCTGGGCGGCATTTATGGCGGCGTGTTCACGCCGACCGAGGCGGCGGTCGTCGCGGTCGGCTACGCGCTGGTGCTGGGCCTGTTTGTCTATCGCGAGATCCGCTGGAAGGACTTGCCGGAGATCTTCTTCGTCAGCGGATTGAGCGCGGCCGTCGTTCTGCTCATCGTCGCCTTCGCGGCGGTCCTCGCCTACGCGCTGGCGATCTACCAAGTGCCGCAAACGCTCGCCGCCGGCATCCGCGCGCTGACCGACAGCCCCGTCGTGTTCCTGCTGATCGTCAATCTACTGCTGCTCGTTATGGGCATGTTCATCGAGACGTTGGCCGCCATTGTCGTCGTGACGCCCATTCTGGTGCCGATGGCGATGGGGCTGGGCATCGATCCGATCCATTTCGGCGCCATCGTCATCGTCAATCTCGCCATCGGGATGGTGACGCCGCCGGTCGGCGTCAATCTCTTCGTCGTCTCCTCGATCTCGGGCCTGAAGATCGAGGAGATGATCCGCCCATTGCTCGGGTTCCTCGCGGTGCTGCTGATCGATCTGGCGATCATCACCTACGTGCCCGCGGTCACGCTCGGCCTCGTCCGTTAGGCCGCAATCTCGCAAACCAATCGAACCACGAACAGGAAGGAGTCTCCGTCATGATGAAACGTTTCGCCGCGGCCGCTTTCGCCGGCCTCGTCGCCCTGCTGCCCGGCCCCGACGCCGCGGCGCAGACCTATCAAATGAATATCGGCCACGTGCTTGCCGATACAAGCTCGTACCAAGTCGGCATGAAGTACTTCGCCGACGAGATGGCCAAGCGCACCAATAATCGCGTCAAGGTCAATATCTTCCCGGCGGGCGGCCTGGGCGGCGAGCTGCGCTTGGTCCAAGGCGGCACGACCGGCACGGTCGACGGCTTCATCATCGGCCAGCCGTCGCTGGAAGCCACGATCCCCGAGTTCAAGATCCTGTCGCTGCCCTATCTGTTCGACAGCGAGGCCGAGGCGATCAAGGTGCTGCGCGGCAGCTTCGGGCAGAAATTCCTCGACCTTCTGCCCAAATACAACATGGTCGGCCTGGGCTGGGCGGGCGTGTTCACGCGCGGCATTCCTGCGACGCGCGCCGTGGAGACCGCCAACGACCTTCGCGGCTTGAAGGTGCGCGTGATGCAGTCGCCCGGCTACATCTCGACCTTCAACTCGCTTGGCAGCCAGCCCACGCCGATCCCGTTCGGCGAATTGTTCATGGCGCTGCAGACGCGCGTCGTCGACGCAACCGATCTCAGCCCCGATCTCGTGATCTCCGGCCAGTTCCTGAAGGCAATCACGCATTATTCGCAACCCGGCATCCATCAACTACCGTCGATCTTCGTGATGTCGAAGGCGAAGTACGATTCCTTCCCCGAGGACATCCGCAAGATCGTGCTGGAAGTCGGCCGCGACGGCGCCGCCGCCGCGACGACCGAGCAGACGCGCGTGATGGCCGCCGGCCTCGAGGAAATGCGCGCCGCCGGCATCAAGATCTCGACGCCCAATCCCGCCAGCTTCCGCGAGGCGGCGATGAAGGCGTGGCCGTCGATCACCCAGGGCGTGCCGAATGTCGACGCCTATCTCGACGAGTTGAAGAAGGCGAAGGCAGCACCCTGACCGGCGGGGGCGCCGCGCACCCCCCGGCGGCGCCCCTTCCCGCCTTGCGAGTAGCACGAAGAAAGGAAACGCCACGATGCGCACCGCCGTCCAAACGCCATTGCCGCCGATCGACGCGCCCCTGGAATGGGCGACGATGTCGAACGGCGTGTTCTACACCGCCGTCATCGGCACGCTGCCCGATGGCACGATGGACACCGGCGATATCCGCTCGCAGACCAAATACACGCTCGACAATCTGAAGCTCTGCGTCGAAGCGGCCGGCGGCACGATGGACGACGTGACGCAAGTCTTGGTCTATCTGACCAAGCGCGCCGACGCGAAGGGCATGAACGAAGTTTACGCCCAGTATTTCAAGGCGCCCTATCCCAATCGCGCGACTGTCGTGATCTCAGAACTTCTCGTTCCCGGCTGCATCGTCGAGATGGTCGCCTACGCCCATATAGGCAAGGCCAAGGCCTGACCGGCGACGGATGCGCGACCTTCTCCATATCGATGGAAAATGGGTGAAGCCCGTCGCGGGCGGCACGATCCCCGCGATCGACCCCGCGACGGGTGAAACCTTCCATCGCATTGCCGCTGCAACGGCACCGGATATCGATGCGGCCGTGAAAGCCGCGCGCGCCGCCTTCGATACAGGCCCGTGGCCGACCCTGTCGGGCAAGGAACGCGCCAGCGTGCTGCGCAAGATCGCGGCCGCGATCAAGGCACGACAATCGGAACTCGCCGCGCTCGAAACGCGCGACAACGGCAAGCCGCTGCCCGAAGCCGAATGGGATATCGGCGATGCCGCCGGGTGCTTCGACTATTACGCGGGCCTCGCCGACGCGCTCGACGCGAATTCGATCGAGACGATCGCGCTGCCCGATGCGCGCTTTACGTCCAAGGCGGTGAAAGAGCCCGTCGGCGTATGCGGCGCGATCGTGCCGTGGAACTATCCGCTGCTGATGGCGGCGTGGAAAGTGGCGCCCGCCCTCGCCGCCGGTTGTACGGTCGTGCTCAAACCGTCGGAGCTTACCTCGCTGACGGCGCTGGAACTCGCGGCCATCGCGCAGGATGCGGGCTTGCCGCCGGGCGTGTTGAACGTCGTTACGGGCCTCGGCCCGCAAGCGGGCCAGCCCCTCGCCGACCATCCGGGCATCGACAAGCTCGCTTTCACCGGCTCCGAGATCACCGGCAGCAAGGTGATGGCCGCCGCCGCGCGCGACATCAAACGCGTCAGCTTGGAACTCGGCGGCAAGTCGCCCTTCATCGTATTCGACGACGCGACGATCGACGACGCCGTCGAATGGATTCTGTTCGGCGTGTTCTGGAATCAGGGCCAGGTCTGCTCGGCGACCTCGCGCGTGCTGATCCATGACGCGATCTACGACAAGCTGCTCGACCGGTTGATCGCCGAGACGCGCAAGATCAAGATCGGTGCGGGGACGGAACAAGGCGTGCTGCTCGGGCCGCTCGTATCACAAAAGCAGCTCGACCGCGTGCTCGGTTATATCGAACGCGCGCGCGCCGATGGCGCCACTATTCGCTGCGGCGGCAAGCGCCCGACCGGGCGCGACGCCGGCTACTTCGTCGAACCGACGATCCTGACCGAAGTCCCGCTCGACAGTGCCGCGTGGCGCGAGGAGATTTTCGGCCCCGTCCTATGCGTCCGCCCCTTCAAGGACGAGGCGGAGGCGTTGCGCCTCGCCAATGACAGCGTCTTCGGCCTCGCCGGCGCCGTGATGTCGGCCGATGCGGCGCGCGCCGAACGCGTCGCGGCAAAACTGCGCGCGGGCATCGTGTGGATCAACTGCTCGCAGCCCACTTTCACCGAAGCGCCCTGGGGCGGATTCAAGCGCTCCGGCATCGGGCGCGAACTCGGCAAATGGGGTCTCGACGCCTATCTCGAGGTGAAGCAGATCACCCGCTATGCCAGCGCCGATCCTTGGGGCTGGTACATCAAGCGTTAATCGCGCCCGGCAAAGACCCGGCGTCGCGACATTGGACGCGGTGGGAACGGCCGATTTTTCCGGCCGGCGGGGACGCTTGCCTTGGCGAAAGCGGCGGCTAGACAAAAAGATATAAAGCTATATCTTTATAGCTAGTCCGACGGCGGGACGAGCCCCCCGCCCGATTCGCCGGCCCGGACACAAGAAACAAAGGTCCCGCGAACAGGCATGAACAGGCCGCAAACTCTTGCCCAGAAAATCGTCGCGCGCGCCGCCGGGCGGGCGCATGTCGATGTGGGCGAAGTCGTAACCTGTGCCATTGACCTCGCGATGATGCACGATTCCGGCGGCCCGCGTCGCTTGCAGCCGATGCTCAAGCGCCTCGGCGCCAAGATATGGGATCCCGATAAAGTCGTCGTCGTCAGCGACCATTACGTGCCCGCGGTTGACGCCGAAAGCGCCTCGATCCTGAAACTCACCCGCGAATTCGTGCGCGATCACAAGATCGAGCGCTTCCACGACATGCAGGGCATTTGCCATGTCGTGCTGCCGGAGAACGGCCATCTGCGCCCCGGCTTGTTCGTCGTCGGCGGCGACAGCCACTCGCCCACCGGCGGCGCGTTCGGCTGTTTCATGTTCGGCGTCGGGGCGACCGAAATGTGCGGCGCCGTCGTCACCGGCGAAATCTGGCTGAAAACCCCCGCCACCATTCTGCTGAATTGGCACGGCAAGCTCGGGCCGATGGTCTCGGCCAAAGACATGATGCTGGCGCTGTGCAAGCGCCTGGGTATGGGCGGCGCTGAGTATCAGGTCGTGCAATACGCCGGCGACGCGATTTCCGGATTGCCGATGTTCGAGCGTATGACCTTGTGCAACATGGCGGCGGAGCTGGGCGCGCAAGTCGGCCTGATCGCGCCCGACACCGTGACCGAGTATTTCCTCGCCGAGCGCGGCGTGACCAACATCGACACCGCACGCTGGCAAGGCGATGCGGGGGCCGAATATCTACGCGTCGAGAATTTCGACGCGAGCGACCTGGCCCCGCAAGTCGCCGCCCCGCACAGCCCGGCGAATTCCGGCCCTGCCGCCGAGCAGCGCGGTGTGGCCATTCATCAAGCCTATATCGGCGCCTGCACGGGCGCGAAGATCAACGATCTTCGCATGGCCGCCGCCGTGCTGCGCGGCAAACGCGTGGCGCCGAATGTGCGCTTGCTGGTGGCACCCGCGACCGCGCGCACGACAGCCGAAGCCGCCGCCGACGGCACGCTCGCGGCGCTGGCCGAAGCCGGCGCCATCCTGATGCCGTCGGGCTGCGGGGCGTGTGCCGGCTATGGTGCGGGCGTGTTGGCGGAGGACGAAGTCTGCATCGCGTCGACCGCGCGCAATTTCAAAGGCCGCATGGGTGCGTCGAGCTCCAAGGTTTATTTGGGCTCGCCCTACACCGTCGCGGCCGCCGCGATCGCGGGCATGATCGTCGATCCGCGCGAGGTGGCGTCATGACCGGGCGCGTCTGGCTGTTCGGCGACGATATCGACACCGATATGCTCGCCCCCGGGCTTTACATGCGCGGCGGCATGGACGAGCTGATCAAGCATTGCTTGGAAGCTGCCGATCCCGATTTCGCAAAGAACGTGCGTCCCGGCGACGTGGTCGTCGGCGGGCGGAATTTCGGCATCGGCTCGTCGCGCGAACAAGCGGCACAGGCGTTGGTCATGCTCGGCGTCAGCGCCGTACTCGCCGTGTCTTTCGCCGGCATCTTCTATCGCAACGCCCTAAATCTCGGCTTGATGGCGCTGGTCTGCCCGCAAGCGAAATCGATCCGACAAGGCCAAGCTTTGACTGTCGAGCCCGAGAATGCGCGCGCGATCGATCCCACGACCAACGAAAGTTTCGCCTGCGAGCCCCTCCCCGCGCACCTGATCGCCATGGTGCGCGCGGGCGGGTTGCTGGCGCATTTGGAACAACGGCTGAAAGCGTCACACCTATGAGTTTGAAGACGAAAATCGGCAACGGCCTGGTCGTCGCCCCGGGCGTATCGGACGCGCTGGGCGCGCTGATCGCGACCGAAGCGGGCTTCGACGCGGTTTATCTTTCCGGGGCGAGCATCGCCTACACGCGCTTCGGGCGGCCGGATGTCGGCCTCGTTACCGCGACGGAAGTCGAAGCGTGCCTTGCCGCGATCTGCGACCGCGTCGAGACGCCGGTGATCGTCGATGCGGATACGGGCTTCGGCAATGTGCTGAACGTACAGCGCACCGTGCGCGCCTTCGAGCGCGCGGGTGCGGCCGCGATCCAGATCGAAGATCAAAGCTTCCCGAAGCGCTGCGGCCACCTTGCCGACAAGAAGGTCGTGCCGGCCCAGGAAATGGTTGGCAAGATCCGCGCGGCGGTCGACGCGCGCGTCAGCGCCGATACGCTGATCGTCGCGCGCACCGACGCGATCGCCGTCGAAGGCTACGATGCGGCGGTCGAGCGTATGGAGCGCTACGCCGAAGCGGGGGCTGACGTGTTGTTCGTCGAAGCGCCGCAAGACGTCGCGCAACAACGCGACCTGCCCGCCAAGCTCGGCCATCTCGGGCCGCTGCTCGCCAACATGGTCGAAGGCGGACGCACGCCGATCGCCGACGCCAAGACGCTCGCCGCCATGGGTTATCGCGTCGCGATCTTCCCCGGCGGTTTGGTGCGCGCGGCCGCGCACATGACGCGCGCCTATATGGCGTCGTTGAAGGCCAACGGCTCCAACGAGCCGTTCCGCGACCGCATGCTCGACTTCAAGGAATTGAACGGCCTTGTCGGCACGCCCGAATTGCTCGCCTTGGGAAAGAAGTACGAATGAGCCTGGATCCGATCACGCTGGCCGTACTCAAAGGCCGCCTGGAGCAGATCGCGGACGAAATGGACGCGACGCTGTTCCGCAGCGCCTTCAACCCGATCATCGCCGAAGCGCACGACGCGTCGCACGGACTTTATCATGCGACGACCGGCGAAACGCTGATCCAGGGCAAGTCGGGCCTGCCGGTTTTCGTCGGCGCGATGTCCTTCGCGGTGAAGGCCGTGATCGACAAGGCGGCGCAAGACGGCGACCTCGCCGACGGCGACGTCTATATCTTCAACGACCCGTATGACGGCGGCACGCATCTTTCGGACTTCAAGCTGGTGCGCCCCTATATGCGCGACGGCAAAGTGTTCTGCTGGCTCGCCTCGGTCGGCCATTGGCACGACGTGGGCGGCAACGTGCCGGGCAACTACAACCCCGTCGCGACCGAATGCTTCCAGGAAGGCATGCTGATTCCGCCGGTGAAGCTTTACGCCGCCGGGAATCTGCGCGGCGATATCGTGTCGATCCTGCGCAGCAATTCGCGCCTGCCGACCAGCCTGTATGGCGACATGAACGGCCAGGTCGGCGCGCTCGATCTCGGTATCAAACGCATGGACGCGCTGCTCGCCGAATACGGTGCCGCGTCCGTCCAAGCCGCGTTGGGCGAGTTGCGTGCGCGCGCGGCCAAGATGATGCGCGCCAATATCGCCGACCTGCCCGACGGGCGTTACAGCGCGGAGGATTGGCTCGACAACGACGGCATCGTCGACGAGCCGCTGAAGATCGGTCTCGACATCACCATCGCCGGCGACAAGATGACGCTGGATTTCTCGCGCACGGCGAAGGCTTGCGCGGGTCCGGTGAACATCGCCTATTCGACCGCCGTCGCCGCCTGCTACGTGGCGCTGAAGCACGTCTTCCAGGACGTGCCGGCGAATGCGGGCGTGCTCGACCCGATCGAGTTCAAAATTCCCGAAGACTCGCTGCTGTCGGTCAAGGCGCCCAAGCCGGTCGGCGGTTACACCGAAACGATCCTGCGTTTGATCGACGTCGTGTTCCAGGCGATCGCGCAAGCCGCCCCCGAACGCACGAATGGTTGCGCCTACGGCACGATCAACGCGCTGTCGCTGGCGGGCTGGCGCAAGAACGGCCAGCGCTGGGTGATGTTCAGCTTCTTCGGCGGCGGCCATGGCGGCCATCCGCAGGGCGACGGCCTCAATCACGGCAACGCGCCGATCTCCACCGCGACGATTCCGCCGGTCGAAATCCTCGAAGCCGCCTACCCCGTCATGTTCACCCAATGGGCGTTGCGCCCCGATTCAGGCGGCCCCGGCAAACATCGCGGCGGTCTGGGGGCGATCTACGAAATCGAACTGCTCGAAGAAAACGCCGACGTGTTCCTGTTCGGCGAGCGCGGCAAATTCGCACCCCCCGGCGTCGCGGGCGGCCAAGCGGCCGCGCGCAACCGCTTCCTCTACGCCGAAAACGGCGTCGAGCGCGAACCGCCGCAGATTTCCAAAATGGTCGGCCTCAAGCTCAAGCGCGGCGAACGCCTGCGCCTGGAAACGCCGGGCGGCGGCGGCTACGGCAATCCCGCCGAGCGCCCGAAGGAAGCCATCGAACGCGACCGCACACTGGGTTACGTGACGAAATGAATCGCAAGCATGTCATCGGCGTCGATGTGGGCGGCACGTTCACCGACGTTTTCGTTCTCGACGAGTCCACCGGCAAAGTCGAAATCTCCAAGGTTCCCTCGACGCGCGGCGACCAATCGGTCGGCTTCATGGCCGGTATCCGCGCCAAGGTTCCCGATCTCGCCACCGTCGCGACCGTCGTCCACGGCACGACCGTCGGCACCAACGCGCTGCTGGAGCGCAAAGGGGCGAAGACCGGCGTCATCACCACGCGCGGCTTCCGCGACGTGCTGGAAATGCGCCGCCGCGACCGGCCGACGACCTGGGGGCTGTGGGGCACGTTCGAGCCCGTCGTCCCGCGCGATCTGCGCTTGGAAGTCGCCGAGCGCACGCTGGCCGACGGCACGATCCACACGGCCGTCGATCTCGATCAGGTGCGCGCGGCCGCGAAAACGCTGATCGAAAAGGGCTGCGAAGCGGTGGCGCTGATCTTCGTCAACGCCTTCGCCAACGACGCCAACGAACGCGCGGCGGCCGAAGCCTTGCGCGCAGTCTGGCCGAACCCGCATGTCTCGATCTCGACCGAGTTGCTGCCGGAGATCCGCGAATTCGAGCGCGCGTCGACGACAGCGCTCAACGCCTATCTTCAGCCGCCGGTCGGCTCGTATCTCCAGCGTTTGGAAAATCGCCTGAAGGAAGGCGGCTCCGACGCGCAGATCCTGATCGTGCAATCCAACGGCGGCGTCATGAGCGTCGAGTCCGCGCGCCGCCGCCCCGTGCGCACGGCGCTGTCGGGCCCGGCCGCGGGCGTGATCGCGTGCCAAGCGGTCGCGGTCGCCGCCGGGTTCCCCAACGTCATCACCTGCGATATGGGCGGCACCTCGTTCGACGTGTCGCTGATCGCCAACGGCGAAGCGGCTTTGGCGGCGCAGACCTCGATCGATTTCGGCATGGTCGTGCGCACGCCGATGATCGAGATCGTGACCATCGGTGCCGGCGGCGGGTCGATCGCGGGTTTGGATCGCGGCGGCTTGCTGCAAATCGGCCCCGAAAGTGCGGGCTCCGACCCCGGCCCCGTCTGTTACGGCAAGGGCAATACGCGCCCGACCGTCACCGATGCCAATGTCGTGATGGGCCGCATCGACGCCGAACGCCCGATCGGCGGCGGCAAGAACAAGCTCGACGTCGCCGCGGCCAAAGCCGCGATCGAAACCCATGTCGGCAAGCCGCTGGGCCTCGACACGATGGCGGCTGCGGAAGCGATCATCCGTGTGGCCAATGCCCGCATGGCGGGGGCGATCCGTCTCGTCTCCATCGAACGCGGCTTCGATCCGCGCGATTTCGCGATCATGCCTTTCGGCGGCGGCGGCTCGCTGCATGTCAGCGCCCTGATGCGCGAAGTGGGCTTGGGCCGCGCGCTCGTGCCGCGCTTCCCCGGCGTCACGTCGGCGCTGGGCTGCGTCATCGCCGATATGCGCCACGATTTCGTGCGTACGGTGAACCGCGTGCTCGACCAGATCGACATGGCGTCCCTCGCCCAGCAGGCGAAGGATGCGGCCGAAGAAGGCGGCAAGCTGCTGGATGCGGCCGGTGTCGGCTTCGCGTCGCGCAGCGTACGCCTGTCGCTGGACATGCATTATCTCGGGCAGACGCACACGCTGTCCGTGCCGCTGGAAGCGAACGAATTCACGACCAAGGGCGTCATGGCGGCGTTCGAGCGCGCTTACGAAGCCGCGTTCGGCCGCACGCTGAAGGGCGTCGCCGCGAAGGTGTTGAACCTGCGCGTCGCCGCCATCGGCCATCGCCCGAAATTCGATCTGCGCACCATGGCGCCGACATCGACGACCATGCCCACGCCGCGCCATCGCGACGTGTGGATGGAAGGGGCCTGGCACAAGACGGCGATCTATCCGCGCATGGAATTGCCGGTCGGCGCCAAGATCGCCGGACCTGCGATCTTGGAACAGCCCGATACGACGATCCTGGTCGAGCCGGGCTTCGCCGCCCAGGTCGACGCGTTCGGCAATCTAGTCATCGAGCGAGGTTGATATGGCGGACGCGCTGCTGCTGGTCGATCTGCAGAACGACTTCATCCATCCCAACGGCGCCTATGCACGTGGCGGGGCGAAGTCGGCGGATATCGCGGCGTTGCCCGCACGGCTGGTTCCGCTGGTTCAGGCGATGCGCAAGCGCGGTGCGTGGATCGTCTCGACGCATTTTACGCTTGTACCCGGCCGCAACGGCGAACCTTTCATCGGCGCGCATTTGAAGAAGCTGCGCCCGTTCCTGGGCAAAGGCGATTTCGCGCCCGGCGCCTGGGGCCATGCGTTGCTCGACGAATTGGCGCCCAGCGATATCCAGGTGGATAAAGTCGCCTACTCCGCCTTCTATCAAAGCCGGCTGGAATTCGCGCTCGCCAAGGCGGGCATCAAGTCGATGCTGGTCGCGGGCATCGTGACCAATGGCGGTGTGGCCTCGACCGTGCGCGACGCGCATGTGCGCGACATGTCGGTGACCGTGCTGGAGGATGGCTGCGCCGCCTTCGATCCGGCCGTGCATCGCGCGTCGATCGAATCGTTACGCAGCGTGGTGGGCGTCACCACCATCGCGGCGGCAATGGAAAGCCTCGGCTAACCGTGGCTGTGGTGGCGGCCCGACACACCAACATCGATCGATTTGACGGTCTGGTCGGGCGACAGCACCATTTCCATCTGGTAGCGATCGGGCCGATAGAACGCGGTCAGGAATTCGATCGGACGATCTTCCTTGTCGCGCACGACGCGTTGCAGCTTCAACAAGGGCGCGCCGATATCGGTCGCCAGACACGACGCCGCGCGCTGGTCGGCCAGCGTTGCCGTAATCACCTGACGCGCCTGGCCGATGACCGTGCCGTTGCGCCGGATCAATTCCAGCATCGGATGCTGGGCGAGATCCTTCGCGTCGAAGCCCTGCCCGACATCGGCGGGCAGCACGGTGATGAGCATCGAGATCGGCTGCTTGCCGATGCTGCGCACGCGCAGCGAACGCTGCACTTCGGCGCTTTCGGGCAGTTCCAGCGCTTCGCTTTCCGTGACCGTCGCGGGGCCATAGGCGAAATCCAGCACCGCCACTTCGGTGCTGCGGCCCATCGCTTCCATCGTTTGCAGCCAGCTGCCGACGGGCGCGCGCAACGGCGCCGCCGGGGCGCGATATTGCACCGTGGTGCCGCGCCCGCGCGCGCGCGTGACGAGGCCGGCATTCGCAAGCTCCGTCATCGCGTGTTTGGCGGTGATGCGCGACACGCCGTAACGCCCGGCCAATTCATGTTCGGAGGGCAGCACGTCGCCGTAGCGATAGCGCCCGTCCAGAATGCCGTCGCGCAACACCAGGAATATCTGGTGATAGAGCGGCGCCTTCAGGCGCGCGTCGATGCCGCCATTGTCGGCCATCGTCGGAACGGATTTGCGCAAGGCGGCGCCTTTACGGGTCATGGCGGGCTGCGATCCTTCGGAACGGCGTGCGACGAAAACTCTATCGAAGCGTTGGGGAGAGCGTCCTTATGACACAAATGGTTGAGAGCGGGCCAGCGGCCACGGCCATACGTTTTTTGCGGTCGCTCGAAAACGGCGATCTCGCCGCCGTCAAAACGCTCATAGCGCCGGAATTTACGATGCAATTTCCCGGCGGCGTGGAATTCGCGGATTTCGACGCGCTGTTCGCCTGGGCGCGCGGCCGCTACACCGGCGTGCGCAAAAAATTCGAGCGAATCGACGCGGCCGAGTCGAACGGCACGGCCATCGTCCATGTCAGCGGCACGCTGTCGGGACGCTGGCTGGACGGCGATGAATTTTCGGGCATTCGCTATATCGACCGCTTCGACTTGAAAGCCGGCCTGATCGTTCGCCAGACGGTCTGGAACGATATGGGTGAAGCCAAGTTGAAGCGGCAGACGGGTCATGGCGCAGCGATCAACCCCGCCGACAAAACCAGCTCGGCTTCCGGCACCTCAGGGGCGTCGGGCGTGTAATCGACGCGCAGCCATTCGAGACCCAGCGGATTGCCCTCCGCGATCGGCCAATTCCACTTGGCGGAGCCCACGCCCGCGAAATGCTTGGCGAGCACGTCGGTCACCGCGAAGGTCAGATCGCCGCCCGATGGCGGCTTGCCTTGCCCCGCCGACAAACGCAATTTGTCACGCGGCGCGGCGTTACTGCGCGACACGCGCCGGCAGAGATAAGCGTGGCGCAGCACCGGCGGCCGTTCGCCGGGGCCATAGCCCCACAGGCGGATCCATTCCTTGCGGAACCCGTCGAGATCGGGATTGAACCAAACGCGCTCCAGATCGCTTTCGTCGGCGAGGCCCTGGAAATCGTAATAGGTCCACGAGAGCGGCCCGCCCTTCGACACGCCGTCGACGATCCAGTTCGCGTAATGATGCACGCCGGGAATGGCGTTGAAGAACGGATTGTCGGTTTCGACCAGCCAGGGGTGATAGCCCTTGGCGACGGCCTCCGCGCCCACCGTGTAGGCGATGAAGATCATCACCGGGCAATCGGCGATCAGGCGCGGTTTGGCTTGTCCGGTCATTGGCGATCCAAAAATTCGGCGATGGTCGCGGCCGTGGCCGCATGGAAATCGGACGCCCCCCAGCGCGGGGTCGACGCGCGCGTGGCGCCGGGGATCAGCGCCGCGACTTCGGCCGCGTAGCTGTCCAGCATGTCCGACGGCGAGGTCAGCACCAGCACCGGCAGGTTCAGCTTCACCAAGCTGTCGCGCTTGGGATGGCGGAACGCCGCGCGATACGAACGATGATAGGTGCGCATCGCCTTCAAAACTTCGACGACGAAATCGTGGAACTCCTCGGCGTCGGGCAAGCCGTTGGGCAAACGCCCCTCGGCGGTGCGGTTGTAGTACGGCCAGAACAGATATTGGTCGCGGCAGAAATGCCAGACCTTCAAAAGATGCGTGCCTTCGAGGTCGGGGGCGATCTCGCGCGCGTAGTTGCGCAGCACATCCGATTGCTCGTCGGCCGCGTAAAGCCCCATGCCGTCGATCACCAAACGGCGCACCTTGTCGGGGGCCGCCAGCGCGATTTCCATCGCGATCGACGCACCGGTATGGCTGCCGTAGAGATCGATCTTCCCGTCGACGATTTTGTCGATCGCCGCGCGCGCATGGGCGGCGAGATCGGGGATCGCGGGGGTCGGATCGGGCAACGCATCGGAATCGCCGTTGCCGGCCGTGTCCGGCGCCACCACACGACGTCCATTCGCGAGCAACGCCGCCAACGAGGCGACTTGGCGCGAGGCGCCGGGCGATGCGTGGATCATTACCAGCGGCGTGGCGTCGCCCGCACCGCCTTCGCGATAATGGACTTGCAGCGCGCCGACATCGGCGAAGCGGCGCTTGAGTTTCACCGGATTCATGCGGCCTCCAACAAATCGCGGCCGGCGAGCTTGGCGCCCAACCAGCGGCCGAAACCCAGAGCGGGCGTGACGCTCATCCCGCCGACGAAGGCGTTGCCCGACAACGTGGCGCCGCCCAAGGCCTCGCCGATCGCATAGAGGCCGGGGATCGGCGAACCGTCCGCGCGCACAACGCGCAACGCGCGATCGACCGTCAGGCCCGACGGCGTTTTCAGCACCATGCCGTGCATGCGAATGGCGCGGAACGGCGCCTGCGCGATCGGCAGCGGGCGCGATTCGCGGCCCAGCGGATCGGGTTTGCCCGAACGCAGCGCGTCGTTATAGGCGGCAATAGTCGCATTCAGCGTGGCGGCATCGCAGCCGATACGCGTGGCGATCGCATCGAGCGTTGGCGCGATCACGAAATTCTCGTGCGACGTCCACGCGGCGGCGAGTTCGTCCGGCTTCCAGCCCGGCAACAGCGGCGGGGCCTCGCGCCAGATGCGCTCGTCGAACACCGCCCAGAACAACGCGTCGGGCAATGTGTTCAGCGCGCGCTCGCGCGCATCCACGCTGTCAATGTCTTCGCGTACGAAGCGCTTGCCTTCGCTGGACACGAAAACTTCCCAGGGTGCGCGCACCTGGGGTGTCAGCGACGGCAATTGATCCCACAGGATTTGATGCCCGCCCGACTGCGCGGGGATGCCCGCGAAGGTCGGCAGATAATGTTCGCCGCCGCGCAGAACGCCACCGACAGCGAGGCCGAGTTCGATCCCCGCCCCCGTCGCGGTCGGCAACGCCGCCGTATGAAGTTTGCGCCCGCCGGTCCAGCGCGCGAAGCGTTCGGCGTTGCCGCCATAGCCGCCGGTCGCCAGCACGACATGTTTGGCCGCGATGGTTTGTTCCGCGCCATCCTTGCCGCGCACGACGATGCCGGTGACCGCACCGTCTTTCGCTTGGCGCAGCGCCACGACTTCGCTGTTCAGCAGCAGCGTCGCGTTGGGTTGGGCCATCGCCGAGTCGAACAGCGGCTTGACGACTTTCAGCACAGACCGGCCGCCGGCCACACCCCAGAACGTGCGCGCGGTGCGGTACGCTTCGTGGAAATGCAGGATCGCGGGCGTCACCGGATCGAATTCGAACCCGGCCGCTTCCAGCCAATCGATCGTGCTGCCGCCAAGCTGCGTCGCCAATTCGACCAGATCCGCCTGGCACGTGCCCCGGCTGATGCGCAAAACATCATCAAGATGCGTGCGCCAATCATCGGCGATTCCACGCGATTTCTGGCGCTTCGCACCCGCACCGCTCATCTGTGCCGCCGAAACATGCAAGGCGCCGCCGATGCGTTCGGCCTGTTCGATCACGACGACCTTGGCGCCGGCCCGGACCGCTTCGATCGCGCAAGGCATTCCCGCCGTGCCCGCGCCTACAATCGCAACATCGACAGTCAGCGAAGAATTGACCGGCAGCCCCATCTGTCTCCCCTTGCTCAAATGGCTTTTTAATATATCATTATATCAAGTGGGCTCGGCAAGAGAACCGATCCTCCTATTTGCGGGGCTTCGACTTGGGGGACGAATGGCTGGTGCGAAATCGCTTACCGACCGCCTGAAAACGGCGCGGACGGTTTTCGAATGGGCGTGCGGTGCCGTTTTGGCCGCCTTCACCATTCTCGTCCTCTACTCGGTGATGATGCGTTACTTCTTCAACAATCCGCCGATGTGGGGCGAGGACATCCCCAAGCTGCTGTTCGTCTGGCTCAGCTTCGTCGGCGGCGGTCTCGCCTATATGCTCGGCTACAACATCCGCATGACGAGCTTCGTCGAATCGCTGCCGCGCCCCGTGCAGGTCGCGATCGAACTCGCGATGCGCGTACTCACCGTCGCGATGCTCGTCGTCATCGTCTGGTACTCCATTCCGATTATCGAATTGTCGATGTATCGCCGCGTTCTGGCGACCGGCTTGTCCGACGGCTGGACGTATATCGCCCTGCCGATCGGCGCCGTGCTGATGATCGGCAACGAAATCGTGCGCATGTGGCTCGCGGTTTTGGGCGAGCACACCGACGACGATAGTTCCTTGCATTCGGGCATGTAATCGATGCTTCTTCTTTCCATGATTTTGGTGCTGTTCGTCCTGATCATCCTCGGGATGGACATCGCCTTCTCCATCGGCGTCGCGTCGCTTTTCTACATTCTGATCACCCAGTTCGGCGACCGGCCGATCAATCCGGTGCTGTTCGTCCAGGAATTGACGGCCGGCGTGGACAGCTTCGCGCTGCTCGCCATTCCGATGTTCATCTTCGCGGGCGAATTGATGACCAAGTCGGGCGTCACGCAGCGCCTGATCAATTTCTCGTCCAGCCTCGTCGGGCATAAGCCCGGCGGTCTCGCGAATACCGGCATCACGGCGAACCTGTTCATGGCCGGTATTTCCGGATCGGCCGTCGCGGACGCCGCCGCCGTCGGCTCGGTGCTGGTGCCCGAGATGAAGCGCCGCGGCTATTCGTCCGCCTACGCCGCGGGCGTCATCGCCGCCGCCGCGTCGATGGGCCCGATCATTCCGCCGTCGATACTGTTCATCCTGCTGGGGTCGATCGTCAATATCTCGGTCGGGCAATTGTTCATCGCGGGCATTTTGCCGGGCTTCGTGATGTATTTCGCGATGCTGGCGACCAGCGCCTATATGTCGCGCCGCTTGAATCTGCCGGTCGAAGAACGCGTGACCGGCGACGCCAAGCGCCGGGCGATCCTGGGCGGCATTCTGCCTTTGGGCGCGCCCGTGATGATCGTTCTGAGCAAGATCTTCGGGATCGCCACGCCGACGGAATCGGCCGCCCTTGTCGCGCTCTACACGCTGGTGCTGGCCGTCGTCGTCTATCGCAGCCTTAGCCCCAAGGCATTCATGGAAGCCGCCGTCGCCTCGGCGCTGACCACCGCCGTCGTGATGATGACGGTCGCGACCAGCCAAATCTTCGGTTCGCTCGCCGTGCTCGCGGGGCTCGGCGAAACGCTGACGACCGCGATGCGCGCGATATCCGACAATCCCTACGTCCTTCTGCTGCTCATCAACATCGCGCTGCTGGTCCTCGGCACGATCATGGAACCGCTGCCGCTGATGCTGATCCTCGCCCCCATTCTGTTCCCGATGTTGACCGGGATGGGCGTCGATCCGATCCATTTCGGCGTCGTGATGGTGCTGAACCTCGTCCTCGGCATGGTGACGCCGCCGGTCGGGCTCACGCTGTTCGTCATGGCGCGGATCGGCAAGGTCGGCGTCTGGGAACTCTTCTGGGCCGCGTGGCCCTACTTCCTCGTCCTCGTGGCGGTGCTCCTGGTGCTCACCTATGTGCCGTGGTTCTCGCTCGCGCTGGTCGATCTTTGGATGCGTTGATTCACCCCCAAGACCTAGAAAACAGGAGGCAACACAATGAACACCAAGATTTCACGCCGTGGTTTCGTCGCCGGCACCGCGGCACTGGGCGGCGCTTCGCTGCTGCCGGGCATGTCGGCGGCCCAGCAGAAGATCGTGCTGCGCTACGGCAACGCCGGGGCGCCCAACACGCTGTCGAACACCTTCAACGCCAAGGTTTCCGAGGCGGTCTCGCGTAAAACGAACGGCGCCGTGTCGTTCGAAATCTTCGCGGGCTCGCTGGGCGGCGAGCAGAAGCTCATCGACTCGATGGCGCTGGGCAGCCTCGACGTCTACAACGGCGCCTACACGGGCACGCGCGAATTCGACATCATGTACAGCCCCTATTTCTTCCGCGACGGCGCGCATGCCGGCCGCGTGATGAAGGGCCCGATCGGCGCCAAGGCGTCGGCCGTTCTGCAAACGCGCTACCGCGCGCGTCTGCTGGGTGCGGGCCGCTTGGGCGGCTACAACCTGATGCTCAAGCAGCCGATCAAGTCGCTGTCGGAACTGCGCGGCCGCAAGATCCGCGCGGCGCAGATCGAAGGCTGCATCGAAGGCCTGAAGTTCTTCGGCGCCATCCCCACCCCGATCCCGTTCAACGAAATCTACCTTGCCCTTCAGCAGGGCATCGTCGACGGCGTGCTGACCGCGCTGAACCCCGGCGTGGCCGGCAAGTTCTTCGAAGTTTGCAAATACGTCGTGACGAACGATTTCGGTCTGGCGCTCGACAAGGAAGTGATCTCGGTCGCCGCCTGGAACCGCCTGTCGCCCGCGCAGCAGCAGGCGCTGCAATCCAGCTTCGACGAGCTGGAAGGCCCCGAGTACTACGAAGTCGGCGTCAAGCTGAAGGATTCGGACATCGCCACCTGGCGCAACTCGCAAGGTGCGGACAGCATCATCACGCTGCCGGGCGACGGCCTCGCCGCCGAGTTGGAGCCGCTGAACAAGAAGCTCGCCGACGAAGTGTTCGGGGCGGGTTCCTGGGACACGATCAAGGCGGCCTAAGCGGGCCGGAAATGGGGCCGTGCGCTTCCCGCGCACGGCCCTTTTTCATTCGGATAGATACGAACGGAGCAGCACATGGCGGCCGATAGCGTCCCCGAACAGACTTTCTTCGAAGACCCGGCTCTCGACCGTGCCGTGGCGATGATCATGACGCTGGCGGCCGAACTTGCCGTCACTAAGGATCGTTTGCGCGCGATGGAAGTGCTGCTCGTGCGCCAAGGCGCTTTGCAAGCCGAAGCACTCGACGGCTACCAGCCGGATGCCGAGGAAGCCAAGAAGCTCGCCGCCGATCGCGACGCCTTCGCGCGCCAGATCATCGAAGCGGCCAAGGGCACCCAGGCTTCGCTGGGCGCCCCCGCCGACGTCAATCAGCGCTTCGCCTAAGATCAGAACGGCGACGGGATTTTCCCGTCCGCCGCCGCCTCGGCCCAGGCGTCGACCGCATCGATCAAGGTCGGCCCGCCGCACGGCAACAGCAGGAACGCCAAAGCCTCGACCAACGCTGCCGGCTTGCCGCCGGCCGCGAAGAAGCGCTTGATGTGCAATTGCAGCGACGCCGCATCGCGCTTGGATGCGTGCGCCGTCGCCAGCGCCAGTTCGACCAGCGCTTCGGGCACGTCGCCGCGCGCGGCGGCGATGTTGGCGAAGTAAAGCGCGTCCATGTCCGCGTCCGGCGCCCAATCCTTCCAATAATGCTTGGCGAAGGCGGTGGCCGGCCGGCTTTCGGCGATGCCCGCCAGATTGATCGCGATATGCATGTGTGCACGCGGCAAACCGGCGGCATCGGCACGGCGCAAATGCAGCGTGCCGTGGCCTTCGCGCACCGCGACCAGCAACGTGACCCACACGAATTCCTTTTCGCGGTCGGTCAGGGTCTTTTGCGTCAGCGTCAGGCGCGTATAGAACGCGTCGTATTTGGCGAGTAGTTCGCCGTCATAGGCCGCCAGCATCTTGTGATAGGGCAGCAGATAGCCGCGCTTGCCGCCGACTTGTTCGAGCGTCTTCGTATCGGTCATTTCTTCACCTTTCCGCTGGCTTCGTCGTGCCCGCCCTGCCCTTCGAGCGAGGCCCAGGCGCGCAATCGGGGCGAGGCCGGAACGCGGCCGTCGCGAATAAGTTCGAGCCACACGCCCGCCGCTTCCACGAAGCGCGGCACGCCGGCCGGGAACATGGTCAGCATCAGTGCTTCGGCGATGCGATCTTCGCTTTCGCCCGCCGCCACGGCTTCGACGATCGCGTCGGCGAGTTGCGTCCATTGGTCGAGGCAGGTGCGCGTGGCGATCTCCGCCAGCAGCGCTTGGCCCGGCGTCACGCTGCCGCCCGCGATCAACGCGGCGCGCGCATCGCCCCGAGCCTGGCGCCAATCGAAGCCCGCCATATGCGGCGACCAGATTTTGTCGGCGAACGCGACCGCGCCCTCGCCGCGCGCCCAGGCGGCGAGCCGCACCGCGATCGCGATCTGCGCGTCCGTGCCGCCCGCGTTGCGGAACTTCGCGATATGATGCGTCGCGGCGGCTTCGTCGGTCGCAGCGAGGATCGCGAGCCACACGAACTCTTTGGTGAATTCGTCGAGATGGCGTTTGCCCAAAGTCAGCGCGCGGTACAAGGCGCCATAGGCGTCCAGCACGTCGGGCGCCATCGCGGCCAGAAGCCCGTGATGGGGCAGCAAGTAACCGCGCTCCGCCTTCAGCGCGGTGAGCTTCGCGACCAGTTCGTCGACGCCGTTTTCCGCCGCCATTTTGCCCCCGCGCAAAAAACCTATTGATATATGTTTAGTACAATTACACACTCATGCCAGAAAACCAATCGCGGACAGGAGTGGAGGCTTCGCATGCGTACCGATCCCCCGACCCATCGGCCCTTCGAAGCGTTCCAGGAATTCCTGCTGTCCTGCAAGCTACAATGGACGCGAAACCTGTATCCGGAAGTGGCGCAGCGCTATCGCGCGGCGGCGGAAGCGGCCCCCGCCAAGCCCAAGACCGTCGACGACGTCGAAAAGCTAATCGCGAACGACACGACCTATCGCTATTTCGCGTGGTTCGAACGGCATCTGCAAAAGATGAAGTATTCGGGCCGCTACGGTCTGGCCAATCATTACGGCGCGCATCGCGACGAATTGGCGCCGATGATCGAGCCGACGAACAACGAACGCCTCGTCATCCCGCCGGATTTCGTGCCGCCCGAATATTATCCCGCCATCGACATCCACCAGCACCCCGGCGGCGTGCATGGCGATTCGGTCGCCGGCATGGTGTACGAGCGCGGGGCCCGCACCACGACGCCGCTGCTCGACAAGCATGGCGACCTGCATCAGCGTTTCACCCGTATCGCGATGGAACGCCTGGGCAAGCAGCCCAAGCGTATCGTCGATATGGGCTGCGGCTTCGGCAAAAGCACGCGCCCCTTCTATTCGTCGAGCCGCGACACGGAGGTCGTCGGTGTCGATCTCGCTGCCCCGTGCGTGAAGCTCGCAGCACACACGGCGGCCGAGGATCAGGCGCGCAACGTCCAGTTCCGCCAGGGCGACGCGGCCGACACGAAGCTGCCTGCCGGCAACGCCGATCTCGTCACCAGCACGATGATGCTGCACGAAATGCCCGTCTCGCATATCGAGAAGGTGCTGCACGAAGCCCATCGCCTGCTCGCCCCCGGCGGCTGGTCGATCCATCTCGACTTCCTGGCGGGCGACGATCCGTTCAACAAATTCATCCATTACGGCCATAGCGCGCGGAACAACGAGCCGTTCATGCCGCCGCTCGACCAGATGGATCTGGCCGCCGCCCATCGCCGCGCGGGTTTCGACAAAGTCGAGATCACGCGTTTCGAGGAAATGACCGGCGCCTTGTCGCCCGAGAACAAGGCGTGGCGTTTCCCCTGGGTCGTCATCGCCGCGCGCAAGACCGCCTGATGTTCCTCAATCTCGAACGCGCCCGCCGCTTGTTGCGCGAAGCCGGTCTCGACGGCGCGATCCTCGCCACACCGGTCAACGTTTCCTACGCCTCCGGCTTCGCGTCGGAATATCTGCTCGGCGGGTTCGAGGATTGGTCGGCGGCGGTGATCCTGCCCGCCAGCGCCGACGCCGAACCCGTACTCGTGATCCAGGAATTCGATCTGCCTACGCTGGCGGAACGGCCGAGCTGGATCAAAGAAGTCGAGATGTTCGGCAATCCGTGGAGCTCGGTCGGCGTCTATATGGGCGAGACGCTGGAGCGCAATCTCTCCAACGATCTTCGCCGCAATCTCGCCGCCAAACGCGCCGAATTGCGCCCGACGCAGAAGGCCTCGTTCGTCGATGCGGTGATCGCCGCGGTCGAACGCGCGGGTCTCAAATCCGCGAAGCTCGGCTGCGACGATATGCGCCTGGCCCAGCGCCTGTCGGGGCGTGGGCTTGGCGGCAATGCGCCCATCGCCGATATCCTGCAACTCATGCGCCGCATCCGCATCGTCAAAACGCGCGACGAAATCGCGCTGATGACCAAGGGTGCGGAGGTCAACGCCAAAGCGCTGGAAGCGGTCATCGCCAACGCCAAGCCCGGTATCGCCGAAGACGATCTGATCCGCGTCTATCGCCGCGTGCTGGTCGATCACGACGCGGCCTTCCTGGGCGAGCGCGGCATGATGTTCGGTGCGGGCGACGCTTCGGCGATGAGCCTGCCCGCAAGCCACGAGCGCCGCCTGACGCCGGGCGACGCGGTCGTGCTCGATTGCCTGGGCACGCTCGGCGGCTATCACATGGATCTTGCGCGCACCGGTGTCGTCGGCGAACCGACCGCGGCGCACAAGCTGCGCTACAAGGCCGTCGTCGCCGCGCTGGAAGCGGTCGAAGCCGCGATCAAGCCCGGTATCAACACCGAAGATCTGCGCAAGCTGACGCGCGACACGATCGAAGGATTCGGCCTGCGCCGCGACCTCGTCTCCGTCACCACGCACGGGATTGGGCTGGAAGTGTTCGAATTCCCCGAGGAAGATAGCCTCGTCAAAGGCTACGCCCTCGAGGAAAACATGATCGTGAACACCGAAGTCTTCTATCGCGATCCCGATCTCGGCAGCTTCCATCTGGAAGACAGCGTCGAGGTCGAGGCGAAGGGCTGTCGCATGCTGCGGCCCATCGACCGCGATTTGGTCGTGATCGCATGACCGCGATGCTGGTCGATCTGCGCGGCCTTCGCCTGCTGATCGTGGGCGGCGGATCGGGCATCGGCCAGTCTTGCGTGCGCCTTGCGGCCGAAGCCGGCGCGATCGTCGCCGCGACGACGATGCCGGGCACGGCCGAAGCCGTCCCCGAAGCCAAATTCGTTTGCGCCTGCGATACGCGCGACGACGGCCAAGTCGCCGCCGCCGTACGCGGCGCGCACGAAGCGCTTGGCGGCATCGACGCCGCGATCGTCACCGCCGGCGTGTTCGAGCATCGCAATATCGGCGAAACGGGTCCCGAGGATTGGGAGCGCGTCGTGTCGATCAATCTGGGCGGCGCCTATCGCGTGGCGCGGCATGTGGCGCCGATTTTCGAAAAACAGCGCGGCGGATCGCTGGTGCTGTTCTCCAGCCAGATCGGCCTGATCGGCCATCGCCGCGCGACCGCCTATGCCGCGTCCAAAGGCGGCGTCAACGCGCTCGCCAAAACCCTGGCGGTCGAGTTCGCTTCGTTTGGCGCACGCGCCAACGCCGTCGCGCCCGGTCCGATCGCCACGCCGATGACCGCGATCGCGCGGGCCGACGCCACGCGCGCCGCCGGTCTGGTCGCCAGCATTCCGCTGGGCCGCTTGGGCGAAGCCGACGAAATCGCGCGCGCGGCCTTGTTCCTCGCCTCACCCGCCGCATCGTTCATCACCGGCCATATTCTGGTCGCCGACGGAGGAGTCACGGCCGTATGACGAACCCGCCCCGCATCGATCCCTTCTACGTCCAGCCCGAAGACCATCTGGACGAGATGCAGGAGCGCTTGAAACAAGCGCTGGAATTCACCGACGACGAATTCGAGCGTCTGTCGCCCGAAGTGCGCAACCTGTTCGCCGCACGCCGGCATCTCGGGCATCGCTGGCTCGATGACTACCAAGTCGTGGTCGAGGTCACGAGCAACGGCGGCGGCTGCAAATGCGGTGTCAAGCCCGGCCAGAAGATCGTGTTCGACATGCGCCACAAGGTCGTGCCGGCGTTGACCGACGCGCCGGTCTGCGTGCATCTGCTCTCGCCCATTCTGTCGATCTTCTACATGACCTTCGACCGCGCGGCCGAAGGGCTCAATCCCATGACCTGCGTGTGGCGCTATCACGAATGCCCGCACACGGGGTCCGACGAAGGCAAGTCGAAGGCGCGTTGCCAAGTGCATCTGCGCCGCGCCGACACGCACGAACCCGTTACCGAACGCATTCTTCCGAAGGCGGTGTCATGAACAAGGAAGATATGGAAATCGTCGCCGAGGTGACGGGCGCGCATCACTGCGCGAATTTCATCCGCAAGGGCGAAACCTTCGTGTTCTCGACCGACGGCTTGCTCGATACATCCGCGTCGACCGCGCCGTTGTGCCTGGGCGTGATCGCCAAGCTGCAACCCGCGCTGTTGCTGGCGCAAGACCGGCTGGAAGCGGGACTTCACCCGATCAGCCCGCGCTTCAACACTTTCGATTGCTTCGATACCGGCATCGATCATGGCGGGACGGGTAAGGTTTTCGTCAAACTGCGCCTGCGCGACAAGAAGACGGGCGCCTTCGTGGAGCCCGCGCCATGACCGCGACGACGATCCAACGCTTGCGCATCGAAGACGCGACACCCGAGAACGTGGCGCCGTTCGGCTGGCTGCTCGGCTCCAACGTGCCCGAGCCGGGCAATCGCCTGCATTTCTACGATGGCGTGTTGCGCAAGCCCACGCGCTTCGAATCCGACGAGCAGACCGAGTTGACCGTCGCGACCTTGCGCCGCCGCCCCCTCGCCGTGCGTTGGATCGAACGGCATTTCAAACATACGCAGACTTTCATCCCGCTGAAGGGCAAGCCGTTCGTCGTGGTGCTGGGGGCACCCAACGACCAGCCGATGCCGGATCTGGGGGCGCTGAAGGCGCTGCGCTTCGACGGCAGTGCTGGTTTCTGCATGAAGATCGGCTGCTGGCACGAATTCCCCTTCGTGCTGGAAGACGAGACCGACCTGATCGTCATCCTGCGGCGCGAGACGCACAGCAATCTGCGCGACGTGCGCGGCACGGAAGCCGAAGGCGACGATCTGGAAAAGCGCGATCTGTGGCAGCGTCTGGATCTGTCGATCGAACTCGATTTGAATTGATGGCGGACGTTTTCCACGAAGCCGACTTCGTCGTCGTCGGCGCAGGTTCGGCCGGTTCGCTGCTTGCGGCACGCTTGGCGTCGGACGGCAAACATAAAGTCGCCGTGATCGAAGCCGGACCGCCCGGCCGCGATCCGCTATTGTCCGTGCCCTTGCTGACCGGCTGGTTCCTGCGCGGCACCAAATATACGTGGCAGTTCGAGACCGAACCGCAGACGCATCTTGGCGGGCGGCGCCTCAAATGGCCGCGCGGCAAGCTCGTCGGCGGCTCGGGCGCCATCAACGGCATGGTGTGGGTGCGCGGCCTGCCCTCCGACTACGAACATTGGGCGCAAACCGGTTTGCGCGATTGGTCGTGGGAAAAGGTCGAGCCCGTCTATCAAGCTTTGGAGAACGAGCCGAGCGGCGACGGGCGCAAGACGTTGGGCATCGAGCAACCCGATTGGTGGACGCCGCTTTACGACGCCTATCTTTCGGCTGCCGAGAGTGCCGGTTATGGCCGCACCGACGATTTCAACGGCCCCAACCCGTCGGGCGCCGGGCGCTATCGTTTCAATATTCGCGGCGGGCGGCGCGCCAGCACGGCGCGCGCCTATCTGCGCCCCGCTTTGGCGAACGGCACGTTGCGTTTGATCGCCGATGCGGAAGTCGTGCGCCTGACCTTCGAAGGTACGCGCTGCACGGGCCTGATCCTGCGCCAAGGCGGCGTCGAGCGGGTCGTCAAAGCGCGCCGCGAGGTGATCGTCTGTGCGGGCACGGTCGGCTCGCCGCATTTGCTGCTGCGCTCGGGCATTGGTCCGGCGGTCGAACTCTCGGCGCTGGGCGTGCCCGTCGTCGCCGATCGCGCGCAGATCGGCGCCAATCTGCAGGACCATCTACTGATCCGCGTCGAGCATGCGGCGCTGAAGCCCGGTGGGCTCAACGAACTTCTGCGCGCCGATCGCGCGGCCTTCGCCCTGCTGCGCGCGCTGATACAGGGCAAAGGCCCGGCGGCGTGTTTCCCGCTGCTGGTCGGCGGCTATTTCAAGTCGGAGCCCGGCCTGGCCGAGCCCGATCTGCAAAGCCATTTCATGCCCGCACTCACCAGCGCTACGATCCGCGTCAATCCGTTCCGCGATCCGCCGGGGGCGCGCGCCGAGAACGGCTTCTTCGCCAATATCTGCCAGATGCGGCCGGAAAGCCGGGGCCGCATTTCGCTGGCCAGCGCCGATCCGTTAGCGGCCCCGCGCATCGATCCCAATTACCTCTCGGCCCCGCGCGACAAGCGCGTGTTGACCGCGGGCGTCAAAATCCTGCGCGGCCTGTTCGCTCAGCCGGCTTTCGATGGCTGGCGCGGCGGCGAGCTGATGCCCGGCCCCGACGTGCGCAGCGACGCCGAAATCCTCGACTGGATCGCGCAGAAAGCCGATACGGTTTTCCACCCCGTCGGCACCTGCCGCATGGGGGCGGACGACGCCTCCGTCGTCGACGGGCGATTGACGGTGCGTGGCGTTCAGGGTTTGCGCGTCTCCGACGCGTCGGTCATGCCCGCCATCACCTCGGCGAACACCAACGCGCCGACGATCATGATCGCCGAGCGCACCGCGCGTTTCGCGCTGGACGACGCGCGGACCTAGCGCGGGCCCGTCGTCAGGCGACCCGGACCGAAGCGCGCAGGATCAAATCGAACGGCATGATCGTGCGCGACGGCGCGCCGCGCTTGCCCTCGATCAAATCGATCAGCGTCGCCGCCAGAAATTCGCCGCTCTTGCGAATGGGCGTATAGGTCGCTGTCAGCGGCGGATTCAGTTCCAGCGCCGTCAGACCGCGAACGCCGTCGTCGTGTGCGACGACCGAGATATCCTTGCCCACGGCAAGCCCGCACGCCGCGATCGCGCGATAGACGCCGCGCGCCTGGAAGACCGAGCCGCAGACGAACGCGCTCGGCCGCGTTTTGCTTTGCAGATGCCGCAGGGCGGTTTCGTAACCCGTCTGCTCGGTCATCGACACGAACTCGACCGCTTCCGGCGGTGCGCTCAACCCGCGCGCGGCGAAAGCGCGGTGGAACGCCGCCGCACGCGCGGCGGCATAGCGGAAATGCGCGAGCCCGTTCACGGCCACGATATGGCGATGACCGTAATCGAGCAGCAACCCGGTCAGGCGCTCGAAGGAATTGTCGTTGTCGGTATCGACATAGGAGAACGGCGCGTCGACTTCCGTTCGCCCATGCACGACGTAAGGCAAGCCGAGCGAATTCAGCAACGCGATGCGCGGATCGTCGACCAGCGGCCGCGTGATGATTACGCCATCGACCGCCTTCGACGAGGCGAGTTTGCGCAAAACCGCCGCCTCGTCGTCCATGAATGGCGACAGCAGCAGCGAATAGTTCCGCTCGGTGACGGCGGTCGAGATTCCGGCGAGGACATCGACGAAATTCGTCTCGGGCAATTGCAGACGTTCGAGCGGAAAGACGAGGCCGATCGCCTCCGCCCGGCCGATCGCGAGGCTGCGCGCCCTGACATTCGGCCGATAGCCTGCGGCGTCGGCGGCCGATTGCACGCGCCGTCGCGTCGTTTCGGGGATCGCGGGATGGTCGCGCAGCGCCCGGCTGACGGTCGATTGCGAAACGCCCAGCTGCGCCGCCAGGGATTTCAAGTCGGTCGCCGATTTACGCAAGCGCTTGCTCGACACGATGTTTTTCGCTTTCCGCCGCCGGTTCGTATTATTGCCGCCGGAATGCCGATAATATCGATATCCGACAGAATTCGACGTCGATGAGGTTAGCGTATCTCGATCGGGATTGACAACCAATCCGAGTCATTTTATGCAAGCGCTTGCGTAACTTTCCCCAAAACGCTCGCAGAGGCGTAGACCCACAGGAGGATGCCCATGACCTTCTTGCCGAATTTCCGGAACCTCGTCCGCGCGCTCGCCGTCACGGCGACGGCGGCCGGCGCGCTTCTGGGCGGCCACAATCCGGTTGCGGCGGTCGAAATTCAGTACTGGCAGTACGTCTTCGACACCCGCGTCCAAGCGATGACCGAAGTCATCAAAACCTTCGAAGCCGAAAACCCCGGCATTACGGTCAAGCAAGTCACCTTCCCCTACGCCGATTATCAGACGCGCCTGATCGCCGCGCGCGCCGCCGGCCGCAGCCCCGAAGTGATGCAGCTCTTCTACGGCTGGCTCGATACGTTCATTTCCGGCCGCCTCGTGCAGCCGCTGTCGCCGACCGCGTTCAAGGCCGACGAAATCGAGAAGGAGTTCTTCCCCATCGTCTCGGCGATGAAGCGCGACGGCAAGTATTACGGGCTGCCCACGGCCGTTCGCTCGATGGCGCTGTTCTACAACAAGGACATGTTCGCCAAGGCCGGGCTCGATCCCGAAAAGCCGCCGCGCACGATCGAAGAACTCGTCGCCGCCGGCAAGGCGATGACGAAGCTCGACAACGCCGGCAACTTCACCCAGGTCGGCATGGCGCTCGACATCGCGCGCCAGGACCATAATTGGTGGCGCGAAATCCTCGTGCGCCAATATGGCGGCGAGTCCTATTCGGCCGACGGCAGCAAGGTCGCCTACAACACCGAGGCCGGCCGCAAATCGCTACAGTTCTATGTCGATCTGCAGAAGGTCCACAAAATCGGCCGCGAAGGCTTCATGGACGAAGGCCAAGCGGCGTTCCGTGCCGGTCTCGCCGGCATGGTGGTCGACGGCACGTTCCGCATCGCGTCCTATAAGACGATCAAGAACTTCACCTGGGGCGTGGTCGAATTGCCGACTGTGAACGGCAACAAGGCGAATTTCGGCAGCTACTTCGCCAACGCGATCAGTGCGGGCGCCACGGGCGAGAAGCTCGCGGCGGCGGAGAAGTTCCTGGCCTTCGCGTCGTCGCCCAAGGCGATGGCGATCTGGCTGGAGAAGGTCGGCGAGTTGCCCGCGCGCCGTGCGGTCGCGTTGACCGACGCGAACGTCAACGACCCGATCTACGGGCCGTTCATCCGCGCGCTGGATTATTCGTCCACGCCGCCGATGACCGACGAACTCGCCCAGCGCCAGGTGTCGATCGATCTGATCAACACGGTCCTGCTGAAGGACACGCCGATCGCCGACGCGCTGAAGGTCGCGGCCGAACGCGAACAGGCCGTGCTCGACAAGGCGAAGGCCAAGTAACGCAGCACATCGCGGCGGAAACGAGCTATGGCCCACACGAATATGACCGGACCGAGCGGCGTCTTCGGACGCCTATGGGGGCGCTTGTCCCTCTCCTCCCGGCAAGTCGTGTGGGCCTGGACGTTCCTGGCGCTGCCGCTCGTCTTCTTCACGGTCGTGCGCTTCTATCCCACGATCGACTCGTTCTTCCTGTCGGTCACCGATTGGGATCTGTTGAACCCGGCGAAATTCGTCGGGCTCGAAAACTACCGCCGCCTGTTCGCCGATCCGGTGTTCTGGCAGGTCTTCCGCAACACCTTCGCCTATCTCATTCTCGGCACGCCGATCTCGATCGTGCTGTCCTTCGCGATCGCCTACTACCTCGATCGCGTCGTATTCCTGCACGGCTTCATCCGCGCGCTTTATTTCCTGCCTTATCTCACGACCGCCGCCGCGATGGCCTGGGTGTGGCGCTGGTTCTACCAGCCGCCGCCGATCGGCGTGATCAATAGCACGCTCAGCGTGTTCGGCGTGCCCGCACAACCCTTTCTGCGATCGATCGAACAGGCATTGCCCGCGATCATGACGACGTCGATCTGGGCGCATCTCGGCTTCCAGATCATCATCTTCCTCGCGGGCCTGCGCGCGATCCCGACGAGCTATTACGAAGCCGCGCGTGTGGACGGGTTGGGCGAAGGTGCGATCCTGACGCGCATCACCATTCCGTTGCTGAAACCGACCACGGTGTTCCTGGTCGTGTTCTCGTCGATCGGCTTCCTGCGGATTTTCGACCAAGTCTACAACATGACCAGCAACGATCCCGGCGGGCCGCTCAACTCGACCAAACCACTGGTGCTGATGATCTACCAGACCGCGTTCGGGTCCTACCAAATGGGCTACGCGGCGGCGCAGACGGTCGTGCTGTTCGTCATCCTGTTCACGATCTCGATGGCCCAGCTCTGGATCCTGAGGAACCGTTGAGATGACCGGCACCGTCCACGCCCTCCCCGCAACGGCGCCACGCCGGCTCGCGACGCGTCCCGGCCGCATCGTCGCTTGGACGATCCTGTTCCTGGGCGGCGTGGTGATGATGACGCCGCTGCTGTTCATGTTCTCGACGTCGCTCAAAACGGCGGGCGACGTCTACGATCTGCGCCTGATCCCGCAAGCGCCGACCTTCGCGAACTATATTCAGGTGCTGGCCGACGGCCGCTTCGCGCGCTGGTTCTTCAACTCGATCTTCGTCGCGACGGTTGTCACGCTGTCGTGCCTGTTCTTCGACAGCCTCGTCGCCTATACGCTGGCCAAGTTCCAGTTCCGCGGCCGCCAAGTCGTATTCATCGCGATCCTGTCGACGCTGATGATCCCGACCGAGATGCTGGTGATCCCCTGGTATCTGATGTCCAGCCAATTCGGCTGGCTCGACACCTATTGGGGCATCATGTTTCCGGGGCTGATCACCGCATTCGGCGTGTTCCTGCTGAAGCAATTCTTCGAGACGGTGCCCAACGACTTCCTCGAAGCCGCGCGCATCGACGGCCTCAACGAATTCACGATCTGGTGGAAAGTGGCCTTGCCGCTGGTCACACCCGCCCTTTCGGCGCTGGCGATCTTCACCTTCCTCGGCAATTGGACCGCGTTCTTCTGGCCGCTGATCGTGACGACGGATCAGACGCTCTACACTCTGCCGGTCGGGCTTTCGAGCTTTGCGGTCGAACAATCGATCCAGTGGGAAATGATCATGACGGGTGCCGCACTCGCGACCGTGCCCACGCTACTCATCTTCCTCTTCTTCCAACGCTACATCGTGCGCGGCGTAATGCTGGCCGGCGTAAAGGGCTGAACAATGGGTATTCTGCAAGCCAACGACAAATCGATCTTCCCCGATCCCGTCTATCGTAAGACCGTGCTGAAGCCGCTGTTCGACGGCGCCAAGAGCCATCACGCGGACGCCCTTGCCCGCATCGACCGTGCGCATCTCGTGATGCTGGTCGAGACCGGCATTCTCGACAAGCATCAAGGCAAGACGATCGCGCGCGCGTTGCAGGCGATGGCGCGCGAGATCGACCCCGCCGGCCTCAATTACGGCGGCGACGTCGAAGATTACTTCTTCTATATGGAGCGCGAGTTGAAGGCGCGCGCGGGTGCGGATATCGGCGGGCGCCTGCACACGGCGCGTTCGCGCAACGATATCGATCACACTTTCCTGAAGCTCGCGCTGAAGCCGCGCATAGACGCCCTGCTCGCGGCGTCGCGTTCGTTGCTTGCCGCGCTGATCGAGGCGGCGCATCGCGATCGCGACGTCGTCATCGTCGCCTATACGCATGGCCAGCCGGCCCAGCCCACGACGCACGGGCATTACCTGTCCGCGATCATGGAAGTGCTGATCCGCGACATGGAACGCGTGGAAGCCGCGCGCGGGATCGTCGATCTGTGCCCGCTGGGGGCCGCCGCGATCACCACGTCGGGCTTCCCGATCGACCGGCATCGCGTCGCCGCGCTGCTCGGCTTCGCCGCCCCCTTGCGCAATTCCTATTCCTGCATAGCCGCGACGGATTACTTGACGTCGGTCTATAGCGCGCTGGGGCTGATGTTCCTGCATCTCGGCCGCCCCGTTCAGGATTTCCAATTCTGGTCGAGCTTCGAAGTCGGGCAGCTCTATCTGCCCAACGCCTTCGTGCAGATCTCGTCGATCATGCCGCAGAAGCGCAACCCGGTGCCGTTCGAGCATCTGCGCCATCTCTCGGGCCAAGCGGTCGGCCGCGCGCGCGCGGTCGTCGACGTAATGCACAACACGCCCTTCACCGACATGACCGACAGCGAGGCCGAGACCCACGAGATGGGCTATCAGGCGTTCGACGTCGCGCATCGCGTGCTTGAGCTGCTGACTGCGACGGTCGGTGCGGGCCGGATCGATCCGGAACGCGTCGCCGATATCCTGAACCGCTCCTGCGCCACGATCACCGAACTCGCCGATTGGCTGGTGCGGACCGAGAATCTCTCGTTCCGCGAGGGCCACGAGATCGCCGCCGATGTGTCGCGCGCGATCGTCGCACGCGCGGGCGATTTAAAGCGCGACGGCTACGAGGTCTTCGCCGCCGCCTTCCGCGAACATACGGGTCGCGTCCCGCGCGCGGGCAAGGACGAATTCCAGCGCACGGTGTCGGCCGAGAATTTCGTCGCCGTCCGCGACCGCTTCGGCGGCCCCGCCCCCGCCGCGATGGATGCGGCGATCGCCGATTATCGCTTGGCGCTGGCCGGTTTCGAATCCCGCGCCGCCGCCCATGCGGCGCGCGAGAAAGCGGCGCAAGTCGAGCTCGACCGCCGCATGGCCGAGATCGCGGAGATGTCGAATGGCGCGGATTGAGCTCGAAAAGATCGTCAAGAACTACGGCAAAGTCGGCGTCGTCCACGGCATCGACCTTGCGATCGAGGACGGCGAATTCGTCGTGCTGGTCGGCCCGTCGGGCTGCGGCAAATCGACGACGTTGCGCATGATCGCGGGGCTGGAGGAGATCAGCGGCGGCACGCTGCGCATCGGCGGCCATGTCGTCAACGATCTGGAACCCAAGCAGCGCAATATCGCGATGGTGTTCCAGAACTACGCGATCTACCCGCATCTGACCGTCGCGCAGAATATCGGCTTCGGCCTTTACACCGCCAAGATGTCGAAGGCGGAGAAGCAAGCACGCGTGCTGGAGACGGCGCGTGTGTTGGGCCTCGAACCCTATCTCGAGCGGCGCCCGGCGGCGTTGTCCGGCGGGCAGCGCCAGCGTGTGGCGATCGGCCGCGCGATGGTGCGCGATCCCGTCGCCTTCCTGTTCGACGAGCCGTTGTCGAATCTCGACGCGCAGCTGCGCGGTCAGATGCGTTTGGAGATCAAGCAGCTCCACCAGCGTTTGGGCCGCACCATCGTGTTCGTGACGCACGACCAGGTCGAGGCGATGTCGCTCGCCGACCGGATCGTCGTCATGCGCGACGGCCATATCCTGCAGGTCGGCGCGCCGATGGAGCTCTACAACAATCCCGCCGATATGTTCACCGCGCGCTTCATCGGCACGCCGGAGATGAACATGATCGACGCGGCGGTCGCCAATAACGGGCTGGATTTCGGCGCGAACAAAGCCGCCGTCGCGGTTCCGGCGAATATGAAACTGCCGAACGCCCTCGCCGCCGGACAGAAAATCGCCGTTGGCGTGCGACCGCAGGAATTGCAGATCGTGACCGACCACGCGCCGGCCGGCGCGATGGTGCTGACCGGTAAGGTGCGCGTCAGCGAGCCGCAAGGCTCCGAAACCTATGTGATGCTCGATCTGGCCGACGGCCAGGCGATCGCCCGCGCCCCGTCGAGCATTTCGTTCACGCCGGGCCAGATCGTGCGCTTCGCAGCCCCGGCCGACGGCTTGCGGATCTACGATACGCGTAGCGGCAAGCTGGTTCGTTAGCCGCCGCGCGCGGCAGGCGCCGATCAATCGTTGCGCAGCGCATGATGGCACGCGACGGCGACGACATCCGAAGTGACGTGCGATGGCGGTTCGGCTTGCGCGCAGAGCGCACTCGCGCGCGGGCAACGGCGATGGAAGCGGCAGCCCGGCGGCGGATCGGCGGGATCGGGGATCTCGCCGTGCAGCACGATGCGCGGCTGGACCGGCACCGTCGATCCCGGCGGGCGCGGAATGGCGGAGAGCAGCGCTTGCGTATAGGGGTGACGCGGGGCGGCGAAAATCCGTTCCGTCGCGCCGATCTCGACGATCTTGCCCAAATACATCACCGCCACGCGGTCGCAGACATGACGCACGACCGACAGATCGTGGCTGACGAACAGCATCGACAGGCCGAGCCGTGCCCGCAGATCGACGATCAGATTGATGATCTGCGATTGGATCGACACGTCGAGCGCCGAAACCGGCTCGTCCGCCACGATCAGCTTGGGCGACAGCGCCAAGGCGCGCGCGATGGCGATGCGCTGACGCTGCCCGCCGGAAAATTCATGCGGGAAGCGCGTCGCCGCTTCCGCCCCCAGTCCGACGAGATCGAGCAACTCGCCGACGCGGGCGCGCGCGCCGCCGACGCCATGAACGGCGAGCGGTTCGCCGACGATCGTACCGACCTTGTGGCGCGGATTGAGAGAGCCGAACGGATCCTGGAAGATCATCTGCATGCCGCGCCGGAACGGCTTCAGCGCGCGCGGGCCCAGCTTGGCGATATCGGTTCCTTCGAAACGGATCGAACCCGCATCGGGGGCCAGCAAGCGCATCGCGGTGCGGCCGAGCGTCGTCTTGCCGCAACCGGATTCGCCGACGATGCCGAGCACCTCGCCCGTGGCGAGCGCGAAAGAGACGCCGTCCACCGCGCGCACGCGCCGCCCGCGCCGATCGAGATAGGTCTTCACCAGACCGTCGACTTCCAGAAGCGCGCTCATGCGGCGGGGTTCCAGCACGCCGCACTATGTTCGCCCGCGCGCACGAATGGCGGGCGATCGCCGGCGCATCGTTCGAGAGGTGCGGCACAGCGTTCGGCGAAGGCGCAGCCCGGTGCACGCCGCCCTGGGGCGGGCACGTTGCCCGGGATTGCGGGCAAGCGCTTTCCCGGCGGATTGGCAGCGGGGATCGTTTCGAGCAGCGCCTTGGTGTAGCGATGGCGCGGTTGCCCGAACACGTCCGCCGTCGGCCCCTGTTCGACGATCCGCCCCGCATACATGACGGCGACGCGCGCGCATGTCTCGCCCACCACGCCGAGATCGTGGGTGATGAGCAGACAGGCGAGCCCGAGTTCTTTGCGCAAGCGCTCGATCAAGGCCAGGATCTGCGCCTGCACGGTCACGTCGAGGGCGGTCGTCGGCTCGTCGGCGATCAGCAATTTAGGCTCGCACGCCAGCGCCATCGCGATCATCGCGCGCTGACGCTGCCCGCCCGACAATTGATGCGGGTAGCGTTCGAGCTGCGCGCGCGCGGCGGGAATGCCGACCAGGTCGAGAAGCTCGGCCGCGCGCGACGCGGCGGCACGCGCATTCATCGACCGATGGATCGTCAGCGTCTCGCCGATCTGATCGCCGATGGTGAAGACGGGGTTGAGCGACGTCATCGGCTCCTGGAAGATCATCGCGATCTCCCCGCCGCGCACGCCGCGTATTTCCGCGTCAGAAAGTTTCAGCAGATCGCGCCCGCCGAATTCGATCCGCCCGCCGGTGATCGCGAGCGGCGGCGAGGCGATCAGGCGCAGGATCGAAAGGGCGGTGACGCTTTTGCCGCAGCCGGACTCGCCGACCAAGCCGAACGCTTCGCCCGGCAGGATATCGAACGATACGTCTTCGACGAGCTTCACACCGCCAAGCGCGATCGTCAGCCCTTCGACCCGCAGAACCGGATCGGTCATGCGGCTTTGGCGAGCGATCCGCCGGTCATCGGATGTGGAACACCCGTCGTCGTGGGCAGGCTGAGCGACAGACCGCGCAGCGAACGCACGGCGAGGAAGCCGAACAATTCGGCTTCGAGATAATCGCCGTTCCACCCGACCGCCTCGACCGGCTCGACCGGCACACCCAAGCGGTGCGCGAGCCCATCCATGAAAAAGCGGTTGAGGCGCCCGCCCCCGGTCACCAGCCAGCGGGACGGTTTGGCGGGCACATGTTCGATCGCGGCGGCGGTCGCTTCGACCGTGAACGCGGCGAGCGTCGCGGCCCCATCCGCGTCGCCCAGCAGATCGACGATCTTCGCGCGCGCGTGAAAATCGTTGCGATCGAGCGATTTTGGCGGTTTCGCCGCAAAGAACGGATTGGACATCAGTTCCGCCAGCACGCGCGTATCGACCTTGCCGGAGGCCGCGAGTTTGCCGCCCTCGTCGAACGGCATGTTGCGCCGGCGGCGGACGAAATCGTCGAGCAGCGCCGAGGCGGGGCCGGTATCGAACGCGATCGTCGCGTCGCGATCGATATAGGTGACGTTGCCCACCCCGCCGAGATTGAGGACCATCAGCGGCTTGGCGAGCGGTTCGGCCAAGGCACGATGATAAAGGGGTGCAAAAGGCGCCCCCTCGCCGCCCGCCGCCACATCGGCATGGCGGAATCGCGTGATGACGTCGCGGCCCAACGCCTTCGCCGCGCGCGCACCATCGGCCAATTGGCGGGTGAAACGCTTCTCCGGCCGATGCCAGACCGTTTGCCCGTGCATGCCGACGATATCGACGGTCGCGAGATCGACATTGCTTTCGGCCGCGAAACGCTGGATCGCCGCGACATGCGCGTCGGTCGTGCGCGCCTCAAGCTCGGTCAGCGGATCGGTTTCCGCGCGCGCCGGATCGGCGAGGAATTCCAGCAATTCCGCGCGCAACGCCGCCGGATAGGGATAGGAACCGCCCTTGCCGCTGCGTTCCACGCGCGTTCCGTCGCTGCGCAGAAGCGCCACATCGATCCCGTCCATCGACGTGCCGCTGATCGCCCCGATCGCGGTTAGGAACTCGCCTGCCGGCATCCGATCCCCCTGCAAAGTGGATTGCAATTGGTATTGTAGAGGACTATACATCCGGATACTCACCTTATGCAATCGGCACGCGGAAACCCGCGGCCACGACGGGGGGCTTCCATGCGCAAGAACTGGATTAGCGCGCTCGCTTTGGCGGGGGCGATCGCGTTCGCGAACGGCGCGTCCGCGCAAACGATCGAATTGGCGGTCGACGGTTCGCCTGCCGGCCTCGATCCGCATATCGTCACCGCGTTCAACTCGGTGCAGGTCGTCAGCGGCACGATCTACGAATCGCTGACCATGATCGACAAGGATCTGCGCACGGTGCCGGGCCTCGCCGAATCCTGGCAGATCTCGGCCGACAACCTCACCTACACGTTCCGCCTGCGCGGCGGCGTCGCGTTCCACGACGGCAAGCCGGCCGAGGCCGCCGACGTGGTCGCGAGCCTCAAGCGCGTGATGTCGTCGGCGATCGCTTCGCCGCTCGCCTCGCGCCTCGCCTCGGTCGCCGACGCGACCGCGCCGGATGCGCGCACCGTGGTCGTGACGTTGAAGGAGCCGACCGCGCCGTTGCTGACGGCACTCGCCTCCATCGCCATCGTGCCGCGCGGCTTCGAAGCCGACAAGGACGGCTTGCAGCGCGCGCCGATGGGCACGGGTCCATTCAAGTTCAAGGAATGGCAGCCCAACGGCTTCATCGCGCTGGAGAAGAACGCGGGCTATTGGGACAAGGCCAAGCCGCGCGTCGACGGCGTGAAGTTCAACATCGTGCCGGAATCGGCGACGCGCCAAGTGGGCTTGACCAGCGGCCAGTACCAGATCCTGCCGAATATCGACGCGGCGACGGCGTTGCAGTTGCGCGGCCGCCCGAATGTGCGCTTGGTCGACACGCTCGAACTCGCCTACACGCTGATCGGCATGAACGTGTCGAAGCCGCCCTTCGACAATCCCAAGGTCCGCGAAGCGCTCAACTATGCGCTCAACCGTCCGGAAATCGTCCAGGCCGCGCTGTTCGGTGCCGGCGTGCCCGGCGGTTCGCTGTCGCCGGCCCTGAAGGATTGGGCGGTCGACGTCGCGAGCTTCCCGTGCTTCCGCCACGATCCCGCCAAGGCCCAAGCCTTGCTGCGCGAGGCGGGCATCACGGCGCCCATCGCGATCACGCTGCTGGTGCTGCCGCGCCAGGACATCCGCGATATTGCCCAGGTCGTGCAGCAGCAGCTGAATCGCGCGGGTTTCCGCGTCGAGCTGCGCATTCCGGAAATCGGCCAGTTCGTCCAGGATTGGCGCAACTCGAATTTCGACGCTTTCGCATCGACCAATGCGGGCTCGACCGATCCGGACGACTACTACTACCGCACCTTCCGCACGGGCGGTTCGACCAACGTGTTCAAGTATTCCAACCCGGAACTCGACACGCTGCTCGACACCGGCCGCCGCGAAACGGCGATGCCTGCGCGTAAAGCCGCCTATGACCGCGCGCAAGCGATCCTCGCTTGCCAAGGCCCGGCCGCGACGCTGACCTATGGTCAGCTCTACACGGCGACGCGCAACAACGTGCAAGGCTTCGACATCATCGCGAACCGTTCGCTGATGAGCCTGTCGAACGTCGTGCTCGGCCGCTAACGGCAACGGGGGCGGGTCGCCGCATATCGCGGCCCCGCCCCTTTTCTTTTCCCCGCATGTCGCGGAACTTCCTCGTCACCCGCATCGTCGATCTCGCGATCGTTCTGATCGGCGTGTCGATGCTCACATTCTTGATGATCCGCCTCGTCCCCGGCGACGCCGTGGCGATCATGCTCGGCGCCAATGCCGAGGTGACGGTCGAGCGAATGAACGAGCTCCGCGCGCGCCTCGGCCTCGACCAGCCGATCCCCGTGCAATACGCGCAATGGCTCGGCAACGCATTGCGCGGCGATTTCGGCAATTCGCTGTGGACCGGCAAGCCGGTCGTGCAGGAAATCGCCGTCCATCTGCCGCCCACGCTACAACTCGCGGGTCTGAGTCTGTTACTGGGCGCTGGCCTTGCCGTGCCGTTGGGGGTGGCGATGGCGCGCTTGCGCGGCGGCTGGCGCGAGACAGCACTTCAAATCGCTTCGGTCGTCGGCTTGACCGTGCCGTCCTTCTGGCTCGGCATCATGATGATCCTGGCGCTGACGAGTTTGGCACCCGAGCTTCAATTGCTCGGCTATGTGCCCTTCACGGAAGATCCGGCGGGCAATATCGCGCGTTTTCTGCTGCCCGCCATCGCCCTCGCCCTGCCCATCCTCGCCAATCTCGCGCGCCTCGTGCGCTCGGCGATGCTCGACGCGCTGGCGCAGGATTACGTACGCACGGCGCGCGCCAAAGGCGTGTCGGAACGTTCGGTGTTATTCAAACACGCGCTGCGCAACGCGCTGATCCCGTTCGTCACCAGTGTGGGCATCATGACCGGCTATCTGCTGGGCGGGGCGATCGTCGTCGAGCAGGTCTTCGCGATCCCCGGTCTCGGCCGCCTGATCCTCGGTGCGATCTCCGAACGCAATTATCCGCTGCTGCAAACGGCGATCCTGCTGGTGACGTCCGGCTTCGTGCTGGTCAATTTCGCCGTCGATCTGCTCTACGCGATCATCGATCCGCGCGTGCGGCTGGAAGCCGATCAATGAACGCGCAACGCAACAAACTCGTGACATTCGCGGGTGGGCTGACCGCGCTATTGATCGCCGCCGCGTTGCTGGCGCCATTGATCGCGCCCTACGATCCGCTGGCGCAGAACGTCATCCAGCGCCTGAAAGGGCCGAACGGATTGCACTGGCTCGGCACCGATCAATTCGGCCGCGACACGCTCTCGCGCATCCTTTACGGGATGCGCGCCTCGCTGGCGATTTCGGGCGGCGCCGTCGGGGCCGCGTTGATCGTCGGCGGCGCCATCGGTCTTGCCGCCGCCTTTTATCGCGGCTGGATCGAGCGCGTGCTGATGCGCGCGATGGACGTGCTGTTCGCCTTTCCCGTGATCCTGCTCGCCATCGCGATCATCGCCATTCTGGGGCCCGGGGCGATCACCACCGCCATCGCCATCGCGGTCGTCTACACGCCGATCTTCGCCCGGCTGCTGCGCGGGCCCGCTCTGTCGATCGTCGAAAGCGATTACGTGCTGGCCGCGCGCTCGATCGGCGCCTCGGATATCCGCATCGCGTTGCTGCATGTGTTGCCGAACCTCGCCAGCGTCGTGCTGGTGCAGACGAGCCTGCTGCTGTCGGCCGCGATTCTCGTCGAAGCCTCGCTCTCCTTCCTCGGCCTCGGCACACAGCCGCCCACGCCGTCGCTCGGCACGATGCTGTCCGAAGGGCGGAACTTCCTGATGCTGTCGGCGTGGAACTCGGTCTTCGCCGGGCTCGGCATTCTGATCCTATCCTTCGCGCTGAATCTGCTGGGCGACGCGTTGCGCGACGCGCTCGACCCGCGCTTGCGGCAGGCGGCATGAGATTGCGCCCCGCAACGCCAGCCGATTTCCCCGCTCTGGCCGAGATCGTCGCCAAAGGGTATCGCGACGCGTTTGGCGCGATCCTGTCGCAAGCCGCCCTCGCCGAGCGCACGGACGCGCATTTTGCGCGGCGTTTCGCGGCCGAGACCGTGCCGCCGGTTCTGGCGGAAGACGAGACGGGCCGGCCGATCGGCTTCCATCTGACCCATGGCGGCACGCTGCATATGCTGTTCGTCGATACGGAAGTCCAATCGCGCGGCGCGGGCGCGGCGCTGCTGGCCGATGCCGAGCGGCGCGGTGCGGTGCGCCTCGAATGTTTCCGCGACAACAGGGCCGCGCGCGAATTCTACGAAAAGCGCGGCTGGGTCCATGCGCGCGATTACACGCGCGAATTCGTCGGCGACGTCTATGCCTTCGTCGAATACGTCAGACCGGCCGGTTAAGACCCGGCACGTTTCAACTCGCGCGCTTCGGCGACGAAATCGTAGCGATCACCACGATAGGCCGAGCGCGTGAACTCGACCGGTGTGCCGTCGGCCAGGAACGCGCGGCGTTCGATGCGCAGCACAGCGGCCCCCGGCGGCACGCCCAGCAACGACGCTTCCTCCGGCGAGGCGAGCGAGGCCTGCAAACGCTGCAATCCGCGCACCGGCCGGAAGCCGCGTTTTTCGAGCGCGCTGTAGAGCGAGCCTTCGGCGGGCGCGAAGCCTTCGAGGAATTGCACCGGCACGCAAGCGCGCTCCACCGCCAGCGGTTCGCCGTCGGCCGTGCGCACGCGCGACAGGCGCACGATCTTCGTGCCCATGCCCAACGCCAAAGCCAACGCTTCTTCGGGCGTGGGCAAGCCGGTCGCGTGCTTCAGCACGGTGAAGCCCGGCGCCTTGCCGCGGCTTGCCATATCGGCCGAGAACCCGGCGAGCAACGCCGCCGATTGTTCGATGCGCGGCGCGATATAAGTACCCGAGCCGTGGCGGCGCGACAGCAAGCCTTCGCGGAACAACGCGTCGATCGCCTTGCGCACCGTGACGCGCGAAATGCCGGTCGTTTGGCTCAATTCGCGTTCCGACGGCAACGCGTCGCCGACTTTGATATTGCCGTCGGCGATGCGCGTGCGGATCGCGTCGGCGAGCTGGAGATAGAGCGGCGTGGGGCTCGTCTCGTCCAGCGTCAGTTTCGAAAAGGGCCGCTTCATGCGGGCGTGCCGATTGCGGCCAGCGCCAGGCGCAGATTGCCGCCGTTCTTGCGCAGCAAGGCGCGCGCTTGCGACAACGACGCCCCCGAGCGCAGCAACACGGCGGTCTTCACGTCGCCATTGGCCGCGTCGAGTGCTTTGCGCGCCGCCGCAACCGAGCAATCGCAAAGCTGGGCCACCATCGCCGCCGCGCGCTTGCGCAGCTTGTCGTTGGTCGGGCGCATATTGACCATCAAGCCGCGATGGATGCGGCCCAAGCGCACCATGACGGCGCTCGACAGCAGATTGAGCACGATCTTCTGCGCTGTCCCCGCCTTCATACGCGTCGAGCCCGCGATCACTTCGCTGCCCGTCTCCGCCAGGATCGGAAAAGCCGCCGCCTTCAGCAGCGGCGCGTTGCGGTTGGACGCCACCGCGATGGTCACGGCGCCGCGTTTGCGCGCTTCGCGCAGCGCCGCCAGCGTGAAGGGCGTCGTGCCGCTCGCCGCCACGCCGATCACCACGTCGCCGCGCCCCACGCGGGCCGCACGCATCGCCGCCGCACCGGCCTTATCGTCGTCTTCGGCGCCTTCGGCGCTGCGCGTCAACGCGCGCGGGCCGCCCGCCATCGCGAACACGACGCGGCTTTCCGGCCAATCGAAAGTCGGCGGCAACTCCGCCCCGTCCTGAACCGCGATGCGGCCCGACGTGCCCGCCCCGGCATAGACAAGCCGGCCCTTCGTTCCCAAGGCCGATGCGGCCGCATCGACCGCGCGCGCGAGGGCCGGCAATGCCGCGCGCACGGCAGCCACGGCACTCGCCTGGCCTTCCCACATCGCTTCCAGAATGTCGGCGACGGGCCAAGCGTCGAGGTCGACGAAGCGCGGATTGGAATTTTCGGTTGTCATGGCGTTGTCCGGAACCTAATAATACCACTATATAACCTTTCGCGATGCGCGACAATACCAGTCACCCGGGAGCGGACCGCCCATGAACATCGACGCCCGCTTCTTCGCGCTGGCCGTATTCGGCATCGCCTTGCTCACCGGCATGGATGCGCTCGCCAAAGCATTGGCCGGCGGTTACGGCACGTTCCAGATCGTGTTCTTCCGCTACGCCGTGTCGCTATTGCTATTCGCGGCGGCGATCCCGCTGCTGCGGCCCGAATGGCCGCGCCGCGAACGGCTCGGCGCGCATGCGGCGCGCGCAGTGCTGACGATCGTCACCGGCGCCACGTTCTTCTACGCGCTGGGCAAGCTGCCCTTCACCGAAGTCTTCGCCATCGCCTATACCGGGCCGATCTTCGTCGCGTTGTTCGGCGCGTTGCTGCTGGGCGAGAAAGTCCGCTGGCCGACGATGGCGGCGATCGCCTGCGGCTTCGCGGGCGTGCTGGTGATCGCGGCGGACGGCCCGGCGGGCGGCGGCGATACGCAGCAATATCTCGCCCTGGCTTGCGCCATCGCCTCGCCCGTCAGCTACGCGCTCGGCGTCGTTTTGCTGCGCTCGCAAACCTTGCACGAAAGCGTGCCGACGATCCTGATCGTCCAAGCGGCGATGATCACCCTCGGGTTGGCGATTGTCGCGGGGCCGAGCTTCACGATGCCCGACGGCGCCGATCTTTGGGCGATCGCCGGGATCGGCGCGTTGGGGGCGGCCGGCATCTACGCTTTCTCGGCGGCAATCGCGAAGCTGCAAGCAGCACAAGTCGCGGCGGCGGATTATTCAGGCCTGATCTGGGCCGCGATGCTCGGCTATGTCGCGTTCGACGAAACGCCGCGCCCGGCGATGTGGATCGGCGCGTTGCTGATCCTCGCGGGTTCCGCGACGATGCTGCTGGTCAAAGCGAAAGCCGCGAAGAAAGCCTAATTCGCGCGCGCGAGGCGAATGGCGCCCGACACCGCGTCCTTCAACGGCGGCGTCAAACGGCGGCGCACATCGGGCGAAAGCCAGGCTTCCAGCGCGCTCGCCAAGCCGCCGAGCAACGCGACGCGTGGTGCCCCTTGCGCGACAAGGGCGCGCACCAGACCGTCGATCTGCTCGGCCGCCCCCTGCACGATGCGGCGCGCGGCCGGATCGCCCGCATCGGCATGGCGCATCACCAGCGGCGCAAAGGTCGCGTATTCGGTGGCGCTTGCCTTGTCCATCCATTCGACGGCGGCGATCGGATCATCGCCGAAACGCGCCATCACCGCGCGCAGCAACGCGCTGGGCTCGTGGCGCCCATCATGGGCGCGCAACGCCACGCGCACGGACTGCAGACCGAGATCGGCACCGCTGCCTTCATCCGAAATCGGGAAGCCGTAACCGCCGACGCGCAAATCGCGCCCGGCGACGCGCCCGATCCCGACCGAGCCCGTTCCGACGATGACGATCGCGCCATCCGCCCCGTCATGCGCGCCCAAACACGCGGCCATCGCATCGGTATCGTAGGCGACTGACGCGAAGGGATGCGGCAAGGCGCGCAACGCCTCGGGAAAGCCTTTGCGGTTATAGCCGGCAATCCCGAATCCCGCGCGCACGCGGGCGAGATCGTCGTCGTTCAACCCCGCTTCTTCCGCCGCCGCGCGCCACGCGGTTTCGATCGCAGCCGAGAGTTTCTCGATCCCCAGCCGCGTCGTCGCGGGGCCGGCGATACCTTGGCCGAGCACGGTTCCGGCATCGTCTTCGAAACGCGCGCGGCAGCCTGTACCACCGCCATCCACGCCGAGGAAAATCGCGTCGCTCATTTCAATCCCGCACGCGTTCGATCGCGGCCCCGCAGCGCACGAGCTTGCGCGCGAGATCCTCATAGCCGCGATCGAGATGGTAGACGCGATTGACGGTCGTGCGCCCTTCGGCGGCGAGGCCCGCGAGTACGAGCGAGACAGACGCGCGAAGATCGGTCGCCATCACCGGCGCCCCGACCAGCTTGGGCCGGCCGCGCACCACGGCGGTCGAACCGCGCAATGTGATATCGGCCCCCATGCGCGACAATTCGGGCACATGCATGAAGCGGTTTTCGAAAATCGTTTCGCGGATCGTCGACGTCCCGTCGGCGATCGCCATCAAGGCCATCATCTGTGCCTGCAGATCGGTCGGGAAGCCGGGATAGGATTCCGTCGTCACGTCGATCGCCGAAATCTTGCCTTCGCGCGTGACCATCAATCCGCGATCGGTCGGGAAGATACGTACGCCCGCGGTTTCGAGGATTTGGGCGGGCGCGCCGAGATGTTCGAGGCGTGCCCCCGTGAGTTCAAGATGCCCGCCGGTGATCGCCGCGGCGATCGCATAGGTGCCGGCTTCGATCCGATCCGGGATCGTGTGATGGCGCGCCGCGCGCCATGTCGTCGGCCCCAGGATCGAAATCCGATGCGTGCCCGCCCCTTCGATCTTGGCACCCATTGCCATAAGGCACGCGGCGAGATCGACGACTTCCGGCTCGCACGCCGCGTTGACGATCTCGGTCTCGCCCTTCGCATAGGTCGCGGCCATCATCGCGGTTTCGGTGGCGCCGACCGAAGGCGACGGCAGCAGCACGCGCCCGCCCGTCAGGCCCGACGGGGCCGACGCGACGATCATGCCGCCCTCGACATTGGCTTGCGCGCCGAGTTGCGCCAGCACTTTCAAATGCAGGTCGATGGGCCGTGCGCCGATCGCGCAGCCACCGGGCAGCGAGACATGCGCCTTGCCGAAGCGCGCGACCAGCGGCCCCAGCACCAGCACGGTCGCGCGCATTTTGCGCACGACGTCGTAGGGCGCTTCGACATGTTCGGCGGCGCTGGCGTCGAGCGTCGCCTCATGCGCGCCTTTCGCCGCGATCTTCACGCCGTGCCGGCCGACGACCGACAGCATGTTCGTCACATCCGCCACGGCGGGCAGATTGGTGAGCGTCAAGGTCTCGGGGCTCAACAGCGACGCCGCGATCTGCGGCAAGGCGGCGTTCTTGGCTCCGGCGATCGCGACGGTGCCTTCTAGCCGCCGCCCGCCATCGATCAACAGCCTGTCCATCCGCCCCGGCCCTTCGTCGCATACCAAAACATGCCCGCGACTAAGTGGCTTTAGACTGGTGTTGTCAAGGGCCCCGCAAAGGCGCGGCGCCACCCTCGTTTTTCGGCGGCTTGCTATAGGCGATCCGGTCGGGCGCGCTGGAGCCGCCCGTCACGACGAAGGCCATCGCCTCGTCGAACGTCAAATCGACGAAGACGAGGTTTTCATACGGGACGATTTCGACATAACCCGAGGTCGGGTTCGGCGCGGTCGGCACATAGACGGCGGCAAGTTTCACGCCGGAATGCGCATCCGCCATGACCTTGGTGACGAAGCCGATCACCTTCATGTCGCGCGAAGGGAATTCGATCAGCACGACCCGGCGCTCGCCGCCGCCTTGCGTGCCGCCCGCGACGGTCAAAAATCGCTGCGTCGCGTGATAGACCTTATCGACGAAGGGAATGAGCGCGATCAGGCGTTCGAAGATCGCGATCAAGCGCCGCCCAATAACCCGGCTCGCCACCCAGCCGAGCAGCCAAAGCCCGACCAACACGGCCGCGACCGCGACGAGCGATTGGAACGTCTCGTCCAGCAGCAACTGCGCGGCCCCCGGATGATCCTGCGCGATGCCGCGCGCGATCGTCACGACCCACGGTTTCCCGAGCCGCGACAATTGCGCGAACAGAAAATCGACGATGATCCAAGTCACCGCCAGCGGCGCGACGGTCAGGATGCCGATAAGAAGATAACGGCCGAGCGAGCTTGCGTCGGCCGCGCGAGGTGCTGGATCGATCATGCGAACCTATAGACTTGGCGGATATTACAAAAACGACAGTTTTGCGCCCCGGACAAGCGCATTTTCGTCAGGCGGAATGACCGATGAATTGGCGGTCATTGTCAGAATGTAACTCGCAAATTGCAAATGGCCGGTGTCTCACAAGCTTAGTTCCATACGAATCGATCTTTAATTGAAAACACGCTTGCTTTGTAGTTCTTGCCGCCAATAAATGAATTAACGCATTGAATCGCGATTCTAGAAGCGCCGGGGCGTTCAGGAGAGTTGGTAATGTTTCTGTCGTCGGGGCGACGGAAGTCACCGTCTAATTCGGCCGAGAAGCCGGTTCGGCGCCGTTTGGCGCTGGCGCTCGAACAGCGTTTCATGTTCGACGCGGCGGGTGCCGCCACGGTCGCGGCGACGATCCCGACGGATGATTCGTCGTCGGGCGATACGCATCATGCCGACACGACAGATACGACGCACCATGCCCTGGCCCCCGAGGCACCTGCCGAGAACGCGCCCCCGCCGGCGACGCAAATCCTGTTCGTTGCCCCGGACGTGCAGGATTTCGACACGTTGACCGTGGCCGAAGGCGTGGAAGTCGTCCGTCTGCAAGCCGGCTTCGACGCGATCGCGCAGATTTCCAGCTATCTCGACGGGCGCAGCGGCATCGAAGCGATCAATATCCTGAGCCACGGCACGCCCGGCCAGATCCGTATCGGCGAGACGGTGCTGAACGCCCAGACGCTGGATAATTATGCGACCGCCCTGGCGGGCTGGGCGCAAGCGCTGACCGCGGACGCCGATGTGCTGATCTGGGGTTGCGATGTGGCCGCAACGCCCGGCGGCATCGCGTTGTTGGATCGCGTGGCCGAGCTGACCGGGGCGGATGTCGCCGCGTCTGACGATCCGACCGGGGCGGCCGTGCTGGGCGGCGACTGGATTTTGGAAGCCTCGACCGGTTCGATCGAGGCCGCCGCTCCCTTCACGGCGGCGGGGATGGAAAATTGGGGCCATATCCTGGCCCCAACGCCCGACGTCACGGGCTCGACCACGACACCCACACCCGAAATCGGTGCCAATGTCACGCTGACGCTGACTTTCGACAACACGGCCGCGAACAGCGCCGGCAATGTCGGCTTCGGCCCCTATGTCGATCTGTTCTTGCAATCGCGCGGGGCGGACGGCGACGGCACGGCCACGCGCGACGGGTTGATCTTCAACTCCGCCACGACGATCGGCGGCCAGGACCCGGTCGTGAAGTCGCTGCGCGCCGTCACAAGCGGCGGCGACGGCAACAGCACGATCAACATCACCGGCTCGGCCGGCGCCTATAGCTTCACCCATCCTTTCGCGGTCGATGGATCGGGCAATCCGTTGGTGGTCGCGCTGCCGACATGGTTCGCCGCCGGCGACCAGATCGTGGTGATGCGCATGCCGTTCGGCAGTTTCGGGCCGGACCATCCCACGGTCGATATCAGCGCCAATCTGACGATCAACCAATACGCCGATCCCGGGACGGCGCTGAATTGGGCGGCGCGCGCGGGCTTCGAATTCGGCGCCGACGCGCTCGACAACCCGACGGTCGACGCGCCGATCTACGAAACGCTGGGCCAAGCCGCCACCGGCACGTTCACGCCGCAGGCCTATAAGCTGGTCGTCACCAATACGGCCCCCGATCATGAAACCGCGACCGGATCGAACTATGTGCGCACATTGAGCGTGCTGGTCGATCCCGCCGACGGCACGACGTTGAGCCAGAGCGGCACAGATTATCTCTATATCCCCATCCCCGACGGCGTGATCGTCAACGCGCTGCCGACCGTCACCGGCGGCACGATCGAATTCCAGCGCGGCGACGACGGCACCTGGGAAAGCTGGGACCCGACCAACGCGTCCACCCCGGCCACGTCGTATCAGGCGATCCGCGTCCAATACACGACGACGATCCCCGATGCCGGCCGCACCGTCGCCATCGATTACTACGTCAACGAGTTCAATCGCGACGGCACGACGCGCGTGGTCAACGCCGCGTCGGGCGACGACGTCAATCTGTGGTCGGCGGCGAACGAGGTCACGTTCGCGGGCTCGTGGACAGGCAAGACCGGCGGCGGAATTCTGTCCGACACGACCCAGGCGGTTTCCTCGGCCGCCGATGCGCCGACCATCGTCGCCCAGTCGATCCATATCGACAAAGGCAGCGCCATCGTCACCGATACCGGCCCGACCGGCATCACGCCGGGCGACACGATGGAATACACGCTGCGCATCGATCTGTCGGATTACTTCCGCGGCGGCAATATCATCGTCGAAGATACGTTGAGCGACGGCCAGACCTTCGCCACCGGCTTCGGGCCGACGCTGCAATTCGATTGGCGCGACGTGTCCAACGGCAGCGACCAGTCGCGCAGCGTCGCCGCCTTCGCGGCCGTCAATATCGAATACGACAACGACGCGGGTGCGGGCACCAATTGGGTCGCCTGGGACGGCACCTCGCCGTTGACCAAGCAGACCGCCGACGGCACGACGCGCGTGCGCTTCCTCGTCTCCTCCGAAATCGCGCAAGCGATCATCAGCGGCGGGCGCGACGACGGCGCCGCGACGGCGGCGGGTTCGGGCACGGGCCAAACCACGGGCGTCATCAAGTTCCGCACGTCGATCGACGAAAGCTGGACCGGACCGTCGGGGACCTCCTACGTCGCCGGGCTCGGTTCGCAGTTGAAGGAAGGCGACAGCGTTTCCAACAACGTCTCCGCGTCGATGGATATCTACGACCGCACGAGCGGTTCGGCGACCGGCCAGAGCGAAGCGGATACCGACGGCGTCACCTCGAAAATCGCGCATGGCGCGGTGTCGCTGCTGATCACCAACATCAATGGTGCGGCCGCGACGGGGACCGAAACCCTGATGCCGGGCGACGAGGTCACGTTCAAGCTGACCTACGATCTGGTGATGGGCGATTTCGAGAATCTCTCCCTCGCCGCCTATCTGCCGCTGCCGATCTTCAAGGTCGCCGATCTTCAGGCGATGATGTATGACGGCGACAGCGGCACTGGCGGCGTCCAGGCCTCGAACCTGCCGCCGCTCAATCAATGGAGCATCGGCACGGGCACCAATGCCGGCGGCATGACCGGCGCCAATGTGCCCACGCTGTTCCAGGACACGGGCACGGGCGGCACGCTGGACCTTGCGACGAACGCCACGTCCAACGGCCTGACCTGGGGCGGGGCGGCGACCGATTTCAGCGAAACGACGACGGCCAGCCGCAAGGTCGAAATCTATTTCACCCTCGCCGTGTCGGCCGATCCGTTCGTCGATCGTTTGAAGCTCACCTCGCTCGGCCAGCAGACCGATTATTCGTCGCAGAACGTCGCGACATCGACCTCCACGGTCCAGCAGAACGTGCTGGGCCAGGCCAACGTCGTCGTCCACAAGGGCTATGTCGGCAAATACGACGCCGCGAGCGGCTCGGCCGTCGGTACGACCTTGTCGAACCCGGTCGCGGGCGACGTGGACAGCACGGTCTCGGCCGTGTCGCTGTCGCTGGGCACGATCACCTCGGGCAACATCGCCACGCAGATCACCAATTCCAACGCGACGGGCTTCGACGCGGGCGATTGGGTGCGCGTGGCCGTGGGCGTCGAAAACCAAGGCTCGTCGTCCAAGGGCGCGTTCGACGTGACCGTGCGCGACACCCTGCCCGCCGCGATCGACGCGAACACGGTGCGCAACCTCGCCTTCACGACCGGGGCCGGCACGGCGGTCAACAATGTCGAGATCTATACCGGCGTGGTCGATATCTCGACCATGACCGGCGGCAATTCGGTCAGCCAGATCGCGGCCGGTGCGACCAATCTGATGACCGGCACGGTCAATTTCACGACCGACGCGGCCACCACGGCGCAGGCGATCGTCGACAACATCAACGCCAACGCCGCGACCAGCGGCTATCGCGCCTCGGTCGAAGGCAATACGATCCTGATCGTGCGCGTCGATGGCGGCACGTTCGGCGCGCTTGCCACGACCGAAACGGGATTCACCGCGACCGATACGGCGGCGGCGTGGCGCTCGGTCAATCTGACGCGCACCGCCGACGGCGACAGCGACGGCATTCCCGACGTGACCGAACTGGCCCAGGCCGCGTTCTTCTCGCAAGGCGCCAATGGCGGCATTCGCTTTATCGACAGCACGAACGGCGCGCTCGGGGCGGGCAAGGATTCCGCCGGCACGACGATCACCACGGGCGCGAATATCATCGTCGCGACCTACGACGCGCGCCTGTCGAATTCGGTGCCGGTCGGTTCGGCCGCGCAATCGACCAATGCGGAAGTCACCAGCTTCGCCAACGCCGAGGGCGCCACGAACTTCCTGACCACCGCGCGCAAGGAAGCCGCGTCGATCGGCTTCGCGGCCCCGACGGTCGAGCTGCATATCGTCGATACCTCGGTCGATACGACGACGCCGGATTCCGACACCACGACCGGCGACGGCATCGCCGCCAACGTCACCGTGGGCGAAGTCGTGCGCATGCGCATGATCGTCCAGGTGCCCGAAGGCACGATGTCGAATTTCCAGGTCACGCCGAATTTGCCGGCGGGCCTCGCCTATCTCAACGACGGTTTGACCAAGGTCGCGTTCGTGTCCAACGGCACGGGCGTTACCTCGACCGATCCCGATGCCGGCGGTGCCCGCGTCGCGGTCTCCGGGGCCGGCCTCACCGGCACGGCCGGGACGGTCACGCCGACCGCGGTGCTCGACGCCAACAACATCGTCGTCGCCGACGCCAATCCCGGCACCGACCCGACCTTCTATCTCGGCAATCTCGTCAACGCCGACGCGGATTCCGGCAACGCGGAATATGTGGTCGTCGAGTTCAACGCGCTGGTCGTCAACGTCGCGGCCAACGTGCAAGGCCACGCGGCGGCGCAGCTGCGCACCAATTTCGGCGTCGTCGCCAACGGCAATTCGGCGATCACATCGAACAACGCGGATCTGACGCTGCAAGAACCCAAGCTCGCCGCGACACCGGTCCGTTCGGAATCGCGCACCGGCGCCATCGGCAGCGAAACGATCACATATACGACCGAATTCCGCCTGTCGAACGCGACCGGCACGACGACCGCCTATGATCTGCTGGTCGAAGACGCGCGCGTGGGCACCGCCAGTGCGGGCGACAATTTGGGCAACCGCACCGCATTGACGGTCGAAACCTCGACCGACGGCACGACCTGGACGACGCTGACCGCGGGCACCGACTACACCGCCGTCGCCAATCGCATGGACATCACGTTCAGCAACGGCGTGGCACCCGGCACCTATGTGCGCGTGACCTATACGGCCCCGGTCGAGGATTCGAACGTCGCCGTTTCCAGCGGCCAAACGGTCGTCACCTGGACCAGCACGCCGGGCACCCAAGGCCCCGCCGCCGCCGGCAATCTTTCGCAAACGCCGGGTGCGACGGGTGCCGCGACGGGCGAACGCAACGGTGCCAATACCGGCGTGAACACCTATTACGCCGAAGCGGGCCTCAACAATCCGCCGACCGGCACGGATTTCCATAAAACCCTGCCCGCCGGCGGCGTTGCCGTGACGCTGACAAGCGCCGATTTCGGTTACGCCGATCCCGACAGCGACACGTTTTCGCTGGTGCGTTTCGATACGGCCCCCGCTTCCGGCACCATGTTCGTCGACACCAACGGCAACGGCGTGGTCGATAGCGGCGAGCAAATCGTGGCGCAAGACGGCACGCTGGGGACGAGCAACAACCGCCTCGTCGCGATCGCCGACATCACCGCCGGGCGGCTCAAATACATCGCGGCGGAAGACGCGACGCCCGACAACAATCTGCGCGCCACGTTCTCGGTGCGCGATTCCCGCGGCGCCTTCGACACCGTGCCGAATACGGTTACCTTCGACGTGCCGCCGCGCGTCGATTTGAACGGCACGGCGACCGGCGTCAACTACACCGCCAATTTCGTGCGCAACGAAGGCGAAGCGGCCGTCCCCGCCGACATGGCGCTGACCAATTCGGTGCGCGACGTGGACAATACCAGCCTCGTCAGCGTGATCATCACGGCGGGCGATCTGCGCGACGGCGCGTCCGAGGAGTTGTCGATCGGCGGCGTGAAGGTGGCGCTCGACGAGAACGGCACCTATACGGCGACGCAAGGAGCGACGACCTTCCAGATCGCCGTCACGAACGCCAATACGGTCAATCCGATCATCACGATCACGCGCAATGGCGGCGGCTTGATCCCGCGCGACGATACGTCGTCGCTGATCGACGGCATGCGCTACACGAACACGAAGGACGTGCCCACCCAGGGCAATCGCACCTTCGATTTCGTGGCGCGCGACGCCGGCACGTCCAACACCGGCGGCACGAACGAGTTGAACAGCGCCACGGCGCGCACGACCGTCAACGTCACCTATGTGCCGAAGGTCGCCACACCGCCGTCCTCGCCGTCGCCGCCCGCCCCGCCGCCGCCAGCCCCGCCCGTCGGGCTGCCGCCGCTGCCGCCGTCGACGTTGATCGCCTCGACCACCGGCCCGAGCAATTCGGGCGGTCTGCCGCCGATCCCCGCCCCGCCAGCCGTGCTCGGCGTGCTGGAAGGAAGCTCGCTTTCCCAGGCGCTGGCGGCATTGCCGGACCCCAATCAAGCGGGCCGTTTGCGGCTGGACGGCGATCCGATCGATCGCATCGCCTCGCGCGACGGCACGGCGACGACCGACAAAGTCACCTTCACCCACGACAACCCGGCCGAGCTCGCCAGCCTGCAATACGACGCGCGTGCGGCGGGCGGCGATCCGTTGCCGAGCTGGGTGCAGTTCGATCCGACGAACCAGACCGTCTCCGCTTCGCCCGACGCCAATGTGGCCCCCGGCGTCTATCAATTCGTCGTCGTCGCGCGCGACAGCCAAGGCAACGAAGCGCGCGCCGAAGTCACGATCCGCGTCCCCACGCCCGAAGGCACCTTGCCCACCGGCGATACCCCCGCGCCCGCGATCGTGCTGCCGCCGGGCCAGGGCACTTCGGTACCTGGCGCACCGGACGCCGGCGCCCTCGAAGCGCGGATCGATTTGGCGCCGTCGCCGATCGCCCAGCCGTCGCTGACCAGCCAATTGGCGAAAGCCGCCGCCGCCGGCGAGATCGCCGAAATCCTGAATTTGATCGGCGATCTGGTCGAACACGACCGCGAAGCCGCCTGATGCAACGGAGCAAGACGAACGCGATGACACGACGCCCCACGCTGATCGCCCTGGCGCTGGCCGGATTATTCGCCGCCGGTCCGGTCGCGGCGCAAAGCCCCGCCGAACAGCAAGCCGCGCGCTTCGCCGTCGAATGGCAGTTGCAAAGCCTGCACGCTTTCGTCGCGGTCGCGGAAGCCAAAGGCGAATACGCCAAGCGGGGTACGCGCGTGGCGCTCGAACGCGGCTACGGCACGCTCAACACCGTCCAGCGCGTGGCGTCGGGCGAGGTCGATTTCGGCTTCGGCGATTTGAACGTGGCGCTCGCGCATAACCTGCAAGCGCCGCCCGCCCAGCGCGTGACGATCGTCGCGTCGGTGTACGACGAATCCGAAGCGGCCCTCATTACCCGCCACAAGGACATCCGCGTCGCCGCCGATTTGAAGCGCCGGCGCATCGCGGCACCGCCGGGCGTTTCGGCGCGCATCCTGTTCCCCTTGTTCGCGCAAGGGGCCGGCCTCGCACCGACCGACGTGGTCTGGCAGAACATCTCGCCGAATTTGCGCGAATTCGTGCTCGCCAAATCGCAAGTCGACGGCATCGTCGGCTCGATCTCGACCATCCTGCCCTCGCTCAAAGTGATGGGCACGGCGGAGAACGAGTTGACCGTTTTCCGCTACGCCGACTACGGCGTCGAATTGCTGGGCCTTGGTATGTTCGTGCACAACGACCGCCTGGAGCCCGATTCCGAGCGCATCCGCGCGGTGGTCGGCGGGTCGCTCGCGGGCATCCTGCGCATGCTGGAAAATTCGGCGGAAGGCATCGCGGCGCTGCGCACCGTCGATCCCTTCGTCGAACCGACGACGGAACAATATCGCTGGGAGATCGCGCGCGACCGCACGCTGCTGACGCCGCATACGCGCGTCGCCGGCCTCGCCACGCTGCAAACCGCGCGCGTCGAACGCCGGTTGGCGAGCCTCGCCGCCGCGACGAATTCGACCGCACAGTTGAAGGCGGCCGATGTCTACACCGATCGCTTCCTGCCGCCCGCTTCCGAACGCGCGCTCAAGCAATGACGGACGATAAAACCGCGATGAACCAGCCCAGCACCTTGCGCCGCATCGCCCTTCTCTGCGGCACCGCGATTTTCCTCGCCGGATGCGCGGTGGATGTGAACCCGATCACGACCGAGGAACATATTCAGCGCAGCCTCGCCGACCGGCCGCATCTGTTCTCCGAGCAGGAGCCGATCGTCGGCGCGATCTCGCTGGAGGAAGCGCTCGCGCGCGCGCTCAAATACAATCTCGACCAGCGGCTTTCGATGTTCGAACAGGCGCTGCAACTGCGCCAGCTCGACCTCGCCAGTTACGACATGCTGCCCAAGCTGACCGCGAATGCCGGCTACAAAGTCCGCGACCGCGAAGAAGTGAAGTGGAGCAAGGATTACTGGACCGGCGTGCGCACCGTGAACCCGACGGTGGGCGAAGACGAGCAGATCGGCACCGCCGATTTGACGCTGCAATGGAGCTTGCTCGATTTCGGCGTCAGCTACTACCAAGCGCTTCAGCAGGCCGACCGCGCGATGATCGCCAGCGAACGGCGCCGGCGCACGATCAACAACATCTTCCAGGAGGTGCGCGTCGCCTATTGGCAAGCGGCGGCCGCCCAGCGCGTGCGCGGCGATCTGAAGCCCGCCTTGACCGACGCGCTGTTCGCGCTGGAAACCTTGCGCGATCTCGACCGGCGCCGCGCCCAGCCGCCGGGCGCCAATCTGCGCCAGCAACGCCAGATCCTCGACCTTATCCGCCAGCTCGAAGGGCTGGAGGTCGAGTTGCTGACCGCGACCGCGCGCTTGGGTCAGTTGATGGGCCTGCCCGCCACGACGAATTTCGAGGTCGAGGTGATCGCGCCCTCGGCGATGCGCATTCCCGACGTGCCGTTCGACATCGAAACGATGGAGCGCATCTCCCTCGTCACGCGCCCCGAAGTGCGCGAAGAAGCCTATAACACGCGCATCGCCGCTTACGAGGCCAAGCGCGGCCTGCTGCGCCTGCTGCCCAATTTCAATTTCCTGGCGCAGGCCCAGCACAACGACAACAGCTATATCCACACGCAGAACTGGAACGAAGCCAGTGCGCGCGTGACGTGGAACTTGTTCAGCATTCTGCAAGCGCCCACGCAGATCAAAGTCGGCAAGGTGCAGCAGGAAGTGGCGGCATTGCGCCGCCAAGCGGTTTCGATGGCGGTGGTCACGCAGGTCAATCTCGCAGTGCGCAACTTCGCGCGCTCGGCCGGCGTGTTCCAGCGCGCGACCGAGATCGCGGATGTCGAGAAACGCCTGTCCGAACTGGGGGCGCAGCAAGCCCAGGCCCAGGCGGTCGCCGATCTCGACCGCATTCGCGGCCGCGCGGAATCGATCGTCGCGGAGCTGGAGCGCGACCGCGCCTACGCCGCGTTGCAGAACGCGCTCGCGGCGGTGTTCGTCTCGCTCGGCGCCGATCTGCTGCCCGAGGAGGTCGAAGCGCCCGATCTCGCCACGCTGACCGGCGCCATCCGCCGCGCCAATGGCGATCTGTTCGCGGGCCGCATCCGTCTCGCGGGCATGGAGATCGAGAAGGTTCAAGAGACGCTGCGCCAGGAAGCCGCCGTGCCGCGCGAGCGGCTGGAAGCTGGCGCCTTGCCGCCGCCCCCGCCCTCGGTCTTCGCCACCGCGCCGGCCGCCGCCCTCGAACCGGACGCGGCGGAAATTCCGCCGCCGCCCGCCGACAACCCGTCGATGTTCGCGCGGATCGTCCGGTCGATCCGGGTCGAGCGCGCCGATCAGCCGTGACGTCGCGGGCGCGGATCGGCGCCGCATGTCTGCTGGCGGCGTTACTCGGCGCCGCCGACGCAAGCGCGCAATCGCCGCCGCCGCTCGCCGCGCAAGGGGAGATACGTCTCCATCTCGTTCCGCGTCGGACGACGTTGCTGTCGACCGAAATCGCGGCGCAGATCGTCGAGCTTAGCGTGCGTGAAGGCGACGCGATCCAGGACGGTCAGCGCTTGGTGGCGCTCGATTGCGCGCCCTATCGCGCGCGCCTGGCGCGGACCGAGGCCCTGCTCAACCGCGCGCGCCGCCAGGCCGACGTGCAAAGCCAGCTCGATCGCCAGGGGGCGACCAGCAAGCTCGAATACGATCTGGCGCTGGCCGATGTGGCGGCGGCCGAAGCGGAAGTGACCGCTGCGCGCGTGCCCGTCGGGCGCTGCACGATCGCCGCCCCGTTCGGCGGGCGCGTCGGAGAGCTTCGCGTCCAGCGCTGGCAGTTCGCGCGCGAGGGCGAACCGATCCTGGAGATCATCGACGACCGCGAGATGGAAGTCGAAATGATCGTGCCGTCGGCCTTGATCGAGAGTATGCGCCCCGGCACGCGCTTCGGCGCGGAGATCGAGGAGACGCGCAAGACCTATCCGGTCGAGATCGTGCGTTTGGCCGCGCGCATCGATCCGGTCAGCCAGACCGTGAAGATTTTCGGGCGCATCGTCGGCCGCCATCCCGAGTTGCTGTCGGGTATGAGCGGGCGCGCCGTATCCGCACCCGCCACCCAGTGAACGCGCCCGTCCCGCCCGCCGGCAACGAAGCCGCCTTGCGGCGCCTATCCGCGATGCTGCAATTGCAGCGCCGCGCGCGCCGCGCCGCATCGGTCGAAGAACTTGGCTTCGTCGCGGTCAACGAGACGCATGCGCTGGTGCCCTATCGGCAAGCGGCCTTGTTCCGGCATACGACGCGCGGCGGGCGGATTGCGGCCGTCTCGGGCCTTGCCGCCGCCGACCGCGACGCACCCTTCGTCGTGTGGGCCGAAGGCGCCTTCGGCGCGTTCCTCGCCGCCAAAGATGCGCCACCAATCCGCACGCTGACGGCCGCCGATATTCCCGAGAAATGGCGCGATGGCTGGGCGGGGTTCCTGCCCGCCCATGCGGTGCTGATCGCATTGACCAATGGCGAACGCCGGCTGGGTGCGTTGCTGCTGGCGCGCGACGAAGTTTTCGCCGCCCCCGAGCTCGGCACGCTCGATCTGCTGGCCGAAGCCTATGCCCATGCATGGGACGGGCTCGCGCGCGGCGGCCGCCTGCGCGTCCCCCGCGAGACCGGGCGCTGGACGCGGGCTTTGAGCGTCGCGGGCGTGCTGGCCGTCGCGGCGCTGGGCTTCGTGCCGGTCAGCGAAAGCGTGCTCGCCCCGGCGGAGATCGTCGCGCGCGAGCCCGCGATCGTGCGTGCGGCCTTGGACGGCGTGATCGACCGCATTCCGGTGAAGCCCAATCAAGCCGTCGCCGCCGGCGAATTGCTCGTCGCCCTCGACGATCGCAAGCTGCAAAGCCAGCTCGACATCGCGCGCAAAGCGACCGAGACGGCGGAGGCCGAGTTGCGCCAAGCCCTGCAAGGAGCGGTGTTCGACGCGCGCGCGCGCGCCTCGGTTCCCGTCTTGCGCGGGCGCTACGAACAATCCGCCGCCGAACTCGCGTATACGCAAACGCTGCTCGAACGCGTCGAGATCCGCGCGGCCAAAAGCGGGATCGTCGTGTTCGACGATGCCAATGATTGGATCGGCCGCCCGGTGGCGCAAGGCGAACGGATCATGCTGCTGGCCGATCCCGCACAGACCGAATTCGAAATTCGCCTGCCCGTCGCCGACGCGATCGACCTGCCGCCGGGCGCGGAAGCACGCGTCTTCCTCAATGCCGATCCGCAGCGCGCCTTGCCCGCCACGCTCGAATTCCAGGCCTATCGCGCGCAGCCGGGACCGGACGGCGCGCTCGCCTATCGTTTGAAGGCGCGGCCCGATGGCGACATGTCGGCGACGCGCATTGGCCTGAAAGGGACTGCGAAGCTCTACGGCAAATCTGTGCCGCTGGCGCTTTATGTCTTCCGCCGGCCACTCGCGGCGCTACGCCAGGCGGTGGGATTATGAGCGCCACTGCCGCCGCCGCTGGTGCGAGAGGCGGAGACGAAGCCCCGCGTCTGCCGCCGCTGCGCGACGAGTTGCGCCTGGAACCGGGACCGACGGCGCGCGACGGCGCGCCGAGCTGGACGCTCGCCGATCCGGTTTCCGGCCGCTATTTCCGCATCGGCTGGGCCGAGTTCGAAATCCTGCGCCGCTGGCATTTGGGCGATCCCGCCGCCATCGCCGCACGCGTGGCGCGCGACACGACCCTGCGTCCGACGAACGAGGATATCCAGGAACTGGCGAAGTTCCTGATGAAGTCCGAACTCGTGCGCGGCGGCGGCGAGAAAAGCATCGAACGCATGCTCGCCCAGCTGCGCGCCTCGCGTAAAAGCTGGCCGGTCTGGGCGGTGAAGAATTATCTCTTCGTCCGCCTGCCGCTGTTCCGGCCCGACGCGGTCCTCGACTTCATGGCGCGCAATTTCGGCTGGATCTACACGCGCGGCTTCCTCGCGTTGACGCTGCTGTCGGGCCTGCTCGGCTTCTACCTCGCCGCGCGCCAATGGGAGAGTTTTGCCGGCAGTTTCGTCCATTTCTTCTCGCTCGAGGGCGCGTTGCTCGCCTTCCTGTCGGTCGCACTCGCCAAAATTCTGCACGAGTTCGGCCATGGCGTGACCGCCAAGCGCTTCGGCTGCGACGTGCCGACAACGGGCTTGGCGTTCATGGTGATGTATCCCACGCTCTACACCGACACGACGTCGGTCTGGCGGCTCAACGACCGGCGCAAACGCGTGGCCGTCGCCGCCGCCGGGATGGCGGCCGAACTCGGTCTCGCCTGCTACGCGCTGCTCGCCTGGAACTTCCTGCCCGACGGACCGCTGCGCAGCGTCGTGTTCATCTGGGCGACGTCGAGCTGGATATTGACCCTCGCTGTCAATCTCAGCCCTTTCATGCGTTTCGACGGCTATTACCTGTTCAGCGATCTGATCGACGTGCCGAATTTGCAGGAGCGCGCCTTTGCGCTGGCGCGCTGGCGGCTGCGTGAATTCCTGTTCGGCGGCAGCGAACCGGCACCGGAAGCCTGGCCGGCGCGCATGCGCCTGATCCTGCTCGGCTACGCGTTCGGCACGTGGATCTACCGCTTCACGCTGTTCCTGGGCATCGCGTTCCTCGTCTATCACATGTTCTTCAAGCTGCTGGGGATCGTGCTGTTCGCGGTCGAGATTTGGTGGTTCCTGCTGCGGCCCATCGTCATGGAGATCGTCGAATGGGCGAAGCTCGGCACCGCGCGGCGTATGGGCAAGCGCGCGATCGTGACCTTCGCCGTGTTCGGCCTCCTCATCGCCGCGTTGATCGTGCCGTGGCGCGCCTCGATCGGTGTGCCGGCCGTGCTGGGGGCCGAACAACGCGCCCTCGTCGTCGCGCCGGTCGGCGGGCGGCTCGTATCGGTCGATGCCGCGGCGGGCGACGACGTGGCCGCCGGCGCCACGCTGGTGCGTTTCGACTCCCCCGATCTCGATTATCGCCTTGCCCAAGCCGAACGGCTCGTCGCGCAATTGCGCCTGCAAGCCGCCAATGCGCTTCAGGAAGCCGACGGGGCGGCGCGCGCACAAATCCTGCGCCGCGAGCTCGACCGCGCGGAGGCTGAGCGTGTCGGGCTCGCCGGCGAGCGCGCAAGGCTGACCGTGACCGCCCCCTTCAAGGGCACGGTGATGGAGATCGGCGATGCGCTGACCCCGGGCGAATGGGTGCAGCCGGGCGAAGCTTTGGCCGTGCTGGCCGACATGTCGCATGTCGTGATCGACGCCTATATCGCGGAAGCGGATCTTGCGCGGCTGACGGCGGATGCGTCCGCTTGGCTGGTGCTCGCCGATCCGCAAGCGCCGCGCATCAAAGCGCGCGTGGTGTCGATCGCCGATACGGCGACGCGCGCACTCGCCGATGCCGAGCTTGCGTCGATCCATGGCGGGCATATCGGCGTGCGGCCCGGCCCTCAGGAAACGCTGATCCCCGAAACGCCGATCTATCGCGTGCGCTTGGCGCCCGAAGCGAGCGAGTTGCCGCGCCGCGTGGCCGTGGGCACGGCGTGGATCGACGTGGCGCCCGAAAGCATCCTGCGCCGCATCTGGAACATCGTGCTGGGCGTGCTGATCCGCGAAAGCGGATTCTAAAGCCGTTCGCGCACGGCGTAGAGCATCACCCCGGCCGCGACCGAAAGATTGAGCGATTCCACACCATCGCGCATCGGCAGTTTGACCAGCATGCCGCACGAATCGCGCATCGCATCGCTCAGGCCGCTTTGCTCAGTCCCGTTGACGATCAGCGTGGGTGCTGCGTAAGCGGCCTCGCGATAATCGACCGCACCTTGCAACGCCGTGCCGACCGACACGCCCGGCCAGGTGCGCACGAAAGCGAGTGCCTCGTCCGGCTCGGCTGTATAGACCGGGACGGCGAAGATCGAGCCCATCGTCGCGCGCACCGCTTCGATCCCGAACGGATCGCATGTATTGCCGATCAAAATCACGCCGCCCGCCCCGACCGCATCGGCCGTGCGCACGCAAGTGCCGAGATTGCCGGGATCGCGCACGCCTTCCAGCGCCAGCCAAAGCGGCGCCGAATTCGGATCGAGATCGGCGAGACGGCGCAAACGCTGGCGGAACACGCCGATGACGCTTTGCGCGTTGTCGCGCTGGGAGATTTTCTCCAGCACCGCGTCCGACACTTCCAGCAATTGCGCGCCGGCGGCGGCGGCCCGGTCACATAGCGCCGCGATGGTTGGATCGGGCCGATACGCCAGCATCTCGGGCGCGAAACCGTGATCGAGCGCTTGGGCGATCGTGCGCGCGCCTTCGGCCAGGAAAAGCCCCGTCTCGGCGCGCGCCTTGCGCATATGCAGCGCGCGGATTTCCTTGACCAGCGGATTGGCCACACTGGCGATCTCGCGCACGCGCGGGCCGGAACTGTTCGAACGAAATTCGGTCACTGGATTGGGAAACCGCGACGAGACTGGGATTCCAGTTTATGCTTTATCGTTCCGGCCATGCAAACATCCCCTTCCGTTCTGATCCTCGGCGGTACGACCGAGGCTTACGATCTCGCCGCCGCCCTCGTCGCGCACGGGGTTTCGCGCGTCGTCACATCGTTCGCGGGACGGACGAGAACCCCTCGTTTGCCCGCGGGCAAATGGCGTAGCGGCGGCTTCGGTGGCGCGGAAGGCCTCGCCGCGTATTTGCGCGCCGAGAAATTCGATGCAGTGATCGACGCCACGCATCCTTTCGCCGCCGCGATGGCGATCAATGCCGCCGAGGCGTGCACGCAGGAGGGCGTGAAGTTGCTGCGCCTGGAACGTGAACCCTGGCGCGCCGGCCCCGGCGATCGCTGGACGGAGGTGGATACGCTCGACGAAGCCGCCGTGAACCTGCGGTGCGGTGCCAAGCGCGTGCTGATGGCCGTCGGCCGCCAGGAATTGGCGCCCTTCGTATCGCTCGACGATGTCTGGTTCCTGATCCGCTCGGTCGAAGCGCCCGAGCCGATGCCCGCGTTCAAGAAATATGAATTGCTGCTATCGCGCGGGCCGTTCGACGTCGCGGGCGAGCGCGCTTTGCTGCGCGACAAGCGCATCGACCTGATCGTCTGCAAGAACAGCGGCGGTACGGCGACGCAAGCCAAGCTGATCGCCGCGCGCGAGCTCGGCATTCAGGTGATCATGAAGCGCCGTCCGCCCCGGCCCGAATTGCCGATCGCCTATACGATCGACGATGCGCTCGCTTGGATCAAGATTCGCTGACCGGCTTCTTGTCGCCGTACCAGCGCGGCGTATAGATCCAGCGCCCGTTATCGAATGTCGTTGTCGTCGACGAGCCAACGATCACGACCGTGCGCATATCCACATAAGCCGGGTCGAGCGTCCCGAGCGTGACAACGCGCGAAGTTTCGTCCGGGCGGCCGATATCGCGGCCCAGTACTACCGGCGTTTGCGGAGCACGATGCGCGCGGATCGCCGTCAGCGCCTGCGCCAATTGCGTGGGCCGCGCACGAGAGATCGGGTTGTAGAGGGCGAGCACCAGATCGGCTTGCGCGGCCAATGACAGGCGGCGCTCGATCACGTCCCAAGGCTTGAGATTGTCGGACAGAGAGACGACGCAGAAATCGTGGCCCAGCGGCGCACCGCTGCGCGCGGCCGCGGCTTGCGCTGCCGATATACCCGGCACGATCTTCAATTCCACGCCGTGCCAGGCCGGATCGGCGTTGTCGTGCAACGCTTCCAGCACCGCCGCCGCCATCGCAAATATCCCCGGATCGCCCGACGACACCACAGCGACCGACCGGCCTTGCGCCGCCAACGCGAACGCATGGCGCGCGCGTGCCATCTCTTCGCGGTTGTCGGTGGCATGGACGATTTGATGCGGTGCGAACGGCCCCGCCATCCGCAAATAGGTCTCATAGCCGATCAGATCGTCGGCCCCGGCCAATTCGCGCTGCGCCTCGGGCGTGCGCCAGTCGAGCGATCCGGGGCCGATCCCGATCACACTCAGTTTTCCGCGCGCGCGCCCGATCGTCGCCGGATCGATCGGCGCATCGGCGACGGACAGCTTCACGGGATCGGCATCGAGGGCGGCGACGATGCGCAACGGCCGATCCAGCATTTTCGCAATCGCATGGATCGCCGGATCGGCGGCGTCTTCCCCGGCCACGACGACACAGGCGACGGCTTGCGGCGCCAGGCCTTGTGCTGCGAGGGCGGCCATCACGCGATCGGCGGCGCCGCTTTGAACATCGACGCGCACCGCGCGCGGATGGAAAACGAGTTCGCCCTCTGCCGGCGTGACCGCCTTCGGCGTAACGCGGATCGTCAACGTTCCGGCGGGATCGATCGGCAGGCGCGTTTCTTCGAGCCACGGCGCAACGCCGTCGATGCGAACCTTTGCCCCGGCGAGCAGATCGGACATGAAGCGCTTGCCCGCCGCCGGATTGGCGAGGACGTAGCCTTCCGGCGCCAGTTCCAGCGTCGTGCCGAAACGCACCTCGCCGGTCGTGGTGATCGCGGGTGCCGTTTCCAGCGCCGCACCGATCCGTTTTGCGAGATCGTTGACGCCGCGCAAGCCGCCGAGCAGCGGCACGATCGCGCTGCCATCCTCCGCGACCACCACGACCGGCGGTTCGGCGCGCTTGTCCTGCAGCAAGGGCGCAAGCGCACGCACCACGATGCCGGTCGCGCAGAGCACGATGATCGGCGTATCGCGGGCGAACAAATCGCGTAAATGAACGCCGAATTCCTCGAACGCGATATCGGCGTCGGTTACGCGGGACTTCAGGCCATGGATTTGCGCGCCCGGCAATGCGGCCGCGATCTTACGCGCGACCGGCAGACTGCCCGCCCCCAGAATCACGATCGCTGGAGCGCGGGCGTTCATCCCTGCCAACGCGTGCCGGGAACGAGGATCATCGAGAAATACGGCACGCTTGCCGGATCGATCTCGGCGAAGGGCACGATGCGTTGCGCCGCCATCGTCGCGCGTTCGACATAGAGCGCGCGGTCCGCGAGGCCGAGCTTGACCAGCACGCGGCGCACTTTCTCGAAATTGCTGCCGAGCTTCATGATCGCCGCCGCGTCGGCCTGCGCCAAGCGCGCTTCGAGATCCGCCTCCGGCGACACGCCCGACAACACCGTCAAAGTCTGATTGCGGTAGACGAGCGGTGCCGCCAACGCCGCCGAGCTCGCGACGATCGAGCACACGCCGGGCACGACATCGGTCGGGTAGCGCGTGCTGAGCCGGTCATGCAGATACATGAACGAGCCGTAGAAGAACGGATCGCCTTCGCACAGCACGGCGACATCCGTTCCGGCGTCGAGATGGCGCGCGATTTCGTTCGCCGCTTCGTCGTAGAACGCGGCGATGATGGTCTCGTAACAATGCGGCGGCTCGAGCTTCTCGGTCGTCACCGGATAGATCAACGGCATCATCGTCTGGCGCGGATCGAGATAGGATTCGACGATCGACAGCGCGTTGCTCTTCTTCGCCTTGGCCGAGAGATAGGCGACGACCGGTGCCGCACGCAGAATGCGCAATGCCTTGACGGTCAGAAGCTCGGGATCGCCCGGCCCGACGCCGAGCCCGAAAAGACGGCCGATCTTGTTCATCACTCGACCTCCGTCGCCAGCGCGTTGACGGCGGCGGCGGCGATGGCGCTGCCCCCGCGCCGCCCGCGCAGCGCCACGAAGTTCACGCCACGGCTGTTCGCCGCGAGCTCGTCCTTCGACTCAGCCGCGCCGATGAAGCCGACGGGAAAGCCGAGGATCAAAGCGGGGCGCGGCGCGCCGTCGTCGAGCATTTCGAGCAGGCGGTAAAGCGCCGTCGGCGCATTGCCGATGGCAACGACCGAACCGGCGAGATCGGGACGCCAAAGCTCGAGCGCGGCCGCCGAGCGCGTATTGCCGATCCGCGCGGCGAGATCGGGCACTTGCGGATCGCCCAGCGTGCAGATCACGCGGTTCTTCGCGGGCAAGCGCGCGCGGGTGATTCCTTCGGCGACCATGCGCGCGTCGCACAGGATGGGTGCCCCCGCCGCCAGCGCATCGCGGCCCGCCTTCCCCGCCCCGTCGGAGAAAACCAAATCGCCGGCCGCGTCGACCATGCCGCAAGCATGGATCACGCGCACCGCAAGCTTCTCCAAATCGGGCGGGAGGCGGGAAAGATCGGCTTCCCGGCGGATCGTGGCGAAGGATCTGCGATAGATCTCGGCGCCGTCGCGAATATAGTCCATCGACTTCCTAAGCTGCCGAAACGATGCCGGCGATTTTGGCGCGTGCGGCGTTTTCCGCGACGCACCGCCCGAACCGCGCCGAATCGTTTCCGTCTTTGCGGAACACCGTATAGCGCCCCGGCGCTTGCGCGAGGAGCGTGATATCGGCCGTGCCCGCGACGGCGCAGGATTTGGCGCAGCCGGTCAGATGGACCGTCTTCCCGCCCAACGCACCCAAATCGCGCGCCAGCGCCAGCGCGTCGTTCTTCGTGTCGGCAAAGGCCGAGGTGCAGCCGGAACTTCCCGAACACGCGACGATCGACGCCAACGGCAAAGCGGGATCGACGATCAACCCGGCCGCCGTCACCGCTTTTGCCGCCGCTTGCGCATCGGCGATCCCCGGCAGCACGACGCCTTGCCAAGGCGTCAGGCGCAGCGTGCCGTCGCCATAGGTCTGCGCGAGAGCGGCGAGGTCTTCGAGCATGGCGGGCGATAGGCGCCCGAGCGGCGGCACGGCGCCGAGAAACCATTTCCCGTCGCGCTGCGGATGGATGCCGACATGACTCATCGGCCGCAACGCCGGCCGGACCCAACTTTCACGACTCAAATCGCCGCCCAGTCGCGCCAGAATTTCCGCGCGCGATGTGGATTTCAGCAGATCGCGATAGCGCCGGATTTCCGGATCGGCACCCGCAAGTTCCAGGAACAGCGCGATGGCCAAGTTCACGGCCTTCGCCGCATCGGTTTCAGCGAAAACGAGATAGGGAACGCCGCGCGCGGCCTGTTCGACCGTACCCGCGATGCCGAGCGCGACATGGCCGTCGCCCATCGCGGCGAGCCAAATGTCGTTCGGGTGATCGATCGCAATGAGGCTTTCGCCCGCGTCGAGCGACACGCCGAATTTCGGGTTCAAACGCTCGGCGATGCCGTCACTTTGCAGGAAGGCGTCGATTTCGGCCGCCAGCGGCAGCGCATCGAAACACTGTACGGGATCGATACCGGCGGTCGGGCTGACCAGCACGTTGCGCGCCCCGTCGGCCTCGGGGCGTGTGGGCCCCAGCCCGGCCGCGACGAGTTCGGCGATCAACGCCGCTTCGCCGGCGGCATCCACACCACGCAGTTGCAGATTGGCGCGGTTGGTGATGTCGATCACGCCTTTTGTATGCTGCCTAGCGATCCCGGCGATGGCGCGCGCGGCCGAAGCGGAAAGTTGGCCGAAGGCGAGCCGCAAACGGCAAATCCCGCCGTCGCGCGCGGGCACGATTCTGAACAAACCCGGACAGGCCGTATTGCTCCGCATGCGATTCCCTGATCGAATTCGCCTCGACCGGTAAAGATCATACTCGTCCCGATCCCGCAACGCCCGTAATGTCCGGATCGGCCTGACGAATCGAGGACAAATGGACGCGTGGCTGGAGATCGTGGGGATCGGCGAGGACGGGCTGGCGGGCTTGAGCCCGGCGGCCCGCGCAGCCATCGCGCGCGCCCAGATCCTGGCCGGCGGCAAGCGCCATCTGGCGCTGGTTCCGGATGGGGCGCAGGAACGCTGGCCATGGCCCAGCCCGCTGGAAGCCGGGATCGAAAAACTGCTCGCCCTTCGCGGCACGAAGGTCTGCGTTTTGGCGAGCGGCGACCCGATGTGGTTCGGCGTCGGCGCCACGCTGGCGCGGCGATTGGCGAAGGACGAGTACCGGGTCCACCCGGCCCCGTCTTCCTTCGCGCTGGCGGCCGCGCGCATGGGCTGGCCGCTACAAGATGTCGTTACAATCAGCGTCCATGGCCGTCCAATAGAGGCGCTGCATCCGCATCTGCAACCCGGCGCCAAGCTGCTCGTGCTGAGCGATAGCGGCGACACGCCCGCAGCCATCGTGCGCATTCTGTGCGCGCGCGGATACGCGTCGAGCGACGTCACCGTGCTCGAGCATATGGGCGGCGAAGGCGAATTGCGCTTCGATGCGCGCGCCGACGCATTTCCACCCGACCGGCGGCGCGACCTGAACCTCGTCGCCGTCGCCTGCGTCGCCGACGCAATGGCGCCATTGCTGCCTATCGTCGCGGGCTTGCCGGACGAGGCCTATGTCCATGACGGGCAATTGACCAAGCGCGATGTTCGCGCGGCGACGCTCGCGCGCCTTGCCCCCTATCCCGGCGCGCTGCTGTGGGATGTGGGGGCCGGTTGCGGCTCGATCGGCATCGAATGGATGCGCACGCATCCCGCCTGCCGCGCCATCGCGGTCGAACGCGACGAGCCCCGGCGTGACATGATCGCGACCAACGCGAAGGCGCTGGGGGCGCCTGGATTGCAGATCGTCGCGGGTACGGCCCCCGCCACCCTCGAAGGACTGGAAACGCCCGACGCCGTGTTCGTCGGCGGCGGGGTCAGCGAAGCGGGCCTCTTGGAAAAATGCTGGGCGGCGTTGCGCCCCGGCGGTGTGCTGGTCGCCAATGCCGTGACGCTGCAAAGCGAAGCGGTGCTGATCGCCGCCCGCGCAACCTATGAAGGCGAGTTGGTGCGAATCTCGGTCGCGCACGCCTCGCCCGTCGGTAAGTTCGATGCGTGGCGCACGTCGATGCCGGTCACGATCCTGACGGCGCGCAAACCCGCTTAGCTTTTGTCGCCGCCGTCGTTGAGGCGCAGCAAATAGCTATCCATGATCCAGCCGTGCTCGCGGCGTGCCTCGGCGCGCACGCGCGCGATTTCGTCGGCGACGTCGGCGAGCTTGCCGGAGATCACGATCTCCTCCTTCATGCCGACATAGGCGCCCCAATGGATATCGACGTCGCGCCCGGCGAGCGACTTATAAGCGTCGCGCGCGTCGAGCATCACGGCCGCATTGTCGAACCCTTCGGGCCAACCGGCCGACAGACGCCGCCCAGTAGTGATCGCGACGGCGCCGCCGATGCTGTTGAGCGTCGTCTTGCAGCGCGCGGCGAGCGCCTGGATCGAGCTGATCCCGGCGATCACCTCGAATTCGATGTCGTGCGTACCGGCCTGGACGATCGTTTCGACGATGCGGATCGTGCTGTCGTAGAGCGACGGGTCGCCCCACACCAGAAACGCGCCGCATTCGCCGTCCTTCAATTCCGTGGCGAAGAGGCGCTCGAACACCGCCTGTTTGTCGCGGTTCAGATCGTCGACGGTCGCTCGGTAGTCGGGCGTGTCGCGCGCCCAGTCGGGGCTGGTCGCGTCGGCGAAGCGATAGACGCGATCCTTGGCGATATAGCGGCGGCAGATTTCCTTGCGCAGTTCGATCAGCTGCGACTTCGCCTCGCCCTTCTCCAGCAGGAAAAACACATCGACCCGGTTGAGGGCGTTGATCGCCTGGATGGTGATGTGCTCCGGATCGCCGGCCCCGATCCCGATAATCGCGATTCTCTTCATGCGCACTCCGCCGCCGGCGCATCTCGAAGCGCCCGCAAGGCGTCTATATAGCCGCGACTTGCGGCCGCGTCATGCCCCGTCGCGGGCGGGTTCAGCCGATGCGCAACGGCGGCCGGGCGGACATCGCGGCGGCGAGGTCGGGATCGTGCGTGACCAGCAGCATGGCGAGGCCGCGTTCGACGGCGAGTTCGCGCAGCAATTCCATCGTCGCGCGCTGGATCGGCGGATCGAGACGCGACGTCGGCTCGTCCGCGAACAGGAAAACGGGATCGACAATCAACGCCCGCGCGATCGCCACGCGCTGCAACTCGCCGCCGGAGACCTGACTGGGCGGCCGATCGAGCAGCTCGAGCGGCACCGATAGCCGCGCCAAGATTGCCTCGACGGCGGACCAAGCAGCGCCATGACGGCGCACGACGTCATCCAGCGCAACGCGCAGGGTCGAATACGGCGCGAAGGCCGCGACCGGATCCTGATAAAGCTTTTGATACCGCCAGGCTTCGACGCCGTCCGCGTGACGCACCACGCCGCGCTGCGGCGGCAAAAGCCCCAGCAACACCGCGCCCAGAGTCGTCTTGCCGCCACCGCTGGGGCCTTGCACGCAGGCGATCTCGCCGCGCGCAAGCGCAACGTCGATGTCCTCGAACAACAAATTCGCACCACGCGCGACGGCAAGTTTCTCGCCCCGCAGCACGTGTTCGCCGCCGGCATGCGCGTCCGGACGCGGCCAATTCGCCGGATCGGCGGCGACGAACATCTTCGTGTAATCTTCACGCGGCGCCGACAGCACATCGCGCGTGTCGCCGGTCTCGACGATGTCGGCGTTGCGCATCACGGCGATCCGCCCGCCCAGCGCGCGGGCGAGACCAATATCGTGGGTCACGACCACGACGGCGCGGCCATGTTCCATCTGCGCGCGCAGCGACGCGGCGACGCCGGCGCAAGCGTCGGCGTCGAGCCCCTTGGTCGGCTCGTCGGCGATCAGCAACCCCGCCTCCGCCGCCATCGTCGCGGCGATGGCCACGCGCTGCGCCATACCGCCGGACAGACGGAACGGCAATTGCCGCGCGGACTCCGAAAGGCCCAAGCGGCCAAGATCCTTGGCCGCACGCGCCTTGGCGTCGGCCCAATCGCGTCCCGCGACCAGCGCATGGGTTTCCGCGATCTGGCTTTCGACGCGCATCAAGGGATCGAGCGACAGCCACGGCTCCTGCGGCAGCAACGCGATCCGCCTGCCCCAAAAGGCGCGCCGCTCGCCTTGCGTCAGCGTATCGATCCGGTGGCCCGCGACGCTGATTTCGCCGCGCGCGACGAGACCGGGTCCGAGATCGCCCATGATCGCATGCGCCAGCAGCGATTTGCCCGAGCCGCTTTCGCCCATCACGACCAGGCATTCGCCCGCCGCGACGCGCAGTTCGGCGTCGCGCACCAGCGCTTTTCCGCCCGCGCGAACCGACACGCCCTTGATCTCCAGCATCGGTGCGGCACTCATGCTTCGTCTCCGGCCGAAGCGACCAAGCGCAGACCAAGCACCGTCGCGAATATCAGCGCCGCCGGCGCCAGTAATTGCCAAGGCGCGTCGGCGTAGTGCGGCAGCAACTCGACCATCATGCTGCCCAGCTCCGGCGTGGGCGGACGCAAGCCGATGCCGACGAAGCTGAGGGTGGAAACCGCCAGCACCGCGCTCGCCACGCCGAATGCCGCGAGCGTGCCGATCAACGGCGCCAATTCGGGCAACAGATGCCGGCGGAAGACGTGCCATCCGCCGAAGCCGAATAATCGTGCGGCCTCGACATCCGGGGCCGCCAGACGCCCGGCGGCGAAGGCGCGCACCGGGCGGAAGAACTCGACCCATTGCGTCGCCACGAGGCCCGCATAAAGCGGCCAAAGCTGGCCGGGCGCCAAAGCGGCGATCAGCACGACCGTCAATAGGCCGGGCAGCGCCATCGTCGCGTCGCACAACCCGGACAAGGCGCGATCCGCGGCGCGCCCGCGCGCGGCGGCCGCGAGTGCCGCCAGCGCCGTGCCGATGACGCCCGCCAGCAGCACCGCCGCCGCCGCCAGCCCCAGCGACAGCCGCGCGGCGGACGCGAGGCGCGCCAGCATCGACCGGCCGAGATGATCCGTGCCGAGCAGGAATTCGCCCGAGGGCGGGCGCAGCGTCGCGCGCAGATTCTGGCGCAGCGGATCGGCGTCGATCAGCAAAGGTCCCAACAGCGCGAAGGCGAGGATTGCGGCGAGCAATAACGCACCCGCAAGGCGGGAAAGAGGTATCGCCGTCATTCGCGCCGCCCCCTGGGGTCGAGCGCCAGGCAAAGCGCATCGACGGCCGCGTTGAGCGCCACGAAGATCAGCCCCATCGCCAGCGCGGTGCCCTGGATCATCGGCACGTCGCGCGCGACGACCGCATGGACCAGTGCATGACCGATCCCGGGCCACGCGAACAGCGATTCGACGACGACCACGCCTTCGACCAGCCAGACGAGCTGCACGCCCATATAGGCGACGACCGGAACGGCGGCGTTGCGCAGCACGTGGCGGCGCAGCACCGCCCCTTCCGCAAGGCCCTTGGTCCGCGCGAAATGCGTATCGGCGCGCGCCAGCACGCGCGCGGCCGCCTCGCGCGTCACGCGCATCGACATCGCGGCAAGGCCGATCGCCAGCGTGGCCGCCGGCAAAGGCCACGCGGCGGCGTTGTCGTATCCCGCGGCCGGCAGCAAACCCCACTGCACAGCAATCAACAGCATCAGGCCGAGGCCGATCAGATAAGCGGGTGTCGCGCGCAACGCCGCCGCGACGACCAGACCGGCGGCATCGAGCGCGCCGCCGCGCATCGCCATGGCGATGCCGAGCGGCACGCCGACCAGCGCCGACAGACCCAGCGCCAGCAGCGACAGCCCGACCGTCGCGCCGAGCTGGAGGCTCAGTTCCTCGATCACATCCTCGCCGCTGACGAGCGACACGCCGAGATCGAGCGTCGCGATCTGGCCGAGCCACACCGCCAAACGCGCGGGCCACGGCCGATCGAGGCCCAGTTCCGCGCGCACCGTCGCGGCGGCGCGCGCCGACGCCAGATCTTCGCCATAGCGCGCGGCGGCGATGCGGAAGGCTTGGTCGCCGGGCAACATCTCGACGATCGCGAAGCTGGCGATCCCCACCAGCAACGCGACCATCACAGCTTGCGCCAGACGCCCCGCCAGAACGCGGGTCAGGGCGCCCATTTCATCGCGGACAAGCGGTAGGACAATTCGAAGGGATCGACGCTCGCCCCTTCCACGCGCCGGTTGATCGCGACCGCGTAGTCGAACCACGCGATCGGCACGACCGGCAATTCGGCCTGCAGCAAGCGCGCGATGTCGCCGCGCGCCTTGGCGCGCGCCGCCGCGTCGGCCGGCGCGGACAGCGCCGCCAAAGCCGCCGCCATCACGGGGCTCGACCAATTCATCGCCCCCCAATCGCCGCCTTTGGGCCCGAAATCCTGCAACATCGTGCCGATCGGATCGGGGACGAGGGCGAAGTTGCGCGCGAGCAGCGCCATTTGCAGCGTGCCGTCCTGATGCCCGGCGGGAATTTCGCCGCTATTGACGATCGCGACCGTCACGTCGATCCCCGCATCGCGCAGCTGCGCTTGGATCGCGGCGGCCATCGGCGGCTGTTCGGGCCGGTCGGAGAAGGTCCGCAGCGTGACCGCGAAGCGCTTGCCGTCCTTGACCAGAATGCCGTCGGCGCCCGCCCGCCAGCCCGCGGCGGCGAGCAATTCCTTGGCGCGCGGCAGCGAATGCGCCAGCGGCGCCAAGTCCGGCGCGTGCCATTCGGCCAGGCCCGGCGGAAACATTTGGGTGGCCCGCGTGGCGGGGCTGCGCAGAATCGCTTCGGCGATACCTTCGCGATCGAGCGCGAAGCTGACCGCCTGACGCACGCGCACGTCGTCGAAATAAGGCGGTGCCGCGTTGAGCTTCAGCATGCGCGTGCGCGGAATCGCCTGCACGTCGAGATGGAGGCGCGCATTGCGTTGCAAACGCGCCACCGCTTCGGGCGGCACGACGTATACGAGATCGGCCTGTCCGCCTTCGGCCATCGCCACGCGCGTCTCGCCGCGCGGCACCGCCAGATAGCTCGTACGCGCGATCGCCGGCGCCGCCCCGCGCCAATCGGCGAAACGCTCCGCCTCGACGCGCAGCGGCGGTTCGACCACCGTGGCGCGATAAGGGCCGCTGCCGACGATCCGCGCCACGTTGCCCGCCGCATCGTAGGCGGAGGGGGCGAGCACGATCGTGCTGGAATGCGCCAGGAACGCGGGCAAGGCCGAGAACGGCCGCGACAATGCAATGACGATCGCCTCGCCTTCGGGCGCGATCGTCGCGATCGGCGCGTTGGCGAGCAATCCGGCGGCGTTCGCCTTGGCGCGATTGAGCGACGCGGCGACGGCCGCCGCATCGAGCTTCGTGCCGTCGTGGAAGGTTGTGCCCGCGCGCAAGTCGAAGCGCCAGGTTTTGCCGTCGGCCGACACCGACCAGCTGCGCGCGATCGCCGCCTCGGGCAGGCCGCCTTTATCGGCGCCGACGAGCGTCTCGGCGATCTGCATCCGCGCGAAGACATAGCCCGAGCGCGCCGGATCGAGGCCGGTGATCTCCCACGGCGAAACGACCCGCAAGATACGCGCCGCATCCTGCGCTGCCGCCGGCAACGCCGCCGCTCCGGCTATCGCCAATGTCGCGATCGCCGCCAAAAACACCGTCCGCCGCTTCGTCATTGCCAACCTCGCTCTGGAAAACGTGACTCAAATAAGCAATGATATAGCATTGCGCGTCAAGATTTTTTGGCGCAGGTTCTTCGCCTTAAATAGGAGGTCTTAATCTTAAACAATTGACTAAATAAACTTCTTTATAACTGTTATATTATATCACCCATCGGGAGCCACCAATGCTAGCCGCCGATAGCCGCCTTCCCGTCACCGTTCTGTCCGGCTTTCTCGGTGCCGGGAAGACGACCCTGCTGAACCATGTCCTGCGCAACCGCGAAGGACGGCGCGTCGCGGTCATCGTCAACGACATGAGCGAGATCAATATCGACGGCGCCCTCGTCCGTAACGGCGACGCCAAGCTCAGCCGGACCGAGGAAAAGCTGGTCGAGATGTCGAATGGCTGCATCTGCTGCACGCTACGCGACGATTTGCTGAAGGAGGTCCGCGACCTCGCCGCCGCCGGGCGCTTCGACTATCTCTTGATCGAGTCGACCGGCATTTCCGAGCCGATGCCCGTCGCGGCGACGTTCCAGTTCCGCGACGAGGACGGCCAAAGCCTGTCCGACATCGCGCGCGTCGACACGATGGCGACAATCGTCGATGCCGAGCGCCTGATCCGCGACTACGAGTCCAGCGATTTGCTGGGCCATCGCGGTCTGGCGCTGGGGCCGGAGGATACGCGCCCCGTCGTCGGCCTGCTGGCCGAGCAGATCGAATTCGCCGATACGCTGATCGTCAACAAGGTGGACCAAGTCGATAGCGAGCAACTCGATCGCGTGCTCAGCCTCGTCAAAGCGCTGAACCCGTCCGCGCGTATCGTGCTGGCCGATCACGGCCGCGTGAAGCTCGACGAGATTCTGGGCACGCATCGCTTCGACCCTGTGAAGGTCGAGGAATTCCCGGGCTGGGCGCAGGCGATGGCCGGCGGCTTGCCGTCGGAAACCGAGGAATTCGGCGTGCGCAATTTCGAGTTCCGCGCGCGGCGCCCCTTCCATCCCGCGCGCTTCAAGGCGTTCATCGATTCCGAATGGCGCGGCGTGGTGCGCGCCAAAGGCTATCTGTGGCTCGCCACGCGCTTCCATTGGGCGGGCACGCTCGACCAAGCCGGTGCCGCGGTGAAGGTCGAAGCCGCCGGGCTGTGGTGGTCGTCGATGCCGCAGGAACGCTGGCCCGACGATCCCGAATGGCGCCGCCACTACGACGCGACCTGCGCAGGCGAATTCGCCGACAAGCGCCAGGAGCTCGTCTTCATCGGCATCGGCATGGACGAAGCCGATTTGCGCAAACGCTTGGAAGGCTGCTTGCTGACCGACGACGAAATGGCGCTGGGCCCGAAAGCTTGGCCGCGCAAATTCGCCGATCCCTTTCCACCCTGGAAACGGAGCGCGCAATGACGGCGACGCTTGAACGCGAAGCGCTTGTCCTGCACGGCTATGCGCCGTCGATTCTTGATCGCATCCGCGACAAGGCGGTCGAACTCGCGATATGGGAACGCGAACTGCCGCAAGCATTCGCCGAGTGGCTCGACGCGCTGCCGTCCGAGAATTTGCCCGATGCGCGCGCAATCGCGGACGATAACGGCGTCGTAGCCACCATCGCGGCGATGCTCGACGGCGCGCGCACGCCCCAGGGCGCGATGCGCGACATGTTGCTGGACGATATCGCGGGGCTCGCCCGGCGATTCATGGCAATCATGGACAGCGCGCAGGTGGATATCCGCCTCGAAGCCGTCGATCACGACGCATGCTGGAAGTTCCACCGCGATTGCGTCGAGGCGCGCCTGCTGGCGACCTATCGCGGGCCCGGCACGCAATGGGTTCCGCCGGCCTTTGGCAAAGCCGCTCTCGACCGCCAGAAGGATTATCGCGGGCCGATTCCAAGCCTGTCGCGCTTCGCCGCCGGCATGTTCAAAGGCAGCTGCGCCGCCCCCGCCAGCGGGATCGTCCATCGCTCGCCGCCGATCGACGGAGCGGGCGTGACGCGGCTGGTGCTGTGCCTCAATTTGCCGCGTCCCGTACACCATTGATTTTCCGTCGTTTCCGTCGGAAACGCGTTACACGGCATGACGGGCGCCAGCGTTCGGCGGCGCCAGGACCAATCGAAACGGGTTTGCGCGGGCCGAAGGCATCCACAGGCGGGCACATCCGGTAACATTCCGGAACAGCACCGCAGGGCGGTGCCGCTATATTCGTCGGCATGACACGCTTCGAACGAACGAACACGACATGCCGCCGGTAAAAAGCCGCACTTCGATCTTCATCACGTGGCTTCTAACGCTCGCCGTGCTGGGCGGGGGTGCGGCCGGGGCCTGGTATTGGTTCGTCCAGATGCCGCGCGAGCGCGCCGTCGCGACGCCCGCGCCGCGCTTCCGCCCGGCGGCGACGGTCGGCGTGGCGCAAGCGACCCGCGCCGACGTGCCCGTCGTCGTATCGGCGATCGGCACCGTGCAGCCGGTCGTCACCGCCACGGTGCGCACGCAGCTTGCCGGCATTCTGGTCGGCATCAATTTCACCGAAGGCCAGATGGTGACCAAAGGTCAGGTTTTGGCGCAGATGGATGCGCGGCCCTATCGCCTCGCCCTCGCCCAAGCCCAGGCCAATCTCGCCCGTGATCAGGCCCAGCTCGCCGATGCGCAGCGCGATCTCGGGCGCTATCGCACGCTGCTGGCGCAGGATTCGATCGCGCGCCAGCAGGTCGATACGCAAGCCTCGCTGGTGAAGCAGCTCGAAAACACCGTCGCCGCCGACGAGGCGTTGGTCGGTACGGCGCGGCTCAATCTCGAATACACGACGATCACCGCACCGGTGGCCGGGCGTATCGGCCTGCGCCAAGCCGATATCGGGAACTACCTGACGCCCGGTGACGCGAACGGCATTGCCGTTATTACGCAGCTCGATCCCATCGACGTGATATTCGCGGTTCCCCAGGATCGCCGCCCCGCCTTGCAAGCGCGCATCGCCGGCGGCGCGCCGTTGCCCGTACTCGCCCTCGATCAACAAAGCGTCGCAACACTCGCCGAGGGAACGTTCCTCACCTTCGACAATGTCGTCGACGCGACCAGCGGCACGGTGAAGGCCAAAGCGCGCTTCGCCAATACGGACGGCCGCTTGTTCCCCAACCAATTCGTCAATGTGCGCGTGCGCGCGGATACGATCGCGGGCGCCATCACCGTGCCGGTCTCGGCCGTGCGTCATGGTGCACGCGGCGCGTTCGTCTTCGCGCTGAATGCGGACCGTACCGTCAGCCTGCGCCAGGTCACGACCGGAATCGCCGACGGCGATCGTATCGTTATCCTGTCGGGCATCTCGGAAGGCGAGCGCGTTGTCTCCGAAGGCGCCGACAATCTGGTCGACGGCGCGCAAGTCGTGATGCCGGGCGACGGGCCGCGCGAACGCCCGCCGGGTGCGGGCGGCGGCGGCGGACGCCAGCGCCCGTGAGCGATCCCGCGAACGACGCGGTCGAAGACGGCCTCAATCCGTCACGGCTTTTCGTGCTGCGCCCCGTGGCGACGACGCTGCTGATGCTGGCGATCGTGCTGATCGGCCTGGTGGCGTTGCGCTTGCTGCCGCTGTCGTCCTTGCCCGAGGTCGATTACCCGACGATCCAGGTCCGTACGCTTTATCCGGGGGCGAGCCCCGACGTGATGGCGAACACGGTGACCGCCCCGCTCGAACGCCAATTCGGCCAGATGGCCGGGCTCGACCGGATGTCGTCGTCGTCCTCGGCGGGCGCCTCGGTCATCACGCTGCAATTCGCGCTCGATCTGCGCTTGGACGTGGCCGAACAGGAAGTGCAGGCCGCGATCAACGCGGCGAGTTCACTGCTGCCCAGCGACCTGCCCGCCCCGCCGATCTACGCCAAGATCAACCCCGCCGATGCGCCGATCCTGGCGCTGGGCGTCACCTCGCCGACGCGCGGCCTGCCCGAAATCCAAGATCTGGTCGATCAGCGCTTCACCAAGAAGATCGCGCAAGTGCCCGGCGTGGGCCTGGTGAGTTTGAGCGGCGGCCAGCGCCCGGCCGTGCGTATTCAAGCCAACGTGCAGGCTTTGGCTGCGCGCGGGCTGTCGCTGGACACGCTGCGCACGGCGATCGCGGCCGCCAACGTCAACACCGCCAAGGGCAGCTTCGACGGGCCGACGCGCTCGTGGAGTATCGATGCCAACGACCAGCTCGCCGATGTCGCCGCCTATCGCAATCTCGTGATCGCTTATGCCGATGGCGCGCCGGTGCGCTTGTCGGACGTGGCCGAGGTGGTCATGTCGGCCGAGAATACGCGCCTGGGCGCTTGGATGAACGCCACACCGGCGATCATCGTCGAAGTGCGCCGCCAGCCCGGCGCCAACGTCATCGGCACGGTCGATGCGATCAAGCGCGCCTTGCCCGAACTCGAGCGCCAATTGCCCGGCGATATGCGCGTCACGCTGCTGACCGACCGCACCGAAGGCATTCGCGCTTCGGTGCGCGACGTCAGTATCGAACTCGTGCTCGCCGTCGTACTGGTGATGCTGGCGATCTTCCTGTTTCTGGGCGATCTGCGCGCCACGATCGTCGCGGGCATCGCCGTGCCCGTCTCGCTGATCGGCAGTTTCGCGGCGATGTATCAGCTCGGCTTCAGCGTCAACAATCTGTCGCTGATGGCGCTGACCATCGCGTCGGGCTTCGTCGTCGACGACGCGATCGTGATGATCGAAAACATCGCGCGCCATTTGAAGAAGGGGGCCACACCCTTCGCCGCCGCGATCGAAGGCTCGAAGGAGATCGGCTTCACGATCATCTCGCTGACTGTCAGCCTGATCGCCGTGCTGATCCCGCTGCTGTTCATGGACGACGTCGTCGGGCGGCTGTTCCGCGAATTCGCGATCACGTTGGCGATCTCGATCCTGATTTCGGCGATCGTCGCGCTGACGCTGGTGCCGATGCTGACCGCGCGCTGGATGAAGCCGGAAGCGGAAGGCGAAGCCCCCGCCCTCGTGCGCTGGACGATGGCCTGGTTCGATGCGGTGGCGCGCGTTTACGCGGCGATGCTCGATTGGGTTCTGGCCTATCGCGCGATCACGTTGTTGTTCTTCGCGGCGACGCTGGCGCTGACCGTGGCGCTCTATATCCAAATCTCCAAAGGCCTGTTTCCCGAACAGGACACCGGCCAGATCCGCGCCACGATCATCGCCGACCAAGACGTATCGTTCCAGCGCATGTCGGCGCTGCAAGCGCAGATCGCCGACGCGATCCTCGCCGAGCCGGAAGTCGCGAGCCTCAGTTCCAATGTCGGCGTCGACGGGCAGAACCCGACGCTCAACCAAGGCCGCATGCTGATCAACCTGGCGCCCAAGGACCAGCGCGGCCCTCAAAGCGCGCTGCTGGACCGCTTGCGCGAACGCGCGCGCGCCGTCGCGGGCGTCATGCTGCATCTTCAGCCCGTGCAGGATTTGACGATCGAGACCGAAAGCGGCGCCAATCGCTATCGCTTCTCGCTGGAGGGCGCGAAGCTCGACGAGGTCAACGCGACGGCCGAACTATTGCTGACGGCGTTGCGTCGCGAACCGATGCTGCGCGACCCGACGTCGAACGTGCTGGCGCGGGGTGCCTCCGTCACCGTCGCCATCGACCGCGATGCGGCGGCGCGCCTGGGCATCAGCGCCGCGACGATCGACGCCGCCCTCTACAATGCCTTCGGCCAACGTATCGTCTCGACGATCTTCGCGCCGGCCGCGCAATATCGCGTGATCCTGGAAAGCCAGCCCGGCATGCTGGCGACACCGGATTCCCTCAACCGGCTTTACGTGCCGGTGAATTCCACCACGTCGGTACCGCTGGGTACGATCGCGCGTTTCGTGACCGGCCAAGCGCCGCTACTGGTCTCGCGCGTCGCGCAATATCCCGCCGCCACGATCGGCTTCGACGTCGCCCCCGGCGTGGCCTTGGGCGATGCGGTCGACCGCATCACGGCGGTCGCCGCACAGATCGGCATTCCGCCGGGTGTCGCGATAAAATTCACCGGTACCGCCAGCGCTTTCCGCGCGGCGCTGACCAATCAGGTCTATCTGATCCTCGCGGCGATCGTCGTTGTCTATATCGTGCTGGGCGTGCTGTACGAAAGCTTTGTGCATCCGCTGACCATTCTATCGACGCTGCCGTCGGCCGGCGTTGGCGCGTTGGTCGCGCTGATGTTGACCGGGAACGACCTCGGCGTGATCGGCATCATCGGCTTGGTGCTGTTGATCGGCATCGTCAAAAAGAACGCGATCATCATGATCGATTTCGCGATCGAGGCGCGGCGCGCCGGCGAAACCGATCCCGTCGCCGCGATCCGCCAAGCGGCGCTGCTGCGCTTCCGCCCGATCCTGATGACCACGCTGGCGGCGTTGTTCGCCGCCTTGCCGCTGATCTTCGGGGCGGGCATGGGTGCGGAATTGCGGCAGCCTTTGGGTATCGCCATCGCCGGCGGCTTGATCGTCAGCCAAGCGCTGACGCTGTTCACCACGCCGGTCATCTTCCTGTTCTTCGATCGGCTGGGGCGATGAATCTCTCCGCCCCCTTCATCCGCCGCCCGATCGGCACGATCCTACTGACGATCGGCCTCGCCTTGTCGGGCCTGGCGTCGTTCTTCCTGTTGCCGGTGGCGCCGCTGCCGCAGGTCGATTTCCCGACCATCGTCGTCACCGCCACCGTACCGGGCGCAAGCCCCTCGACCATGTCGGCAAGCGTCGCCGCCCCGCTGGAAAAGCATCTCGGCACCATCGCGGGTGTGACCGAGATCACATCGCGCTCGGGTATCGGCAGCAGCAACGTGATCCTGCAATTCGATCTGAGCCGCTCGATCGATGGCGCCGCGCGCGACGTGCAAGCCGCGTTGAACGCCGCGCGGCTCGACCTGCCCGCCGCCCTCAAAAGCAATCCGACCTATCGCAAGATCAATCCGGCCGACGCGCCCGTGCTGATCCTGGCGCTGACCTCGCCCACGCTCACACCGCCCGAGATCTACGACGCCGTGTCCAACATCGTGCAGCAGCGCCTGTTGCAGATCGAAGGTGTCGGCGACGTGGAAATGGGCGGGGCCGCCCTGCCCGCCGTGCGCGTTGATCTCAACCCGCTGGCGCTGACTCGTTTCGGTATTTCCAGCGAGGACGTTCGCGCGGCCCTGGCCGCGATCAGCGCCAACCGGCCGCGCGGCGCCATCGAAGGCGAGGCTTTGTCCTGGCAGGTCTATACGACGCGCCAGGGCCGTTTCGCCGCCGACTATAAGGATTTGGTCGTCGCGTGGCGCAATGGCGCCGCCGTGCGCCTGTCGGATGTCGCGGAGATCACCGACGGCCCCGAGGATGTGCGCACGATGGGCCTTTATAACGGCCAGCCGGCGGTGATGATCCTGCTGAGCCGCCAGCCCGGTGCGAACATCGTGGCGACGGTCGATGCGGTGAAGGCGGAATTGCCAATCCTCGAAGCTTCGCTGCCAGCGGGTATTTCGTTGCATGTCGCCTCCGACCGCACCAAAACGATCCGCGCGTCGTTGAAGGAAGTCGAGACCGCGTTGGTCGTCGCCACGCTGCTGGTCGTCGTGGTGGTCAGCTTCTTCCTGCGCTCGCTGCGCGCGACGTTGATCCCGCTCGTCTCGATCAGCGTGTCGCTGCTCGGCACGCTGGCGATCATGTATCTGGCGGGGTTTTCGCTGAACAACCTGTCGCTGATGGCGCTGACCATCGCGACCGGCTTCGTCGCCGACGACGCGATCGTGGTGATGGAGAATATCGCCCGCCACATCGAAAAGGGCGAAAGCCCGCGTATGGCCGCCTTGAACGGGGCGCGCGATGTCGGCTTCACGGTGCTGTCGATTTCCGTCGGCCTGATCGCGGCCTTCATTCCGCTGCTGTTCATGGGCGGCGTGGTGGGGCGCATTTTCGCCGAGTTCGCGGTGACGATGACGATCGCCATCGCGATCAGCCTCGTCGTCTCGCTGACCACGACTCCCATGCTCGCTTCGCTGCTGCTGCGTGGCGATGAAAAGCCCAATACGTTGAGCCGGGCAGCCGAATATCTGTTCGGCCTGGCGCAGCGGCGCTACGCGCATGATCTCGATTGGGCCCTCGCCCATCCAAAGATCGTCATGTTGGCTTTCGCCGCGACGCTCGCGGGCAGCGTCTATCTGCTCCAGACGATCCCCAAGGGCTTTTTCCCGGAGCAGGACACCGGCGCTTTGATCGGCGGTCTGCGGGCCGATCAAAGCATCTCGTTCCGCGATATGCAGAACAAGTTGCAGCAGATCGAACGTATCGTGCGTTCCGATCCCGGCGTCGAAGCCGTCGTCGCCTTCACCGGCGGCACACGCGCCGGCAGCGGTTTCATGTCGATCGCGCTGAAGCCGGTGGCGCAACGGGATTCGAGCCGCGCGATCATCACGCGCTTGCGCCCGCAACTCGCGCGCGTCACGGGGCTTACGGTGTTCCTAAGTCCCGTCCAAGACATGCGCATCGGCGCGCGCAGTTCCAACAGCGCGTATCAATATTCGCTGAAGGCCGACGATCCCGACACGCTGTGGGACGCGGGGCAGAAACTTCTGGCCAAGTTGCGGAACACGCCGGGCCTGACCGACGTGGATATCGACCAGCAGCGCAGCGCCATGTCGGTCTATGTCGAGATCGATCGCGACCGCGCGGCGCGCCTGGGCGTCACGATGCAAGCGGTCAACGCCGCGCTCTACAACGCTTTCGGCCAGCGTCAGGTCGCGACGATCTACGCCGATCTCAACCAATATCGTGTGGTGCTCGGCGTCGCCCCGCGCTTCACCGGCGCGCCCGAGGCGCTGGAGAATATCTACGTGCCCATCGGGGCGGCCGCTCTCGCGACTGCCGCCGCCGGTACGCCGCGCGACGCGAGCGCGGGTTCCCCCGTCAGCACGAACCCGCGCGGTTTCGTGCCGTTGTCGCAGATCGCGCGCTGGGCGCCGCAAGCGGCACCCGCGTCGATCGCGCATGATGGCGGCCAGCCGGCGGCGACGTTGAGCTTCGCGGTGGAAGACGGCGTGACTTTAGGCGAAGCCGCCGATCTGCTGCTCGAAGCGCAGCGTTCGCTGAACCTGCCGACCTCGGTCCATGGAAGCTTCGCCGGCAGTGCGCGCACCTTCGCGCAGACGACGCGCACGATGCCGCTGTTGATCCTCGCCGCCATCGTCGCGATCTATATCGTGCTCGGCATTCTCTACGAAAGCTGGATCCATCCTTTGACGGTCTTGACGACGCTGCCTTCCGCCGGAATCGGCGCGTTCCTGGCGCTGCTGGCGACGGGTACGGCCTTCGATCTGATCGGCATGGTCGGGATCATTCTGCTGATCGGTATCGTCAAGAAGAACGCAATCATGATCATCGATTTCGCCCTGGCGGCGGAACGCGCACGCGGCCTTACCCCGCGCGAGGCGATCCGCGAAGCCGCGTTGCTGCGCTTCCGCCCCATTCTGATGACGACGCTGGCAGCGGTCTTCGGCGCGGTCCCGCTCGCCATCGGTTTCGGCGACGGGGCGGAGTTGCGCCGCCCCTTGGGCATCGCCATCGTCGGCGGCATGATTGCGAGCCAATTCCTGACCCTGCTGATCACGCCCGTCGTCTATCTCGCCCTCGAACGTTTGCGCCTGCGCCGAACGACGCTGGGACAGGTCACGCCATGATCGCCCGCCGCACCCTTCTTCTCGCTTGCACGGCATTGGTCGCCGGTTGCGATCTTGTGCCCGACTATCTGCGCCCGACGACGGCGGCGATCCCCGCGACGTTCAAGGAGGAACCGGGCTGGCGCGTCGCCGCCCCGGCTGACGACATCGCGCGCGGCGATTGGTGGCGGCTGTTCGAGGATCCGATCCTCGACGATTTGCAGCGGCGCGTGATCGTGTCGAACCAGACGCTCGCCGCCGCGAAGGCCGCCTACGATCAAGCGCGTGCGCTCGTGCGCGAACAGCGCGCCGCCTATCTGCCGACGGTCAGTTTGAGTGCGGGCGGCAGCATGACCGAGAACCCGAGCACGAATTCGACCAGCCGCACGACGACGACGACCAATCGCAGCTCGGGCGCCTATACGGTCTCGTATAACGCGACCTTGGGGGCGACGTGGGAACCCGATCTATGGGGCCGCATTGGTGCCACGGCGAGCCAAGCGGGCGCGTTGGCCGAAGCAAGCCGCGCCGATCTGCTCGCCGCCACGCTATCCGCGCAGGGCGAACTGGCATTGAACTACGTTCAACTGCGCGGGCTTGAAGCGCAGAAGACGATCTACGCCGATACGATCACGGCCTACGAGCGCGCCTTGACCATCGTGCAGAACCGCTACGACGCGGGCACGGCGCAGCGTTCCGACGTGCTGCAAGCGGAGACCGCGCTCTATAACGCCCGCGCCAACGCCAGCGATCTCGACCGCCAGCGCGCCCAGCTTGAACACGCGATCGCCGTGCTGGCGGGCGAAAACCCTTCGACCTTCTCGCTTCATCCGGCGGTGAGCGAACCCGTTCTGCCCGCGATCCCGTCGATCCTGCCGGGCGAGCTGCTGCAACGCCGGCCGGACGTCGCCGCCGCCGAACGGCGCGTGGCCGCCGCCAACGCCAATATCGGCATCCAGCGCGCGGCCTATTTCCCGGCCGTCGATCTGACCGGCGATCTGACGTCCAGCGCGCAGCGCGTGGGCCGCTTGTTCGATGCGGCGAGCACGCTGTGGTCGCTGGGCGTCTCGGGCGCGGTGACACTGCTCGATTTCGGCGCCACCGCCGCGCGTGTCGAACAAGCGCGCGCCGCCTACGCGCAGACGGTCGCGAATTATCGCGGCGCGGTCCTCGTTGCCTTCCAGCAGACCGAAGACCAGCTCGCCGCGATCCGTGTGCTGGCGAACGTGGCGGAGTTCCGTATCGCCGCCGCGCACGCCGCCAATCAAGCCGAGACGATCGCGCGCAATCAATATCTCGCGGGCCAGATCGGCTATGCCGACGTGATCGTGGTGCAGACGACGGCGCTGAGCGCGCGGCTTGCCGAAGCGCAGTCGATCACCGACCGGCAGAGCGCGGCGGTCTCGCTGATCCAGGCGATCGGCGGCCATTGGCGCGACGACGCACTCCAGACCGCGCCGTAATTACTGTTCGAGGCCGGAAGCGAGCAGCCAATCGCCGATCGGCTTTACCTGGCTGCCGACCATGTCGCGCCCGGTGACGACGGGCACGTTCGCCGCCCGCGCCATCGCGGCAAGACGCGTCTTGGGCGGATCGGCGACGATATCGGCGACGCAAATCGCCTTGGCGATCTGGGCTTCGTCGAACGGCGACGGGTCGCCGTCACGCATGCCCAACGGGGTCGCATTGACCAGAATATCGGTGGCGGCACCGTCATACGCCGCAACAGGGCCGAGATCGCGCAAGCTTGCGACCGCCTTGGCCACCACCTCGGCGCTGGCGTCGGCAATCGCCAAGCGCTTGCAGCCTTGCGCCAGGATCGCCTGGGCGATCGGCAGTCCCGCCCCGCCAATCCCGGCGAGCAGGATGTTCGACGTGGCAACCGGTACGTCGCGGACCAGCAGCGCGTTGACCAGCGCGATACCGTCATATTGCGCGCCGACGAAGCGCCCGCCTGCCCCACGCTTCGCCGCGTTGACGCTGCCCGCGCGCTTCGCCACCTGCGAGATGGCTTCGAGATGCGGAATGATCGTGCGTTTATGCGGCATCGTCACGAGCAAGCCGTCAATCGACTTGTCGGCGGTCGCCGCCGCCATGAAGGCGTCGAGATCGCCGGGATCGACATGGCGCGTTTCGATCTCGACCGCGACGCCAAGCTCGCGCAGATATTCCGTCAGCAAGGCGGGCGTGCGCACGGTCGTCACCGGCGCGCCGATCATCACATAGCGCTTCATCGCTTCACTTGAATTTGTAAACGCCGAGCTTCTCGAAGATCGAGTAGATCCGGTTCGCGTATTTGGTGAACTCCGGATACTCGCCCAGATGCGCCGGGCGCGGCCGGGGCAGATCGATCTTGATCTCCTCGACGATCGTGCCGGGGCCCTTGGACATGACCAAAACGCGGTCGCTGAGGCCCACCGCCTCGTCGATCGAGTGCGTGATGAAGAGCACCGTCTTGCGCGTGTCGAGCCACAGCATTTCCAGATCGTGGCGGATCTGGGTGCGGCTGATCGCGTCGAGCGCGCCGAAGGGTTCGTCCATCAGCAGCATCGACGGATCGTGCACGAGCGCACGCGCGATCGACACGCGCTGACGCATGCCGCCCGAGAGCTGCCAAGGATAGCGGTTCTCGGCACCCTTCAGGTTCAGGCGCTCGAACAGCGACTCAGCGCGCGCTTGGATGACCGATTTGTCGAGGCCGCGGATTTCCTGCTGCAGCATGACGTTCTTCATCGCCGTGCGGAAATCGAGCAGAAGGTGATCCTGAAACACGATCCCGACTTCGGTGATCGGCTTGGTCAACGGCTTGCCGTCGACCTCGATGCTGCCTTGCGTCACGGGCTCCAGGCCCGAGGCGAGCAGCAAGGTCGTGCTCTTGCCGCAGCCCGACGGGCCGATCAGGCTGACGAACTCGCCCGGCTTGATGTCGAGATCGATCGGCCCCAGCGCGTGATAGGCGGAGCCGTCGGTCCCGTACACCTTGGTGATGCCGCGCGCGACGATGGAAGCGCCTGTCGTCATTCTCAATCGGTCCTGTTGCTAAAGATCACGCGTGCCGGGGACGGTTCCACGGCATCAGAAACTTCTCGGCCGCGAGCATCGCGCCGTTGAACACGAGCGCCACCAGCGCCGTGGCGATCAGGCCGCTGAACATCAGTTCCATATCCATGAAGCTGGACGCGCGCATGATCATGAAACCGAGCCCGGCGCTGGAGCCGATGAATTCCGCGATGATGACGCCTTCGACCGCCTTCACGATGCCGATCTTCATACCGGCGAAGATGTAGCCCATCGCGGCGGGCAAGCGCACATAGCGGAAGGTTTGGAAGGCCGATGCGCCCATCGAGCGCGTGATGTAGCGCAGCCTCGGATCCGTGGCGCGGAAGCCGGACATGCTGTCGACCAGAATCGGGAAGAAGCACATCAGGAAGACGATGAACACCGCGACCGCCGGGCTCACGCCGAACCACACGATCAGGATCGGCCCGATCACCGTCTTGGGCATGATGTTGAGGAAGACGATGACCGGGAACAGCCCGCGTTCGAGCGTGCCGACCGAGATGATGGCAAGTGCGAGCGGCACGGCGACCAGCACGGCCATGCCGAAGCCCAAAGCGATCGACATCGACGTCGCCCAAGCTTGCGCCAGCACGATCGTCCGATCGGCGACGAGGCGCGCAAGGAAATCCGACGGCTTGGGCAGGATATAGAGCGGCACGTCGTTGATCCGCACCAACGCTTCCCATAGCCCGAGGCACAAAGCGACCGCGAGCGTGGGATAGGCGATCCACGCGATCCAGGCGGTACGTTGGCGGAAGGTTTTCATCGGTGCGGTCATGCCGGCGCGTTCGTTCGATCTGAAAACGGATCCGGCGACGCGGAAGATCGCTCCCCCGCGCCGCCGGAAAACCCGATTACGGGCAGAGAACCGGCGTCGCCGGCAGGTAAGCGTTGGTGTAGTAGTTCGTGATCGGCTTGTCGGTCGGGAAGCCCATCGCGGTGGTCATCACCTCGTAGGTCTTCTGCCAAACTTCCGGCTTGGTGGCGCCGATCGTGTCGCCCTTGCCCGCCGGGCAGACCGACGCGAAGCTGTAGACCGCACCCTTCAGCAGATCTTCCTTCGACTTTTCCATATCGGGGAACAACGCCTTCAGCGCGTCGACCGAAGCGGACGGATCCTTGATCGCCGCTTCCCAGCCCTTCGCCGTGGCGGCGACGAACTTGCGGTACACGTCCGGACGCGCGGCCAGCTTGTCGTCGCGCGCGACGAGGCTGAGCGAAATCAACGGCACGCCGTTGTCGTAGAAGTAAATGACGCTGGCTTTCCGGCCTTGCGCCGCCAACGGCACGACGATGTTTTCCGGCGTTTCGGCGACGGCGTCCACACCCCCCGAGGTCAACAGTCCGAGGCTCGCGGCTTGTGCTGCCGAAACGATCGTGACCGAGGATTCGGGAATGCCGTTCGCCTTCAGGAACAACGGCACGAGCGGCACAACGGCGGCCCCCGGCGCGACGGCGATCTTCTTGCCGGCGAGATCCTTGGGCGACTTGATGCCGGAGCTGTCGAGGAAGTTGATGCCGAACTGGCCCGCCTTCCAGATCGTCGAAACGATCTTGATCGGCGCACCCTTCGACGCGGCGTTGAGGATCGCGCCCGCATCGGCGAGACCCAGATCGCTCTGGCCCGTCGCGACCAGCTGCGCGGCCACGCCCGAGCCGCGGCCTTCCTGCAGCACGACTTCCAGGCCTTCGGCGGCGTAATAGCCGTTCTTCTGCGCCATCGCGAAGCCCAGATGCGCCGAGTCAGCGCGCCAGTTCATCGTCAGCGTCAGCTTTTCGGCGGCGACCGCCGAAGCCGCCGAAGCCAGCACGAGGCCGGCCGCCACGGCGGCGAGTTTCGTGAATCTATTCATCGTTTCCTCCTTCGTTGAACTTCGTTGGTTGGTTCACTTGCGCCGCCAGGGCAGCAGCAATTTCTCGAGCGACGCCATCGCGTAGCTCAACGCCACACCGATCGCCGACGCGACGACCAGCGTGGCGAAGATCAGCGGCGTGTCCTTGTTGTCCATCGCGCGCAGCACGATGTAGCCGAGCCCGTTATTCGAGTTCATCCACTCGACGACGATGACGACGGTCACCGCGATGACGATCGTGGTCTTGAAGCCGGAGAAGATCGCGGGGGCCGCCGCCGGCAATTCGATGTAGCGGAAGGTCTGAAACCACGACGCGTTCATCGAACGGCTTAAATAGAACAAGCGCCGATCCGCCGCCTTGAACCCCGCCACGCCGTCGACCAGCACGGGGAAGAAGGTGATCAGCGCCGTCAGCAGGATCTTGGGGAAATCGGCGTAGCCGAACCACACGAGCATCATCGGCGCCAGCGTGATCTTGGGCAGGCCCTGGATGAACACGACCAGCGGATAGAGCAGCATTTCGCAGCGCCGCGAATTCGCGATCAGATAAGCGAGGATCAGGCCCGGCACCGCGCCCGCGACGAAGCCGTAGATGATGAGGCGCGTGGTGATCAGCCCGTGCGTGACGAAGCGCGGATACTCGTTGACCACGCGCATCAGGAAATTCGACGGTGCGGGCAGCACGAAGGTCGGTAACGCGAACACGCGCACGACCAGTTCCCACAGCAGCAACAAGCCGGCAAACCACAGCACGGGCTCGCGAAGGCGGGCGAAGGCGGCGTTCATGCGGGCGCCATGTCGCGCTGGCGGATCCGCAACGGCCAGATCTCCGCGATCTCGCGCGATGCGGCTTTCAACGCGTCGGCGAGATCGGCGTAGCGCGCGGGATCGATGCGCAGGATCGGGCCCGCAACGCTAATCGTGCCCGCGACCGGTGACCGGGAATCAAGGCCCGCGAAGAACGGCACGGCCAACGCCGCCGTCCCCGTCTCCGCCTCGTCCACCGCTTTGGCGTAGCCATGCGCGCGCGCATCGGCGAGTTCGCGCCGGAACCCTTCGACATCGTTGACCGCGCGCGGGCCCAGCGGGCGGCGCGCCTTGAAGCCGCGCGCGCAGACGATGCGCAAGGCTTCGCTTTCGGGCAGCGTCGATAGCCAGGCTTTGCCGTTGGCGGTCGCGTGCAACACGATCTCCTGCCCCATATCGGGGTCGTAGCGCAGGCCCGGCGGTGCGCCTTGCGCGCGTGCGACCCAAACGAGGTCTTCGCCTTCGACGATCGCCAAGCGGCAATATTCGGCCGTGCGCTTGGCCAAACGGTCGAGCACGGCTTGCACCATGTTGGGCACGGCGCGCGCGTCGAGATTGCGGAAGGCGAGCGTACTCAGGCGCAAGGACAGCGCGTAGCTCTGCGTCGCGGGGTCCTGCACGACCCAGCCGCGCGCCATCAATGTCGCGAGAATGCGGTGACCCGCGCTGGCCGGCAAATCGACGCGGCGCGCGAGCTCGGACAGCTCCATCGGCTCCGCCTCGCCGGCCAGAACCTCGATGATCGCAAGACAGCGCTCGACTGCGTTGACCGTCATGGATGTCTCGTTGGTGGCGGGCGGTTTCCCAGAGCGATTATGAAAAATTGATACTGAATTCCAAATTGGAATGCAATATCATTTTTAGATCGTCTTGCTTTACGACCCTAAGAAACGCGGAGAAATCGATGAGTTTGGTTGGACTTGGCGCCGTCGCGATCTGGCACGACATCGCCCCCGAGGGCCGCGACGAATTCTATGCGTGGCATGGCACCGAGCACATGCCCGAGCGCGTCGCCATCCCCGGTTTCCTGCGCGGCCGCCGTTATGTGGCGCGCGACGCGAACCTCGAATTCTTCAATCTCTACGAAGCGCAAACCCATGGCGACGTGACCGGCCCCGCCTACCACGCGCGGCTGCAAAGCCCGACGCCGTGGACCGTGTCGACCGTGAAGCATTTCCGCAATGTCGCGCGGTCGATCTGCGCGGTGGGGGCGAGCTTCGGGTCGGGCCAAGGCGGTCTCGCCGCCACTTGGCGCTACGACGTGGCGCCTGCGCGCGCCGAGGAACATCGCAAAGCGCTCGCCGAAACGATCCTGCCGGCGATCGCGCGCCAAGGCTTCATCGCGGGCGCGCATCTGCTGCGCGCCGATGCCGATGCCAGCGCCGTGGTGAATGCGGAGGAGAAAGCGCGCGGCGTGGCCAATCGCGTCCCCCGCTGGATCGTGATCGTCGAAGGCTGGGGCGACGAGGCGAAATTCGCCGCATATTGCCGCGCGGCGCTGGCCGACAAGACGCTGGAAGCGAGCGGCGCCGTCGGCCCGTTCGAAGCCGGGTTCTACGCGTTGCAGGCGACGATCGACCGCAGCGATCTGCCGAAGAGCTAAGCGAGCTTCGCGAATTTCGCCAAAAACTTTTCGCGCGCTTCTTCGGCGGACCATGCTTTCAGCGTGGCGACATGCGGCGTGCGGCGGAAGGCGAAAACCTTGCGCGCTTCGGGCTCGGTGAAACCGGCCAGCGCCACCGCCTCGATATAGGCGGCTTCGCGGTCGGCGCGCTTGATCGCCAGCGTCCATTCTTCCGGCAGGCGCGCAGGCAAGCCGAATCGCAGATGCACCGCCGCCTGCACGCGCTTCTCCAGCGACTTATACGAATCGCCGATCACCGCCTTGAACGGCGTAATGAGGTCGGCGGTGACGAACTCGCTGCCATCGTGCAGCAACGCCGCCCGGCGCATCTCGCGCGTCGGGCGCGTCATCGCCGCGTCGAAGATGTCGAGCACCAGAAGCGAATGCTGTGCCACCGAGAAGCCATGCGCACCCGTCGTCTGGCCGTTCCAGCGCGCGACGCGCGACAAGCCCAACGCGATATCCTCGATCTCGATATCCAGCGGCGACGGGTCGAGCAGATCGAGCCGCCGACCCGACAACATGCGTTGCCACGCACGGGTCACTTGCGATCCCCCACGCCGCCATGCGCCAAGGCCTTCGCCGCGTTCGCGCGCGCAAGGGCCGTAAACGCCGCCGCCGCCGGCGTGAGCGAACGGCCCGACGCCGCGATCAGGCTGATATCGCGGCCGACTTGCGGTCCGCGTAGCTCTTTGAGCGTCACGCGCCGGTCATGCGCGATCTTGCGCGCGATCGCGGGCAGCACGGCGATGCCCAGTCCCGCCTCGACCAGCGCTACCGCCGTCGTGACATGCGAAACCTCATAGGCCGGGCGTGCAGGCCGGCCCAAACCGCCGAAGCCCATTTCGACGAGGGCCCGCAAGCCGCTTTCGCGCGTCAATGCGATCAACGGTGCGTCGGCGATTTCGGCCCAGGTCGTCGAGCGGCGCTTGCGCCCGCCCGTTTCGGTTGCCGGTGCGAACACCATCAGCGTGTCGTGCATCAGCCTTGTTTGCGAAATTCCCGCCTCGCCCGCCGCAAATGTGCCGATCCCCAGATCGGCCTCGCCGCCGCGCACTTTGTCGACGATCATATCCGTGCCCGCATCGATCAACGAAACCCGGACACCTGGATACGCGCGGGTGAACGCGGCGATCAAGCCCGGCAGCAACACGCTGCCCAGCAGCGGCGCGCAAGCGACGGCGACATGGCCCTTCCGGCGCTGGGCGAGATCGGTCAAACCCCGCAGCGACGTGTCGATATCGGCGAGCAGTTTTTCAGCCTGCGGCATGAATTCGCGCCCGGCCTGGGTCATCTCCACCCGGCGCGTCGTGCGATCGAACAATGCGACGCCGACCTGCTGCTCCAAATCGCGGATCAGCGCCGACAAAGCGGGCTGGCTGATGCGCAAGCGTTCCGCCGCCCGGCGGAAGGCGCCCGCTTCGGCGACGGCCATGAAGCCGCGCAAATGGCGTAACTCGACATTCATAGGCCAGGACTATCAATCAATCCGAAAATTCCGTCTAGTCTCTCAAACCCGGCGGCGGGACAATCCCGATCAATCGAGGCGAACAGGAGCACAGCGAAGATGCCGGCCTATCCCGAAATCGGGCTTTATATCGACGGCAAGTGGCGCAAGACGTCCGACACGCTGCCCATTCTCAACCCCGCCGACGAAGCCGAAATCGGGCGTTGCCCGGTCGCGACCAAAGCCGATCTCGACGACGCCCTCGCCGCCGCCGCCAAGGGTTTTGCGCTGTGGAGCCGCACCTCGCCGCATAAGCGCGCCGCGATTCTATGCCGTGCGGCCGCCTTGATGCGCGAACGGCAGGAGGAGATCGCCCAGTCGATCACCCGCGAACACGGCAAGCCGATCGCGCAAGCGCGGCTCGAAGTCATTCGCGGCTGCGAATTCTTCGAATGGGATGCGGGCGAGGCCGTGCGTCTCTATGGCCGCGTCATCCCCAGCGAACAGGGCATTCGCTACATCGTCCATCACCAGCCGATCGGCGCGGTCGCCGCGTTCTCGCCGTGGAATTTCCCGATGAGCCAGCCCTGCCGCAAGATCGCGGGCGCCATCGCGTCGGGCTGCGCCATCATCATCAAGGCGGCCGAGGAAACCCCGGCGGGGGCCGTGCATATCGCGCGCGCCTTGCACGACGCCGGTTTGCCCGCTGGCGTGTTCAATCTCGTTTTCGGCGTGCCGGCGGATATTTCGAGCTATCTCATACCACGCCAGCCGGTGCGCATGGTCGCTTTCACCGGGTCGACCGCCGTCGGCAAATGGCTGAGCGAGCGCGCCGCGCAAGCGATGAAGCCCGTGCTGATGGAACTGGGCGGGCATGCGCCGGTCATCGTGTGCGACGACGTCGACCCGATCGAGGCGGCACGGCTTTCGGTCATCCGCAAGTCGCGCAACCAGGGCCAGGTCTGCACGTCGCCCACGCGCTTCTTCGTGCTGGAAAAGAACTACGCCGCGTTCCGCGACGCGTTCGTCGAAGGCGCCAAGGCGATCAAGGTCGGCGACGGGTTCGACCCCGCCACGCAGATGGGCCCGGTCGCCAATCATCGCCGTTTGGCGGCGATGGAGGAATTGACGGCCGATGCCAAAGCCAAAGGCGCCAAGCTGCTGGCGGGTGGCACACGGATCGGCAACCGCGGTTATTACTTCCCCGTCACCGTCTTCGCCGACGTGCCCGACGACGTGAAAGCGATGAGCGTCGAGCCGTTCGGCCCGCTGGCGCTGATTGCCCCCGTGCGCTCGCTGGAGGAAGGCATCGAGAAGGCCAATTCCCTGCCCTTCGGGCTGGCGGCCTATGCCTTCACCCATTCGGCGCGCAACGTGGATCTGCTGACCGACGGCGTGGAATGCGGCAATCTGTCGATCAACACGCTGGAAGCGTCGGTCGCCGAAACGCCGTTCGGCGGCGTCAAGGAAAGCGGCTACGGCCGCGAAGGCGGTGCGGAAGGTCTGCACCATTATATGATCGTGAAGAACGTCTCCCATCGCATGGCGATGGGCTGACGAACCGGGAGACACCGCGATGAAATATTCCCGCAGCGAAGCCAAGACCTACGCCCGCACCAATATGAAGGGTGTGTGGGCCGCCGCGTTGACGCCCTTCAAGGGGCCCGAACGCGCGATCGACGAGGCCGGTTTCCAGCGCAATGTCGATCATTGGGTCGGCAAGCTGGGCATCGACGGGTTGTTCATCGCCGGCAAGCAGGGCGAATTCTTCTCCATGAGCTTGGCCGAGCGCAAGCGCATGTTCGATCTGGCGGTCGAAGCGACCGGCAAGCGTGCCGGCACCATCATGTCGTGCTCCGACCAGAACATGGACACGGTGATCGAACTCGCCAAGCACGCGCAGAAGGCCGGGGCGGACTACATCGTCGTCCACGCGCCCGTGCTGCATTTCCTGAAAGCGCAGGACGAGACGCTGTTCAACTACTACAGCCATGTCGCGCGCCAGGTGGATATCGGCATCGCGCTGTGGAGCCATCCGGACTCCGGCTATCTGATGAGTCCGCAGCTTTGCGCACGGCTCGCCGAGATCCCGAACGTCGTCGCAATCAAGTACTCGGTGCCGCGCCCGATGTATTCGGAGCTCACGCGCTTGGCGGGCGACAATCTGATCGTCTCGACGGCATCGGAAGAGGAATGGTTCGACAACATCGTCGAACTCAAATGGCAGGTCTATCTCTGCTCCAACCCGCCTTTCCTATTCCAGACCGCCGCCGACAAGCGCATGCGCGACTATACCGACCTCGCCTTCGCGGGCCGCATCGAGGAAGCCAAGCGCATCCGCGACAGCCTGGAGCCGGTGCGCGAGGCCTTCAAACACAGCCGCCCGGCCGAAAAGCCCCATGCCCACGCCAAATATTGGCAGGATTGCCTGGGCCAAACCGGCGGCGAGGTCCGCATGCCGCTGCTGGGCTTGACCGATACCGAAAAGAAGGCGATCGAAACCGCCATCGCGAAAAGCGGTCTCAAACTCAGCTGAAGGGAGAAGAAGTCATGTCCATCCTCGACCAACCCTCCCCCCCCGTTTCCGATCTTTCGTTTCGCCAGCCGTTCAACTTCCAGAAATGGATCGACGAGAACCGGCATTTCCTGAAGCCGCCCGTCGGCAACAAGACGCTGTATCAGAACGGCGGGATCATCGTCATGGTGGTCGGCGGGCCGAACTCGCGCGTCGACTTCCACGACGACCCGGCCGAGGAGTTCTTCTATCAGCTGAAGGGCGACATGATCCTGAAGATCGCGGATCGCGGGAAGATCTACGACGTCACGATCCGCGAAGGCGACGTGTTCCTGCTGCCGCCCCACACCATCCATTCGCCCCAGCGCCCGGTGGCCGATTCCGTCGGCCTGGTGATCGAGGGCGCGCGCCGCCCCGGCGATATCGACGGTTTCGAGTGGTATTGCTTCGAATGCGGCGGCAAAGTCCACCGCGTCGAAGTGGAATTGAAGGATATCGTCAAAGACCTGCCGCCGCTTTACGATGCCTTCTACGCCGATGAAAAGGCGCGGGTTTGCCCGCATTGCGGATCGGTCCATCCCGGCAAAGTGCCGCCGCCGGGCTGGGTCAAAATCTGACGGCTAGGCAGCGTCCGGCCGTTGGGTTAGAAATAGTTTAAGTCTAAAGCTTTCGGCCGAGACCGAGGCTCAAAACAGGAGAGGCAAAGATGAAGAGAAGAACGTTCCTCACCGTCGCCGGTGCGGGTGCCGCCACCCTCGCCGCCCCGTCGCTGCTGCGCGCGCAAAGCGCCGTGCGCATCGGCCTGATCACGACGTTGTCGGGTCCCGGCGGCTATATCGGTGCGGATATCCGCGACGCGTTCAACCTCGCCGTCGAAATGGAAGGCGGCAAGCTGGGCGGCGTGCCCGTGCAGGTCGTCGTGGAAGATGACGGCTTCCGCCCCGGCCAAGGCAAGACGGTCGCCGAGCGCATGCTGCGCAACGACGGCATCAAGCTGCTGACCGGCATCGTGTTCTCGAACATCCTGGGCGCCACGCTGCCCGATATTCTGGACGCCGACGCGATCTATGTGTCGCCCAACGCCTCGCCGTCGAACTTCGCCGGCAAGGAATGCCACAAGAACTTCTATTCGATCGCTTGGCAGAACGACACGCTGCACGAATCGGCCGGCCAAGTGGCCAAGGAACTCGGCCACAAGCGCGCCTTCATCCTGGCGCCGAATTATCAAGCGGGCCAGGACGCGCTCGCCGGCTTCAAGCGCATGTTCGGCGGCACGATCGTGGGCGAGCAGTACACGCGCCTCGACCAAACCGACTACGCGGCCGAAATGGCGGCGATCCGCGCCGCCAACCCGGACGTGGTCTTCCAGTTCCATCCGGGCGGGCTGGGCATCGCCTTCCTGCGCCAATACGCGCAAGCCGGCCTCATCGGCCGCGTGCCGATGGTCGTGGCGGCCCCGTCGCTCGACCACACGACGCTGAAGGCCGTGGGCGACGTCGCCGACGGGCTGTGGGTGTCGTCGCACTGGAACGTCGATTTCGACAACGCGGCGAACAAGAAGTTCATGGCCGGCTTCACGCAGAAGCATAACCGCACGCCGACCTACTACGCCTCGCAGAGCTACGACACGGCGCTGGCGATCGCCGCGGCGTTGCAACAGACCAAGGGCGACATCAAGCCGGAGAACTTCCGCACGGCGATGGTGAAGGCCGACTTCGCGTCGGTGCGCGGCGCCTTCAAGTTCGGCCCCAACCAGCACCCGATCCAGGACTGGTACGCGCTGAAGGCCGGCAAGAGCGCTTCGGGCGAAATGCAAATCGTCACGCAGCGCAAAGTGCTGACCGCGCATGGCGACATCTACGCGCCTCAGTGCAAACTCTAAGCGTTTGAATCGCGCCCGGAAGCCGCCCCCGAGTTCGGGGGCCGGTTTCCGGGTGTCGATTTTCGGCGCGGGCGTTTTCGGATCGGCATGTCGCTTCTTTTCGTCGAACAGGTTCTGAACGGGTTGCAGCTCGGCGTCATGCTGTTTCTGCTCGCGGCGGGGCTGACGCTGATCTTCGGCATCATGGGCATCATCAATCTCGCCCATGGCTCGCTCTACATGGTCGGCGCCTATGCGGGTTCGATCGCCGCTTCGGCGACCGGTTCGTTCCTGCTCGCCGTTCCCGCCGGCCTCGCGGCGGCGGCCGTCACCGGCCTGGCGATCGAATATCTCGTCATCCGCAAACTCTACGACCGCGACCATCTCGATCAGGTGCTCGCGACCTACGGCCTCGTGCTGCTGTTCAACGAATCCATCAGCCTGATCGTCGGCCGCCAGCCGCTGTTCGTCGGCGTGCCCCCGGCTTTGTCGGGCTCGATCGAAATTCTGCCGGGCATGACCTTCTCGGTCTATCGCTTGACGATCATCGTCGCGGGCCTTGTCATCGCCGCCGGCCTCTACGCGCTGATCCAGCGCACGCGTCTGGGCATGTTGATCCGTGCGGGCGCCACCAACCGCGACATGGTCCGCGCGCTCGGCGTGGACATTAAGCTTCTCTACACGCTGGTCTTCGGCCTGGGCGCCTTGCTCGCCGGGTTCGCGGGCGTGATGGCCGGGCCGCTTCTGTCGGTCCAGGTCGGCATGGGCGAGCAGATCCTGATCATGACCTTCGTCGTCGTGGTCGTCGGCGGCGTGGGCTCGATCCGCGGCGCCTTGTTCGGCGCCATCGTCGTCGGCCTCGTCGATACGCTGCTGCGCGCCTTCCTGCCGCAACTCGTGCGCGGATTGCTCGCCGATCCGTCGGAAGCCGACCAGCTCTCCGCCGGCCTCGCCTCGATGGGCGTCTATGTCTTGATGGCGATCGTGTTGCTCTGGCGCCCGCAAGGGCTGTTCCCGGCGCGGAGCTAGGCGGGCGATGCACGATCCCTTCAAATTCTCCGGCAAGGCGCTGATCGCGATCGCCATCCTGATCGCGGCGTTGGTGGCGCTGCCGTTCATCGCAAAGGCCGTCGGCCTGCCCGCGACCACGCCGCTCGCCACGCGCCTGCTGATCTACGCGATCGCGGCGGGCAGCTTAAATTTGGTGCTCGGCTTCGGCGGCATGATCAGCTTCGGACATGCCGCGTTCTACGGCGTGGGCGGCTACACGGTCGGCATCCTGTTCCAGCATGTGCGCATCGGCGAGCCGCTGTTCGGCTTCATCCCCGGCACCGAGCAATTCCTGATCGCCGTACCCGCCGCGATCCTGGTGGCGGGCGCCTTCGCGCTGCTGATCGGCGCGCTAGCGCTGCGCACGTCGGGCGTGCAGTTCATCATGATCACGCTCGCCTTCGCGCAGATGCTGTTCTTCCTGTTCGTGGCGTTGAAGCGCTATGGCGGCGACGACGGTTTGATCATCCGCCGGCGCAACGCGCTGTTCGACCTCAACATGCGCGACGACTTGACCTTCTATTTCGTCGTGCTGATCGTGACGATCGGGTTCTATCTGCTGCTGTGGCGCATCGCCGCGTCGCGTTTCGGCATGGTGCTGGGCGCCATCCGCCAGAACGAGCGCCGCGTGGCGGCGCTGGGCATCGCCGTCTATCGCTACAAGCTCGCGGCCTTCACCATCGCGGGCATGGGTGCCGGTCTCGCGGGCGGTTTGGTCGCGAATTACGCGCGCTTCGTCAGCCCCGACATGCTGCACTGGACGAAATCGGGCGAGCTGATGGTGATGGTCATTCTCGGCGGGGCCGGCACGCTGCTCGGGCCGTTGTTCGGCGCCTTCGCGCTGGTGACGCTCGAAACACTCCTCAGCGGCTGGACCGAGCGCTGGCAATTGTTCCTCGGGCCCATCCTGCTGCTGATCATTCTCTATTTCCGTGGCGGTCTGTCGGGCCTGTTCAAATTCATCGGCGGAGGTGGCAAATGAGCGTCCCGCCGCTGCTGTCGATCGAAAGCCTCTACAAGACCTTCGGCGGCTTGACCGCGACGGACAACCTGACGCTCGACGTGCGCGCGGGCGAAGTTCATGCGCTGATCGGCCCGAACGGCGCGGGCAAAACGACGGTCATCAACCAATTGACCGGCGAGTTGGCGCCGAATGCCGGGCGCATCCTGCTCGACGGGCAAGACATCACCGCCCTGCCCGTGCACGCGCGCGTCCATCGCGGCTTGGGCCGCACGTTCCAGATCGTCCAGTTGATGGGCACATACACCGCCCTCGACCACGTCGCGCTGGCGGTGCAAGCGCATCAAGGCCACTCTTTCCGTTTCTTCCGCGCGGCGCGCGACGATCGCAGCTTGCGCGATCCCGCTTACGCGCTGCTCGAGCGCGTCGGCCTGAAAGCGCGCGCGGACGAACCCGTCGCATCGCTGTCGCATGGTGAGCGCAAACAGCTGGAACTCGCCGTGGCGCTGGCCATGGAGCCGCGCTTGCTGCTGCTCGACGAGCCGATGGCGGGCCTGGGTGCGGTCGAAAGCGCGCAGATGGTCGAGTTGCTGCAAAGCCTCAAAGGCCGCTTCGCGATGCTGCTGGTCGAGCACGATATGGAGGCGGTCTTCTCCCTCGCCGACCGTATTTCGGTGCTGGTCGGCGGGCGCGCGATCGCCACGGGTTCGACCGCCGACATCCAGGCCGATCCCGCCGTACGAATCGCCTATCTCGGCGAAGGAGACGCTTGATGCTGCGCGTTTCCGATCTCGCGGCCGCCTACGGCGACAGCCAAGTTCTGTTCGGTATCGAATTGGCGATCGATCGCGGCGAGGTCGTGACGTTGCTCGGCCGCAACGGCGTGGGCAAAACCACGACGATCCGCACCATCATGGGGCTGGTCAAAGCGCGCGGCGGCAAGATCGAGTTCGGCGGCACGGCGCTGATCGGCCGCCCGCCCGAAGGGATCGCGCGTTTGGGTATTGGTCTCGTGCCCGAAGGGCGCCAGGTCTTTCCGACATTGACGGTGCACGAAAATCTGGTCGCGACCGCCGCCAACCGCTTAAAGCGCGCCACGCCGTGGACGATCGCGCGCGTGACCGCCTTGTTCCCGCGTTTGGGCGAGCGCCTGACGCAATCGGCGGGCACGTTGTCGGGCGGCGAACAGCAAATGCTCGCCATCGGCCGCGCGCTGATGACCAATCCCGATCTGCTCATTCTCGACGAAGCGACCGAAGGCCTCGCCCCCGTGATCCGCGCCGAAATCTGGCGCTGCATCGAAGCCTTGAAGGGCGAAGGCCAATCGATTCTGATCGTCGATAAGAATTTGCGCGTTCTCCGCCGATTGGCGGATCGCCATTACGCGATCGAAAAAGGCCGCACGGTGTGGTCCGGCACGGGTGCGGATCTCGATCGCGATGCGGAGCTGGTGCATCGCTATGTCGGCGTCTGAAGTCTTTACCGTTCGCGGCACGTCCAACGCGGCCGATCCTTTAACCGCTTTCGCGGACGCGCTGTGGCAAGCGGTCGGCGGGCTGCTGAAAGCCGGCGGTACGCCCGGCACGATGCGCGGCATGGTATGGACCGCGCCGAACCCCGCCGCCTTGTCGCCGCAACGGCGCGTGATCGACCGGCTTTATCGCGAAGCCTTGGGCGGGGCGCGCACAAGCGTGACGGTACAGGCAGGCGACGCCATCGCCGTCGAGATCGCGGCCGTCAAAGCCCCCGCGCCCAATCCCGAGCCCGTGTGGCACGGTCTGTCGCGCGCCGAGCTCGCGCGCGAATATTCGCCGCGCAACCAGGTGCCGGATATGCGGCCCTTGTTCCGCCAATGGACGCGCGACGGGGTCGCGTGGCGCGCCAATCACTCGGCAATCGATATCCATTACGGCAAATCGCCCGACGAGACCTTCGATCTTTATTTGCCCAAGGGCAAAAAGGCGCCACCGGTATGGATGTTCATCCATGGCGGCTATTGGCAGGCGACCGGCAAGGAACAGCACGCGCAATATATGCAAGGCATGCTCGACGCCGGTTACGCCGTCGCCAATGTCGATTACACGCTGTGCCCCGATATTCCGCTGTCGGGCATCGTCGATCAGATCGGCGCATGCATCGACTTCATCGCCGCCAACGGTTCGGCATTGGGCGTCGACGGCGCGTCGATCCATGTCTCCGGCCATTCGGCGGGCGGGCATTTGTCCGCGATGATGGCGGCGCGTCAAACCGGCGCCCCGATCAAATCCGCACTGCTGCTCTCCGGCCTGTTCGACATGACGCCCTTCCCGTTCCTGCCGATGGCGAAGGTGATCGGCGTCACGTCCGCCGAGCACGTCGCGGCACTGTCCCCGATCCTGCGCAAATCGCGTGCGGCGAAGATCGGCGTGGCGCTGGGGGATCTCGAAAGCGCCGAGTTCAAATGGCAATCGGACGCCATCGCCACGGCCTGGGGGGCACCCAAGCCGTTGCATCTGGCGGGCGCCAATCACTTCTCGCTGCTCGACGGATTGAACGCCGGATCTTTACTGGCGCTTGCCAAAGCGACCGCGTCCGCCTGACGACATACAAAAATTCGCCAATCAAGCCGCAGCCTTAACGCGGGGTCCGCAGATTCCGGCTTGACAGCTTTATCGTTAAAGGCCCAGCGTTTCGTCACAGGGTGGCCATAACCAAGTGACGATCGTCGCAATCGAAACGATACGGACCGAAGCGCACGACAATCTCGTGTGGGTGCGCGTCGAAACGGACTCCGACTTGACCGGCCTGGGCGAGACCTTCTTCGCGCCCGAAGCGGTCGAAACCTATATTCACACCGGCGTCGCGCCCAACCTGCTCGGCCGCGACGAAGCCGCCATCGCCGGCATCAACCGCGATCTCGTGCGCCAGCCCACGGGCTACGCCTCGTCGGGCGTGGAAATGCGCGCCGCGTCGGCCATCGATATCGCGCTGTGGGATTTGCTGGGCCGCAAGACCGGCCAGCCGCTTTATGCGCTCCTCGGCGGCAAATCGCGCGACACGATTCCGATCTACAACACCTGTGCCGGCCCGCACTATGTGAAGCGCAAACGCGGCGCGGATGTCGACGCGTGGTTCGGCACCGACAAGAAGCCCCATCCGCTCGACGATCTTCGCGCTTTCGAGGAGGAGCCCGAGCGCCTCGCCCGCGAGTTGGTCGCCGAAGGCATCAAGGGCATGAAGATTTGGCCCTTCGATCGCGCGGCCTTCGCCAATCGCGGCGTCGGCATCGATGCGCGCCAGATCGAAGAAGGTTTGCGCCCCTTCAAGCGCATACGAGACGCCGTCGGCGGCGATATCGAATTGATGGTCGAGTTGCACGCGTTATGGGACGTCGCCAGCGCGCGCCGCATCATCCGCGCGGTCGAGACGGTCGATCCGCTCTGGATCGAAGACCCGCTGCGCATGGACGATATCGCGGCGTTGGGCGTTCTCGCGCGCGACACGCGCATCCCGATTCTGGCTTGCGAGACGCTGGCGCCCGCATCATCCTTCCTGCCGCTGATCGCCTCGGGCCATGCCGGCATCGTGTCCTGCGATCCGGGCTGGTGCGGCGGGCTTTCCCAAGCGCGCGCCATCGCCGACATGGCCGCCGCCGCACAGCTTCCCTTCTGCGTGCACGATTGCACCGGTCCCGTCGGCTATGTCGCGGGCACGCATCTATCGATCAGCGCACCGACCGCCATGCTGCAGGAAACCGTGCGCGCCTATTTGCGCGGCTGGTACGCCGACACGGTGACGGCGCTGCCGCGCATCGACAAGGGCGTATTGACGCCGCTCGACGGGCCGGGCCTCGGCCTCGACCTCGCCCCCGCCTTTCTCGCCGACAAGGAAACCAAGCGCCGCCGCACGGCGCTGCAATCCGGAGGAACCGCATGACGACGATGCTTGCCGATTTCGAGGGGCATGCCCTCGATCTCGACGCCGCCAAGGCGGCGTTCGACCGCGACGGGTTTCTGGTCATTCCGGGGGCCTTGTCGCCCGAACAAGTGAAGAAGGCCGACAAGGCGTTTCGCGATCTGCTCGCCGAACACCCGGAGGATTTCGCGCGCTTCAGCGAAAGCTTCATCACCGCCCCCGACATTCTGACGCGCACCGAAGCCTTCGACCATTTGATCGAAACCCCGATGGTGCTGTCGCTGCTGGGAAAACTGATCGGCCCGCGCTTCTCGATCGAAGAGCTCAGCCTGATCCTGCGCGAACCCACGAACGACGTGGGCGAGTTGAAGGGCTGGCATCGCGACATCATCCGCGCCTACGACCGGCGCTTCGAAATCGACCCGATCTCGGTCGTCTATTATTTGACCGATGTGGGGCCGAGCGACCATTGCTTCTCGATCGTCCCCGGCACGCACGGCCCGCGCGTCGATATGCGCCCCGAAGACGTGACGCCGGGCATGGAATTCGACGCGTTGGGGCCCGCGGGCTCCGCCTTCGTGTTCCACGCGCGCTGCATCCATGGCGGCAAGCTGAAGCTTGGCTCCAAGGCGCGGCGCACGGTCCATCTCTATTACGGGCCGACCGACAAGCCGCGCACCTCCGAATGGACGCGTTTCCCCGATCGCCTCGCCGACCGCCAAGCGCCGGGCGGACCGGCCACGCTTTACGCCAAAACGCGCCGCACCGACGTGATCGACGGCGTGGGCCGCCGTCCGCGCGATATCCCGCCCGGCTTGTCCACGGCCGAACAACTCATCCGCGTCCAACGCGCCGCCAACCGCAAACCCGGAGCGATGTAATGTCCCGGACTCTCGACGAAATCCGTACCAAGCTTTTCGCGTCCGTTCTGTCCGACTGTCTCGACCAAGCGGGGCTGATGGATCAGGCCCTGCCCTCGCGCATCCGTCCGCTGGACGATGCCAGCGTGATGGTCGGCCGCGCGCGCACCGCCGCGTTCATGGAGGTCTATCACGTCGCCGACGGCGTGAACCCCTACGAGCTGGAAATCGCGCTGATCGACAGTTTGAAGAAGGACGAGATTCCGGTCTTCGCCTGTTCCAACCCCGTGCGCGTGGCGCCATGGGGCGAATTGCTCAGCACCGCCGCCAAATATCGCGGGGCCGCCGGCGCGTTGATGGATGGCTGCGTGCGCGACATCAAACCGATCCGGAAGATGGGCTTCCCGGTGTTCCATGGCGGCATCGCGCCGCTCGACTCCAAGGGCCGGGGCAAAATCATGGCGATCGACGTGCCGATCGAATGCGGCGGCGTGAAGATCGAAAGCGGCGATCTGATCTTCGGCGACGCCGACGGCGTGGTCGTCATCCCCAAGGCGCACGAAAAGCGCGTGCTCGATCTCGCTTTCGAGAAAATCTCGGGCGAGCGCAACACGCTCGCCGATCTGCAACGCGGCGACAAGCTCGCCGACGTGTTCGCCCGCTACGGCATTCTGTGAGGACGCGACCATGATCGTCGACTGCCACGTCAACGTTTACGAAGACTCCCAAATCCTGCCGCTTTACGGCCAGATCGCCGGCATCGCGCGCGCGGGCGGCTTCACCATCAAGTCGGATCCGCCGACCGTCGAAGCGGCGATGAAGGATGTCGATCACGCGATCGTGTTCTCGCTGCGCTACAAGGATTCGATCGGCATCGACGGCGACGACGAAGTGACCGCGCGTCTGGTGAAGCGCGATCCCAAGAAGTTCATCGGCTTCGCCGCCGTCGATCCGCGTATGCCCAATTGCATGGAGTTACTCGAACACGCGGTCGAGGATTTGGGCCTGAAAGGCGTCAAATTCGGCCCGATCTATAACGGCGTGTCGCTGCTCGATCCGCGCCTCGTGCCCGTCTACGAATATCTGCAGCGCAAGAACCTGCCGCTGACGATGCATATGGGCACGACCTACGGCCAGAACGCGCCGATCGCGCAAGGCCGTCCGCTGGACGTCGATACGATCGCCGCGCGCTATCCCGATCTCAAGATGATCATGGCCCATATGGGCCACCCTTGGTACGAGGAATGCATCGTCGTCGCGCGCAAGAACCCGAACGTCTATTGCGAGGTTTCGGCGCTCTATTACCGGCCGTGGCAGTACTACAACATTCTGATCTGCGCGCAGGAGTACAACATTCTCGCCCGCGACAAGATCTATTTCGGCACGGATTTTCCGTTCACGACCGTCGCCGATTCCATCGCGGGCTTGCAGAAGATCAACGATCAGGTCGAAGGCACGCGCTTGCCGCGCGTCAGCCAAGACACGATCGACCGCATTATTCACTCCAACCCGCTGGCCCATTGGTGGCATGGCGGCTTGAAGGTCTGACGCCGCATGGCCGACAAACCCGCCCGGAAGTCGCGTAGCGCCGCGTGGTTCGGCACGGCGGACAAATACGGCTTCATCGCGCGCAGCTTCATGAAGAACCAAGGACATGCCGCGCGCATGTTCGACGGGCGGCCGGTCGTCGGCATTTGCAACACGTGGTCGGAGCTGACGCCCTGCAACGGCCATCTGCGCATGCTGGCCGAGCATGTGAAGCGTGGCGTCTACGAAGCCGGCGGGTTCCCGCTGGAATTCCCGGTCACGTCTTTGTCCGAACCGCTGATGCGCCCGACCACGATGCTCTATCGCAATCTCGCGGCGATGGATGTCGAGGCGGCGATCCGCTCGCAGCCGATGGACAGCGTCGTGCTACTCGCGGGCTGCGACAAGACCACGCCGTCCACGCTGATGGGCGCGGCCAGCGTCGATCTGCCCACGCTGCTGGTCTCCGGCGGGCCGATGCTGACCGGCCATTGGCGCGGCGAGAAGCTGGGCTCGGGCACGAGCCTCATCAAGCTCGACGCCGAAGTGCGCGCGGGCCGGATGACAATGGACGAATTGATGCAGGCCGAGGCCGCAAGTTCGCCCAGTGCGGGCTCCTGCATGTCGATGGGCACGGCTTCCACGATGGCGAGCCTGTGCGAAGGACTGGGCATCGCCCTTCCCGGCAATGGCGCCATTCCGGCGGTCGATGCCCGCCGTCAGGCTCTGGCCTTCGAAGCGGGTCGCCGCGCGGTCGAAATGGCGCGCGAAGATCTGCGCCTGTCGAAGGTGCTGACGCGCGAAGCCTTCGAAGACGCCGTGCGCCTTTGCGCGGCATTGGGCGGTTCGACCAATGCGGTCGTGCATCTGATCGCGCTTGCCGGCCGTATCGGCGTCGAATTCGGCCTGGACGATTGGGATCGTTGTGGGCGCGACGTGCCCTGCCTCGTCGATCTGATGCCGTCGGGCAAGCATTTGATGGAAGATTTCCACCGTGCGGGCGGCGTGCCCGCCGTGCTGAACCAGATCGCGCATCTACTACATCCCGATCGTCCGTCGGTCGCGGGCGGCAAATTCGGCGACGGCTACGCGAATGCGCGGATCGACGATCCGGCCGTGATCCTCACGCTCGACAAGCCGTTCAAGCCCGCGGGCGGCATCGCCGTGCTGCGCGGCAATCTCGCCCCCAATGGGGCGGTGCTGAAGCCCTCGGCCGCGTCGCCCGAATTGATGCGCCATCGCGGGCCGGCGGTGGTGTTCAACGGCCCCGACGATCTGAAGAAGCGCATCGACGATCCGGCGCTGAACGTCACCAAAGACAGCGTTCTCGTCCTGCGCAATTGCGGGCCGCGCGGCTATCCGGGCATGGCGGAGATCGGCAATATGCCGATCCCGGCCAAGCTGCTGCGCGATGGTGTGCGCGACATCGTGCGCATTTCCGACGCGCGGATGAGCGGCACGGCCTTCGGTACGGTCGTGCTGCATGTCGCCCCCGAAGCGGCGGCGGGCGGGCCGCTCGCCCTCGTGCGCGACGGCGACATGGTCGAACTCGATGTCGAGGGCCGCAAACTCCATCTCGACGTGTCCGACGCCGAACTCGCCAAGCGCCGCGAAACGCTCGCACCCTTCAAGTCGCCCTACACGCGCGGCTGGGAAAAGCTCTACGTCGAACACGTGCTCCAAGCCGATCGCGGCGTCGATCTCGACTTCCTGGTCGGCAAATCGGGCGGCGAGCCGCCCCGGGAATCGCATTGATGGCCGACGCCGCCCCGCCCCGCCGCGTGACGTTGCGCGATATCGCGCAAGCCGCCGGCACGACCACGATGACGGTCTCCAATGTCCTCAACGGGCGTTCGGATCAGGTCGGGACGGACACGGCACGGCGGGTGATGGCGGCGCGCGATCGCTTGGGCTATCGCCCGCTGGCGGCCGCACGCCAGTTGCGCGCGGCGCGGCGCATGGCGGTGGGCGTCGTCATCGTCGATCCCTCGCCCTATTATCTTTCTGACCTGTTCACGGCGGCGATGCTCGCGGGCCTCAATGAAGGCTTGGGCAAGCATAATTACAGCCTGATCCTGCATGGCAGCCCGGCCAACGATCTCGCTTCCGTGCCGATGCTGCGCAGCATCGAGAGCGACGGCTTATGCGTCATCACTTCGGGCCCGGCGCGCGAACGCAAACGCATCGTCGAGCGTATGGCCGATCTGGGTCAGCCGATCGTCGTCATTCAAGATGTCGCCCCGGCGGATGCGGAGGATTGCTGTTCGATCCTGCTCGACGATGAAGCGGGGGCCGAAGCGATCGGCGAGCATCTCGCCCTTTCCGATCCCAAGCGCATCGTCATGCTGGTGCCCGGGGTCGAATGGCCGGCGATGGCGCGGCGCGAGACGGCGCTGCGCCGGGCGCTCGCGCGCAAAAAGGCGGGCATCGAGCTTGTCGTGCTCCGCTGCCCCGATGAAGGCTTCGAAGCGACGCAAGCCACCCTCGCCCGCCATATCGACGCGGCGGGCCTGCCCGACGCGGTCGCCGGCGGCAACGACCGCATGGCGCTGGCCGCGTTGCAGCTGTTCGCCGCGCGCGGGATCGACGTGCCGGGCCGCGTGCGCGTGACCGGCTTCAACGGCTTCGAGAACCATTTTTATGCCCGCCCCGCGCTGACCACGGTGTCCGTGCCCGCCTTCCGTTTGGGCGAGGACGCCGCGACCGCCTTGGTCGAGCGCCTGAAAACCGGGCGCTTCGCCTGGCGCAAAAAAATCCTGCCGGTGGAATTCGCACCGGCGGCTTCGTCCGACATCACGCCGACAAAACGAACCAGCAAACCAACCTCCAAACAGGGAGCTCAAAAATGAAACTCCGTAAATCCATCCTGGCCGCGACGGCGCTCACCGCCGTCGCCCTCGCCGCGACGCCGTCGCAAGCGCAAGGCTTCCAATGCCCGCGCACCGGCGGCGATCTGATCTTCGCGCTGGAAAGCCAAGTACCCGGCCTCGATCAACACGCCTCGAACTCCTCGGCGACGCGCAACGCCGCCATGAACATCTTCGAGACGCTCGTCACGCGCGACGAGAGCATGAACCCGATCCTGGAACTGGCCGAAACGCTGGAAACCAGCGCCGACGGCCTGACCTATACGTTCCGTTTGCGCCAGGGCATCAAGTTCCATAACGGCAAGACGATGAGCTCGGCCGACGTCGCGGCGTCCTACGACCGCTACAAGCGCCTGGGCATCGACCGCTCAATCCTCGATCCGGTCGAATCCTGGACGACGCCGGACGCGAACACCTTCGTGATCAAGCTCAAGGAACGTCAGCCGCTGTTCCTAGAAGCGCTGTCGTCGTTCACCGTGCCGATCGTCATCATCCCGTCGGAAAACGCCGGCGCCGCCGCCGGTCAGTTGCCGACGGTCGGCACGGGCCCGTTCCGTCTCGACGAGTTCCGCGCCGACAGCCATGTGCGCCTGCGCCGCTTCGACGATTATCGCCCCGACACGCGCCACGCGACGATGTCGGGCTTCGGCGGCGGCAAGCGCGCCTGCGTCGATACCGTGACGCTGCGCATGATGACCGAACCGGCGGCGCGTACGGCCGCGCTGGAGGTCAACGAAATCCACGGCGTCGAAGACGTGCCCGCCGCCTCGCAGAAGCGTCTGGCCGACAACCGCGCGATCAAGCTCGCACGTCTGGAGACGTTCTGGATGAACGTCACCTATCCGAACTGGTCGGCGCCGCCGACCGACAATCCCAAGGTGCGCCAAGCGATCCTCGCCGCGATGAATTTCGACGAGATCATGGAGGCCGCGACCGAAGGCCAGTACAAGCTGAACACCGGGTTCCAATATCCGGGCATGCAGTACTTCACCGATGCGGGCAAGGAACTGCTGAACCAGAAGAACCCGGCCAAGGCGCGCCAGTTGCTGCAGGAAGCGGGTTATAAGGGTGAAAAGGTCGTGCTGCTGACCAATCGCCAATTCCCGGTCATGTACAACACGTCGCTCGTGATGGCCGAACAGTTGAAGGCCGCCGGCATCAACGCCGAGCTCGAAGTGCTCGACTGGCCGGCCGCGTTGCAGAAGAGCCAGCGCGAAACCCAAGGCTGGAACTTCTTCTACACGGGCTGGATTACGGTGATCGCGCTCGGCGGGCCGCAGACTTTGCGTCAGATGGCCGAGCCGAACCCGGTCTACAAGCCGAAGGACAACAAGGTCGATCCGGCCTATATGGCCGCGTTCAACCAAGTGAACACGGCACCCGATCTCGCCCAGCGCCAAGCCGCCTTCGCGCGCGCGCAGCGCATCGCGCTCGATCAGGTGATGGCGGTCCCGTTCGGCGTGGCGCCCAAAACCCAGGCCGTGCGCGCGAATGTCGAGAACTACGTGCCCTACTTCAACACGCGGTTCTCGAACGTTTGGATCCGTCCGTAACGGAAAAAGCGGGACCGGCTTTCCATCGGCCGGTCCCGCCCTTACGCTTCGCAAATGCTCGCTTTCGCCATCAAACGTCTGCTGCACACGATCCCCATCCTGGCGATCGTCAGCCTGATCGCGTTCGGGATGATCAAGCTCGTCCCCGGCGATCCGGCCGTCGTCATGGGCGGCACCAACGCGACCGCGGCGGAGATCGACCAGATCCGCCGCAATCTCGGGCTCGATCAGCCGTTCCATGTCCAGCTCGGCGCGTTCTATTGGAATCTGCTGCATGGCGATCTGGGCAATTCGCTGCTGCTGAACGTGCCCGTCACCAGCGCCATCATCGAACGCCTGCCCGCGACGTTGTGGCTTTCGGCTTACGCGATGCTGCTCACACTTATCTTCGGCCTTGCGACCGGCATCATCGCGGCGTTGCGGCACAATACATGGGTCGACCAAGCCGCGACGACGCTCGCGTTGATCGGCGTGTCGCTGCCGAATTTCTGGCTCGGCCTTGTGATGATCGTCGTCTTCTCCGTCCATCTCGGCTGGCTGCCGACCAGCGGCTTCGTCGATCCCGCCGACAGCATCGTCGGATTCCTGCGCACCGCCACGATGCCGGCGGCGGCGTTGGCGATGCTCCAGATCGGTCTGCTCGCGCGCATCACACGCTCCGCGATGCTGGAAGTCTTGCGCCAGGATTACGTGCGCACGGCGCGCGCCAAGGGCCTGCCCGAATGGGTCGTGGTGATGAAGCACGCGCTCGCCAACGCGATGATCCCGATCGTCACCGTCGTCGGCCTGATCTTCTCGGTGCTGATCTCGGGCTCGATCGTGATCGAGACGATCTTCACCATCCCCGGCATGGGCGCTTTGCTCGGCAACGCGATCCTGCGCCGCGACTATCCGATGATCCAAGGCGGATTGTTGTTCGTCGCGGCGGCGCTGATGCTGCTCAACCTGCTGGCCGATATGCTCTACGCCTATTTCGATCCGCGCGTGCAGGTGGATCGCGATGGCTGATCTCGCCTTGACGCTGTTCCCCGCCAATGCGCGGCGTACGGGCCGCAAGCTGCTGCGCAACCGCGCCTTCGTGGCCGGCGCGTTCCTGGTCACGCTCGTCTTCCTCGCCATCTTTTTGGCGCCGTTGCTCGCGCAGTACGAGCCCAACCGGATGCAGATCCGGATGCGCTTCCGCGAACCGTCGTCCGAATTCTGGTTCGGCACCGACAATTTGGGCCGCGACATGTTCGCGCGCGTCCTTTACGGCGGCCGGTTGTCGATCGAGATTGGCTTCTGGGTCGTCATGCTCAACGCCGTATTCGGCGTGGCGATGGGCGCGCTGGCCGGCTATTTCCGCGCGCTGGATAATCCGCTGATGCGCCTGTCGGACGCGCTGATGGCCTTCCCGTCGGTGCTGCTCGCCATCGGCATCGCCGCGATCCTGGGCCCGTCGACCAGCACGGCGGTCATCGCGCTGGCCGTCGTCTATATCCCGCGCACCGCGCGTATCTTGCGCGCGAGCGTGCTGGTCGTGCGCGAACTCGACTATGTCCACGCCTCGCGCGCGGCGGGTGCTGGCGATTGGCATATCCTCACGCGCCACATCCTGCCCAATTGCATGGCGCCCCTGCTCGTTCAGCTCAGCTTCGTCTTCGCCTATGCCGTGCTGTCCGAGGCGGTGCTGAGCTTCCTGGGATTGGGCGCGCCGCCGACCGTGCCGAGCTGGGGCATCCTCATTTCCGAAGGCCGGTCCTATATCCGCGAAGCATGGTGGCTGACGGTCGTGCCCGGAATCGCCATCGCGGTCACGGTGCTCGGCCTCAATCTGCTGGGCGACGGTCTGCGCGACGTGCTCGACCCGCGCATGAAGATCCAACAGGAGTAGCCGTGAGCGACGCGTTGCTCAGCGTACGGAATTTGACCACGGCCTTCGCGACCGAAAGCGGAAGCACGATCGCCGTCGACGATGTCGGCTTCGACGTGCGCGCGGGCGAAGCCGTCGGCCTGATCGGCGAAAGCGGCTCGGGCAAAAGTGTCGCGGCGCTGTCGATCTTGGGCCTGCTGCCGACACCGCCCGCGCGCGTCTTGTCGGGCAGCGCCATGTTCGAAGGCCGCGACCTTCTGCAAATGCCCGCGAAGGAACTTCGCCGCATCCGGGGCAAGCGCATCGGCATGATCTTCCAGGAGCCGATGACGAGCCTCAACCCCGTCTTCCCGATCGGCGAACAGATCGCCGAAAGCTTGCGCTTGCACGAGCGCCTCGGCAACGAAGCCGCGCGCAAACGCGCCGTCGCGATGCTCGACCGCGTGGGCATTCCCTCGGCGTCGCGCCGCCTCGACGATTATCCGCACCAGTTGTCGGGCGGCATGCGCCAGCGCGTGATGATCGCCATCGCGTTGGCCTGCGATCCCAAGCTGCTGATCGCCGACGAGCCGACCACGGCGCTCGACGTTACGGTGCAGGCGCAGCTCCTCGACCTGCTGAACGATCTGCGGCGCGAGACGGGCATGGCGATGCTGCTGATCACCCATAACATGGGCGTGATCGCCGAATTCGCCGATCGCGTGGTCGTGATGTATTCGGGCCGCGTGGCGGAGGAAGCGCCGATCGAAACCTTGTTCGATGCGCCCCGCCATCCCTATACGCAAGGCTTGCTCGGCGCCACTCCCACCCTCGCCCAGACGGAAGTGCGCTTGCGCACCATTCCCGGCGCGCTGCCGGACCCGGCCGCCCCGCCGCCCGGTTGCCGCTTCGCGCCGCGCTGCGACTTCGCCGAGGCGGCGTGTTCGGCCGCGCGACCGACGGACGTCACGCTCGCCGCCGGCCATCGCGCCGCCTGCCGACGTACCGACGCGACGATGAATTGGCAAGCGGCATGACAACGACGCCCCTTCTGCGCGTCCGCGACCTCACCAAGCATTTTCCGGTGAAGGGCGGCGCCTTGTTCGCGCGCGAAACCGGCCGCGTGCGCGCGGTCGACGGCGTGTCGTTCGATCTTCACGCCGGCGAAGCCTTGGGCGTGGTCGGCGAAAGCGGTTGCGGCAAATCGACGACCGGGCGTTTGACGCTGCGCTTGATCGAGCCGACATCGGGCGACGTCGAATTCGACGGCCGGAACGTTCTGGCGCTCGGCAAGGCCGAACTGCGCCAGCTGCGCCGGTCGATGCAGATCGTCTTCCAGGATCCGCAAGCCTCGCTCGATCCGCGCATGACGGTCGAGGAGATCGTGACCGAACCGCTCGTCGTGCAAGGCGATTTGCGCGGTGAAGCGCGGACGAAGAAGGCGCGCGCGTTACTGGAGCTTGTCGGCCTGCCCGCCGCGCATATTTCGCGCTATCCGCACGAATTTTCCGGCGGGCAGCGCCAACGCATCGGGATCGCACGCGCGCTGGCGCCGGGCCCGAAGCTGATCGTCTGCGACGAACCCGTCTCGGCGCTCGACGTTTCGGTCCAAGCGCAGATCGTCAATCTGCTGAGCGATCTGCAAAAGGAACTCGGCCTCGCCTATCTTTTCATCGCGCATGACCTCGCGGTCGTACGGCATCTGTGCCAGCGCGTTGCGGTCATGTATCTCGGCCGTATCGTCGAGATCGGCGCGGTCGCCGATCTGTTCGCCAAGCCCCAGCATCCCTATACGCGCATGCTGCTGGCGTCGGTGCCGGCCGCCCATCCGCGCTTGCGCCGCACGCAAGCGATCCCGCGCGGCGACGTGCCCTCGGCATTGAACCCGCCCACGGGCTGTCATTTCCATCCGCGCTGCGCCTTCGCGACCGACAAATGCCGGGCGGAAGCGCCGCGTCCGCGCGAAACATCGCCGGGCTATGTCGTCGCCTGCCACTACGCGGGCGAATTGGGAGAGAAGAAATGAAGATCGTTGCCGTCGACCCGATCCTGCTGCGCGGCGAACAAACCTATGTCGCCACGCAAGGCGGCGAAGAAGCGGTCGATAACGGCGATTGGCAATTGATCGTCAAGATCACGACCGATAGCGGCTTGGTCGGCTGGGGCGATATCGAAACCCTCGCTTCCGCCGCCGCGGCGATCATCGGCGGTCCCGGCATGTCGATCCTGGGCTTCAAGGCGCTGGGCGATCTGCTGATCGGCGAAGACCCGACCGACACGACGCGCATCTGGAACAAGCTATATATCGGCAGCGCCTATTACGGGCGGCGCGGCATCGCGATCCAATGCATGTCGGCGATCGACAACGCGCTGTGGTCGATCAAGGCGCAGGCCGCCGGAAAACCGTTGGCCGCGCTGTTGGGCGGGCGCAAACGCGACCGCATCCGCGCCTATGCTTCCACCTTGTTCCGCGCCACGCCCGCCGGGATGCGCGACGCGGCGCAGGGCTATATGGACAAAGGCTTCACGGCCGTGAAATTCGGCTGGGGCGTGTTCGGCGAAGACGAAGGCCGCGACCGCGAACTGGTCGCCGCCGCGCGCGAAACGTTGGGACCCGATCGGCTGTTGATGGTCGATCCCGGCTGGTATCCGGTCGGCTGGGCGAAGCCCGAACGCTGGGCCCCGCGCACCCGCGATCAGGCGCTGCGTTTGTGCAACTGGCTCGCCGAATACAACGTCTACTGGGTCGAGGATTTCATCCACCCCGAGCATTTCGACACCTATGCGGCCGTGCGCAAGGAAAGCCCGGTGAAACTCGCCGCCGGCGAGCAGGTCGCGACGAGCTGGGAATTCGAGCGCTTCATCGGCTGTGGAGCCGTCGACGTGATCCAGCCGGACCTCACGCGCTGCGGCGGCTTGACCGTGGCGCTCGACGTCGCGCGCATGGCGGAAAAAGCGGGCATCCAGCTCGTCACGCATTCCTGGTTGACGCATCTGCTGACCGGGCACAGCCTGCAATTCCTGTCGACGTTGAAGGAAGCGCCGCTGGTCGAGTTCAACGTCAGCCAGAGCGCGCTCACCGGCGGCATCGCCCAGGCGCCGTTCAAGCTCGACGCCGAAGGTTTCCTGGCCATCCCCGATGCCGTCGATATCGGCGTGACGGTCGACGAGAAATTCATCGCCGCGCACCGCGTGAACTAGGAACCGAGAAGATGACCGCGACCCGCAAGATCGTCCGCCCCGCCGAGATCGATTTCGATACGCCCGGACGGCGCGACTATCACGTGGCGCTCGACCACGATTCGATCTGGGGCGATCATTTGATCCCGCTGACCGTATTCGTCGGGCCGGAAGCCAAGCCCGGCCAAGGTCTGGTCGCGTTCGGCTCCAATCATGGCAACGAATATGAAGGCCCGGTCGCGATCAAAAAACTGACGGGCGAGATCGACGTCGCCCGCGTGCGCGGGCGGATCGTGCTGGTCCCCGTGCTCAACGTCGCCGCTTTCATGGCCGGGACGCGCGATTCGACGCAAGACGACGGCGTCAATCTCAATCGCGCCTTCATTCCTGGAGCCGGGATCGAGCCCGGAAGGCGCGGCATCACCCATCGCATCGCGCGTTTCGTGCGCGAGACGATCTTTCCGCGCGTGCATGTCGTGCTCGATCTTCATGCCGGCGGCCAGATCGCGCGTTTCATTCCCTGCGCCAGCTTCCACCCGATCCCCGACCCCGTGCAAGGCAAGGCGATCGAGGACACGGCGCGCTGGTTCGCGACCCCGCTGGTCATCACCTATCAGAACGAAACGCCGGGTCTGCTGACCAGCGAGGCCGAGGCGATGGGCAAGATCACCGTCGGCTGCGAGCTCGGCTGGGGCGAAGCGCTACAGCCCGCCGGCGTGCGCTACGCCCGCCAAGGCGTGCTCGCCGCCGCGATCCATCACGGCCAGCTCGACGGCAAGATCGAAAAGATCGGCGCGCACGCGGACGGCACGCAGCGCCGGGCCGAGATGGTCGACCGCGAATGCTTCGTCCCCGCCCCGTTCGGCGGCTTGTACGAACCGCTATTCGATTGCGGCACGCAAGTCCGCAAGGGCGAGACGATCGGCCTGCTGCACGATTTCGAACGCATCGATCTGCCGCCCGAACCGATCCGGGCGGGTGTCGACGGCGTGGTGATCGCGCAAGCCTGGCGCGCCCCCGTCCGCCAAGGCCAGCATGTGCTGGTCGTGGGCCAGATCCGCGAATTCGGCGCCTAAGCGGCCGGTCGCGGCGCGCCACGCAGATATTGCGGCGACACGCCCGGCGGGTTTTCGCCCAATGCCACGGCCGCATGCCACGGCCAGCGCGGATCGTTGAGAATGCCGCGCGCCAAACCGATCGCCTCCGCCTTGCCTTCGGTCAGAATGCTTTCGGCGTGCTTGGGATCGGTGATCAGACCGACCGCGATGGTCGGGATCTTGGCACGATCGCGCACCTTCTCCGCCAACGGCACCTGATAGCCCGCCCCCAGCGGAATACTCGCCGCCCCGTTGCCGCCCGACGTGACATGCACGAAATCGCTGCCGCGCTTGGCGAGCTCGGCGGCGAAATCGGCGGCTTCGTCGACCGTGATCCCGTCCTCGCGCCAATCGGTGCCGTTGAGGCGCACGCCCAGCGCCTTTTCCTTCGGCCACACGGCGCGCACGGCGTCGAACACTTCCAGCGGAAAACGCGCGCGATTGGCGGCCGATCCGCCGTATTCGTCGGTACGCTTGTTGGCGATCGGCGACAGGAACTGACACAGCAAATAGCCATGCGCGCCGTGCAGCTCGACCAGATCAAGACCGAGGCGCAACGCGCGCTTAGCGGCGTCGGCGAAGGCCTTCTTGACGCGCGCCATCTCCGCCTTGCCCATCGCACTTGGCGTGTCGTGGTTCTCGTCGAACGCGACGGCGGAGGGCGCGACCGTCGGCCACGGGTTCTGCCCCGCCTTCAATCCGCCGCCGCCCAGCCACGGAATTTGCGTCGAGGCCTTGCGCCCGGCATGGCCCAATTGAATGCCGATCGGCATTTTCGAATAGGGGCGCACGATCTTCAGCACGCGCGCCAAGGCTTCTTCGTTCGCGTCGGAATAGAGGCCGAGACAGCCATGCGAGATGCGACCCGCCGCCTCGACGCCCGTCGCTTCGAGGATGAACACGCCCGCCCCCGATTGCAGCATGTTCGAGAAATGCACGGTGTGCCAATCGGAGGCGCTACCGTCGACGGCGCTGTACTGGCACATCGGCGCGATGACGATGCGGTTGGCGAGTTCGAGCCCGCCGAGTTTGAGCGGCGAGAAGAGTTTGCTGGTCATACTGTCGGTCCCCGGACGAAGAATTTCATCCAATGTGGGGCATCGACCCGCCGATTTACAGCCCCCTTAAAAGAAAAGAGGCCGCCGGCGAACCGGCGGCCCAAGTTGGAGCCGAAACGGTCGATATCCGGCTACTAACGCTTCAGGTTGACCACTTCCTGGAGCATCTCGTCCGCCGTCGTAATCATGCGGGCGTTCGCCGAATAGGAGCGTTGCGCGACGATCATCTTGGTGAACTCGGCGCCGATATCGACGTTGGAGTTCTCCAGCGAGTTCGCACTGATGCCGCCGGCCGACCCGGTCCCCGGCGCCTGATAGCCGACGAAGCCGGCTTCGGGCGAGTCGAGGAAGGCCTCGCCGTTCTGGCGGACGAGACCGCCCGGATCGTTGAACGTGGCGAGCGCGATCTGGTACTGGACCAAGCGCTGGCCGTTCGAATAGGTCGAATAGATGTTTCCGGCGTTGTCGATGCCCACACCGGTATAGGTGCCGGCGGAATAGCCGTTGGCGTTGGCGGCCGACAGCGAGATCGACGTGCCGCCATATTGCGACGTGCCGCCGCCCGCGACGTTCAACTGCGACGGCTGACCGGAAACCGAATTCGGCGCGCCGAACTCGGCGTTGATGGTCTGCGCGGGGGCCGCCGCCAAGCCCGGCGCGCTGTAGCTCAACACCACCTGCCCCGTCCCGGCGGTCACCGCCGCGCCGAACTCGCCCGCCGGCGACGTGGTGCCGGCCACGGTGATGCCGGTCAGCTGGCCCGCCGTGGTCGTCGTCGTGCCGAAGGAAAAGTCGAGCGCGATCGATTCCGTGCCGTTGCCGGAACTCGTCGGCACGCTCAGCACCGCGCGCCATTGCGGCACGTCGCCGGCCGCCGACGCGCCGATCGCGTTGGTGCCGGTGGACGTTCCGGCCGTCACGCCGGGCAGCGTGCCCGTCCCGTCCAACGCCGAACGATTATACCAGGTGATGGTGACGGGCTGCGCATTGCCGTTGGCGTCGGTGATGGTGATCGTGCCGCCGTTATAGACGGTCCCCGCCGCGGCGTTCGAAGGAATGTTCGCGGCGTAATTCGCCAAGGTCGATGCCAAAGCGGGCATCTGATCCTTGTTGATCTGCACCGGCACCAACGGCCCTTGATCGGGCTGAGGGTTGGGGGTCGCCGTCGTCGGGCGCGGCACGGAGCGCGCGTAGAGATACTTCCCCGCCCCGTTCACGAAGTAATTGTTCTGGTCGAGCGTGAAATCGCCGCGCCGGGTGTATTGCCGCACGTCGTTGGTCGACAGGCCGGACGCCGTCGTGAACCCATCCTGCACCGGCAGCCAGCCCGAGCCGGTGACCGCGATCGAGGTCGGCGACGCATCCTGGATGATCGGCCCGCTGAGCGAGTTGACGAATTTCGGCGTCGCGGTGGCGCCGCCCGGATTGAAAAAGCGCGACGACGAAGCGGAAACGTAGGACGAGAAATTCGCGTCGATGCGCTTGAAGCCGATCGTCGCAGAGTTCGCGACATTGTCGGAAATATAGTTGATCGCGGTCTGGAACGCGTTCAGACCGCTGATCGCGGAATTCATTGCGACGGTTGCCATATGCTTGGACTCCTTATCGTCAGGACAAATATTTCGCGAGGCTGAGGTTCAAAATATCGCGGGTGGTGATGTAGGTGGCTTCGAGCGAGGCCTGAACGCCGGCGATCTTGGTGCCGACCTCGCCGATATCGACGGCGACGATCTTGTCGGCCGAAATCGTGCCGGCGGTCGCCGTATCCTCCTGGATCGCGCGCATATCCTTCAGCATCGCCTGGTTGGCGCCGTTGGTGCCGGACAGATTGGCGATGTCCTTCATCGCCTGCTGGATCTGCGCTTGGGCTTGCGCCAGATATTGCTGCGCATTGCCCGTGGGATCGTTCTGCAAATAGGTATCGGGCGTGTTCTGCGCCCAGCGCAACGCCATCTTGTAGTTCCGCAGCCCGTTGACCAGATTCTGGAACGCGCCATTGGCCGCGCTGATGCCGAAATCGACATTCATGCCGTCGGCGACCGATACGCTGGTCTGCGAGTAGATCCACTGCCCGTTCGCGGTCGAGGGCGCGGCGGTATCGAGGCTCGCATCGATATAGCCGGGCACGTTCGTATTGCCGTCGCCCGCGAACTGCGCGGCGTTCACCGGCGCGGTGAACGGCATCGACTGCACGGCGTTCGCATAGGTCGCGTTGCGCGGCGGCGAATTCGTGCTCGCGCCGAAATCGTTGACACCCGCCGCCAAGGCGGCCGTATCGAGCCCGGTCAGGTTTTTCATCGGTGCGGTCGAATAAGCCGTGCCGCCGAAAATATAACGCTGCCCATCGGTCGTGTTCAGGATCGACTGGATACGGTTGAGCGCGCCATCCACCAGCGCCATTTGAACCGAGTATGTCGCGGGCGTGGTCGACTGGGTCTTCAACAGTTCCGAATTCATGTCGCTGGCGATGTCTTGCAGCGACGTCAGCGATTGCGCGTAAAGATCGGTGCGATACTGCGTCGCGTCGATCGCGCGGGTGTAGATCGTCGCCTGGACCGTCGTCTGGCGATATTGCTGATAGCGCAGCGTGTCGGATGCGAGGCCCGATTGCTGAAATGCGCCCGCCGCCACGCCGATCAAGCCGTCGCGCTTGCGCCCGGTGGAGAGTTCCTTCTGCAACGCATTGAGCTCGGTCGTTTGCGTCGAAATATTGCGCTGGATGCCCAGAAGCTGCGCGAGGCTGGTGATGCCGGCTGCCATGGTCAGTTCCTTCCGAGATTGATCAGCGTGTCCATCATCGTGCGCACGGTCTGCATGACCATGGCCGACGCCTGATACGCGTTTTGCAGCGTCACGAGATGCGCCATTTCCTGATCGACCGAGACGCCGACCGTATTGAGATAGGTTTGGTTCGTCTGCGATTGCAGCGTGTCGGCATAGGTCGCGGTGTTCTGCGCGTCGGCGATGCTCCAGGCCGTGTAGGAAACGGCCGAGCCGATCGTGTTGGCGATCGTGAGCGCGCCTTGCACGATGCCGGTGTTGTTGAGCGCACCCGCCCCCGTCGGCATCGGAATGCTGTCGAACGTCGTTGCGGTCGCGTTGTTGAGCGCGTCGGACATGTCGCCGGCGGCACCCGCCTTCGCCGTCATGCCGCCATTGGCGAGGGCCGGATTGACCTGCAACATCGACGCGGCCGACGGATTATTGCCGTAAGCGGGCTCGATCACGTAGACGCTGCCCGCCCCCGGTGCCGAGGTGAAGGGCGAATTGAGGTTCAACGTGTCGCCCGTGTTGCCGGTGATCGCGGCGACCTGTCCCGCCCCCGGCCCGGAAACGATGCGCACTTGGTAGCCCACACCCGTCGCGGTGGGCGCGAATTGGTTCGGCGTCCAGGAATTGGTCGTGTCGGTCAGGCTCGTCGTCGTCGCCGCGGTCGTGGCGTTCGACATCAGCGGGCCTGTCACCTCTTGGATGACGTATTTGCTGGTGCCATCGGTTGCGGCCAAGCCCGGGGCGGTGATCGAGGTGCCCGTGCTGGCGGTGATGATCGCGGACGATCCCTTGCCGAGCCCGTCGGTGATCGTCACGCGGTAGTAAGCCGTCGGCGTGGGCGAATAATTGCCGAACGCGGCACCCGTATCGGTGAGGCCGCCGGCGGCGGTCGAAGCCGTCGCCCCGCCGGTCGCGACGGTTGTGGCGGTCGTGTTCGATACGGGATACGGCAAGTTGGAGTAAGTGAAGAAATTCGCCGCCAGTTCGCTGCCGTAGGAAGCGCTTTTGTTGTAGGCGGTGTTGACCGCATAGGCGACCTGGTTGGCGATCGCGTCGAGCTGGTTCTGGAATTTGCGCAAGGCGCCGTCGCCCGGCTCGCTCGACGCCATCACGCCTTGCGAATAGCTCGACGTGGACGCCTGCGCTTCGAACCCGGCGCGCAGGCGCATCAGCGATTCAAGCTGGCCGCCGGGGAACGACGACGCCGGCACGCTTTGCGTGGCGCCGTTGACCGACATTTGGATCTGGTTGGAGTTCGGATCGTAGCTGAAGCTCGGCGGCACGGCGCCCGACACCAAGGTCTGCCCGCCGGCCGTGACGATCTGCAGCGAATTCGTGCCCGTGCCCAAGATCTGCACCTTGGTGATCTTGGACATCTGCGCCACGACCTGATCCATCTGGTCCTGCAGATCGCCGATCGGCTGTCCGGTCGAGGACTGGTTCACGATCTGGGCGTTGAGCGTATAGGCCTGTTGAACCAACTGGTTGAGTTGCGTCACACTCTGCGTGATGTCCGTCTGGATCATCGCGTCGATCTGCTGCGGCTGCCCGGCGAGATTGTTGATCTCCCCCGCCAGCAGCGTGCCTTGCGTGACCACCGCACGCGCCAGCGTCGCGTTTTCGGGATTCGCCTCGTAATCCTTCCACGCTTGCTGAAACGCCTGATAGGTCGAGGTCAAACGCGGCGTGCCGCTTTCGACGTTCAGGAACGAGCCGATGCGCTGCAGATATTCCTGGCGCACCGCCGCCCCGGCCGATTCCGCCGTACGGTTCAGCAATTCGTTCTGCAACGTCGTGTTGGTCGTGCGGGTGATCGACGCGATCGCGACACCGCTCGGCAAACCCTGCACGACCGGCGTGGTCAGGTTCACCCGTTTCTGCGTGTATCCGGCCGTCTGCGCGTTCGCAACATTTGCCGAAGCGATGCGCGATTGTTGCTGCAAGGTCAGCAGCGAGCTCAGCGACGAATAGAGTGCCGCGGAAAGCGACATCGGAAATCACTCCGGAAGAAAACGTGCCGTCGAAAAACGAAAATCTTTATGTCGAAATGAACTGCAAGCCGCTTGCCAGTTATGTCGCCTTGATTCGTTTGGAAGATTCTCGCTCCGGATTTCGGCGGCGGAAGAAACGACCCGGCAAGACTCGGTTTAGAGGAATTTTTTACCTATCAATACAATCTTTACGTGGATAACGATTTTCCGGAAAACCCCGGAGACGCGAAGAAATTGTAGCCGTGAAAACGAATCGGCCGCGTATCGATATGTAACGCGCGCTCATACGCACGGCGAAGAAAAAACGTCGCGCGACTTCGATAATGTTTGGTTGAAACGCCGTTAACCTCAATGCGCATTAACCACAACGCGGCGTTAACCAAGCCCCCGCGAATTCTCCACCAACGCCGCGTGCGCTTATCGTAGGCTCGTCGCAGCCAAGGAGATTCGGCCGTGCTGCACGGACGCATGTTGCGTTACCTGGACGAGATCGTCCGCTCGGGCTCGATCCGCAAAGCCTCGGCGCGCTTGAACGTCGCGTCGTCGGCGATCAACCGTCAGCTTCTGGCGCTGGAGGCGGAACTCGGCGCGCCGCTGTTCGAGCGCCTGCCCCGCGGCCTGCGTTTGACGGCGGCGGGCGAAATGCTGATCGCCCATGTCCGCCAGACTTTGAAGGATCATGACCGGTTGCGCCGGCGCATCGAAGGCCTGAAGGGGCTGCGCCACGGCAAGGTCGCGATCGGCACGGTCAGCGGTCTCGCCAGCGGCTTGCTGTCGACGGTGATCGCCGATTTTCGCGCCAAGCATCCCTTCATCCGCGTGACGGTGCGCAACGCGTCGCTCGACGCGCTGATCGCGGCGGTGCTCAGCGGCGATCTCGATCTGGTGCTTGCCTATAACCTGCCGCGCCATCCGCGCTTGCGCGTGCTCGCCGATGTCGGCTGCCCGCTCGGCGCGGTCGTCGCCCCCGATCATCCGCTGGCGCGCGAGACCAAGCTGCGCTTGGCCGACTGCCTCGACTATCCGCTGGTCCTGCCCGATCCCAGCGTGACGATCCGGATGATTCTGGACGAGGTGATCCCGCCGCAGCCCGAGATCCTGCCGGTCCTGGAAAGCAATTCGACCGATCTTCTGAAGAAGCTGGCGCGGGAGGCGCCGCACCTCACCTTCCTCAACGAGGTCGACGTGGCGGAGGAGCTGCGCCAGCGCAAGCTCGTGTTCATTCCCGTCCAGGAACTGGCGGCACGGCCCCAATCGCTGATTCTGGCCCAACGGACAAAAGCGCCCCTGGAGGGACTTGCCGATCTTCTGGTCCGCGCGCTTCAGGCCGAGCTCGACCGCCTCTACCGGCCCCAATCGGGCCATGGTGCCTTAAAGGCAACAATGCGTCCCTAAATCGATGCTTTTCGGGTGATGGTCGGCTCGGCCACCGTTTCGGGGTGCCGACCGGCACGGGGTTTGCCTCTCCGACCGGTGCCGAGGCGACCACCGGAAGGATCGAGACCGCGATGCAAGCCGCCGCCATTCTGGCCCCCGCCGGGGCCGAACAGCTGAAAATCGCCCCGAACGCCAACGGGTTCGGGGCCGAAATCACCGGCATACAGCTGAAGGACGCCGACGCGGCGACCTTCGCCGCCGTCGAAGCGGCGTTCAACCGCTACTCGGTCGTCTGCCTGCGCGACCAGCGTATGACCCCGCCGGAGCTTCGCGACACGATCAAGCGTTTCGGCCCGCTCGAAACGCATACGTTGCTGCAATACACCCTGCCCGGTATTCCCGAGATCTATGTCCTCGCCAATATCGAGGAGAACGGCCGCCAGATCGGCGCGCACAATGAGGGCATCGGCTGGCACACCGACCTTTCCTATAAGGAAAAGCCGGTGATGATGACGGCGCTTTACGGCCTGATCTGCCCGCCGGAAGGCGCCGACACGCTGTTCGCCGACATGACGTCGGCCTACGAGGCGTTGCCCGAAGACGAGAAAAGCGCCCTCGACGGTTTGCGCATCCATCATTCCTATCAAAGCTGGATGGCGACGCGCGCCGATCGCGCCCCGTTGACCGAGGCGCAAAAGGCGCTGACGCCCGACGTGAAGCACCCGTTGATCCGCACCCATCCGGTGACCAAGCGCAAATCGCTGTTCATCGGCACGGGCACGGTGTGGGGCATCGACGGCATGGACCGCGCCGAAGGCAAGGCGCTGGTCGATCGCTTGGTCGAGTACGCGACCGGCCCCCGCTTCCAGCTCGCCCATAAATGGCGCGAAGGCGATCTGGTCCTTTGGGACAATCGCTGCACGCTGCACACCGGCACGCTGTTCGACGACCAAAAATACAAGCGCCATATCCATCGCATGATGGTCAAAGGCGACCTGCCCTTCTGATCCACCCACAGGGATGCCCCCGATGAAAAAATTCGTCACCGCCGCCGCTCTCGCCTGTCTGGCCGTTTCGGCCCCGGCACTCGCGCAAGATACCGTCCTGTTCCAGGCCAATTGGCTGATCCAGGGCGAGAACGCCTATATGGCCGCCGGGATCGAGAAAGGCTTCTTCAAGGAAGCCGGCATCGATCTCAAAATGCAGCGCGGCTTCGGCTCGGGCGACACGGTCAAGAAGATCGTCACCGGCGCGGCGACAATCGGCACCGCCGATCTGGGCGTCGTCGCGCTGGGCCGGGTGCGTGAAAGCCTGCCGGTCAAATGCATCAGCGCCGAGTATTCCTATTCGCCGCAAGGCTTCTGGACGCTCGAATCCTCGCCGATCAAAACGGTGAAGGATCTCGCGGGCAAGCGCGTGGGCATCACGCCCGGCAACTCGCTGATGGTCTATTTCCCGCTGCTCGCCAAGGCGAACAATATCGATCCCGCCTCCGTCACCTTCGTGAATATGGAGGCGAGCGCTTTGCTGCCCACGCTGCTCGCGGGCCAGGTCGACGCGATGCCGGGCTTCAGCACCGTGTTCCCGTTGCGCAACGCCGAAACGACCGCGCAGGGCAAGCCGCTGCACGCCATGCCGATGGCCAAGAACGGCGTGCAGGTCTACGGCGAATGCCAGTTCGTCACCGAACAGACCGCCGCGACCAAAGGCGATATGCTCAAGCGCTATCTCGGCGCCGTCGTCAAATCCTGGCAATGGTCGCGCGCCAACCCGGACGAGACGGCGAAGATCCTGTCGAAGGCCTATCCCGAATTGAAGGAAGAGAACGTCAAGCTGAACCACATGGCCTATATGGATTTCGTCTTCAACGAGACGAGCCAGAAGGTCGGCCTGGGCGGCTTCGATATGGACCAGCTGAAGCGCACTTGGGAAGCCGTCAAGGAAGCGCAGAAGCTGACGCAGACGCCCGACGTCTCGACCTTCATCGACGCGCGCTTCCTGCCGGGCCGCTCGTGATCGAACTCGACTTCGTCTCGCACCAGTTCGAAACCCCGGAAGGGCCGATCCCGGCCCTTTCGGGCGTTTCGCTGGATATCGGTGCTACGGAGTTCGTCGCCGTGGTCGGCCCGTCGGGCTGCGGGAAATCGACGCTGCTGCGGCTGATCGCGGGGCTGGTCGCGCCCAGTGCGGGCAGCATCCGCATCAAGGGCGAAAAAGTGACGAAGCCGACCGCCGATGTCGGCTTGGTTTTCCAGGCGCCCACATTGCTGCCCTGGGCCAACGTGCTCGACAACGTGCTGTTCCCGCTGCGCATGCTGAACGAGTACGGGCCGCAAGGCGAGAAACGCGCGCGCGAGTTGCTCGCACTCGCCGGGCTTTCGGGTTTCGAAAATCGGATGCCGGACGAGCTTTCCGGCGGCATGCAACAGCGCGTGGCGATCTGCCGCGGCTTGGTCCGCGATCCCGCCGTGCTGCTGATGGACGAGCCCTTCGCGGCGCTGGACGCGCTGACGCGCGACGAGATGGGCGCGCTGCTTTTGGATCTGTGGGCCGCCAAGCCCAAGGCGATCGTGTTCATCACCCATTCGGTGCCCGAGGCGGTGATGCTCGCCGATCGCGTGATCGTGATGGGCGCCCGTCCCGGCCGCATCGTCGACGATGTGCGCATCGACCTGCCCCGGCCGCGCAATTTCGACATGGAGTCCCGCGATGAGTTCCAGGCCGCAACCAAGCGCATCCGCGCCCACGTCTATCGCGGGTCCCGTCATGCGCCCCCCAGCGCGACGCAAGCCGCTTAACGCATCGGCGTTGCTGCCGGCGGCGGTCGTCGCGGCGTTGTTCCTCGCCTGGGCGCTGGCGGTCGAAATCTTCGCGATCCCCGTCTATATCCTGCCCTCGCCCCAGCGCATCGTCGTCGCCCTTTGGGAAATCCGCGACACGGTCGCCATGCATGCGGCGGCCACGCTCGGCACGATCCTGGCCGGTTTCGCGCTGTCGATCGTCGTGTCGCTGCCGCTTGCGGCCTATCTTACGCTCTCCGCTTTCGGGCGCGCGGCGATCTATCCGCTGCTGATCCTGTCGCAATCGATCCCGAAAGTGGCGCTGGCCCCCATCCTGGTGCTGCTGCTGGGCACCAACGTGCTACCGAAGATCGTCATCACGTTCATGGTCGCGTTCTTCCCGCTGGTCATCAGCAGCGCCACCGGCTTCGGCGCCACGCCGAAGGAATTGATCGAGCTCGGCCGTTCGCTGCAGACCAATCGCTGGAAGGAATTCCTGCGCATCCGCCTGCCCTACGCGATCCCGTTCGTGTTCTCCGGATTGAAAATGGCGATCACGCTGTCGGTCATCGGCGCGGTCGTGGGCGAGTTCGTCGCCGCCGATCGCGGCCTCGGCTTCCTGATGACCTCGTCGCTCGCCTTCTTCAACACGCCCGTCGGCTATGGCGCCATCGTCGTGTTGTCGCTGCTGGCGATGATCCTGTTCCAGCTTGTGGTGCTGGCCGAACGCTTGCTGTTCCCGTGGAGTGCCCGCATGCAAACGGGTGCGGGGCGCTAACCCTTCTTCGGCCCGTAGGCGGCCATGAACATGGCGATCGCGGAATCGATCGCCTTCGCCATCTCGGCGGGATCGGGCGTTTCGATCACGCAGAACAGCATCTGCTTCAATGGCCGCGTGAGGCACAGATCGATGAACTGGAACGCCGCGCGCTGCGTGTCGCCGATCGACAAGCGACCGGCCGAGACCTGGCGATCGAGATAGGCCGCGAGCCGCCCCGCCCCGTACATCGGCCCCGCCTCGTAGAAGGCGTGACCGATGCTCGGGAATTTCGCCGATGCGGCGATGACCGTGCGCAAATGCGCCATATGTCCGGGCCGCGTCACCGCATCGACGATATTGCGCGCGATCTCGCGCAGCACGTCCGCGACGTTTTCGTCGTCCGCGGAGAACCGGCAAATCTGCTCGGCCTGGATACGCCGATCCTCGCGGATCAGCGCTTCGAACAGCGCTTCTTTCGACGGGAAATAGGCGTAGACCGTGCCCTTCGACACGCCGGCCGCCTTGGTGATGTCGTTCATGCTGGCGCCGTCAAAGCCGTCGCGCATGAAGATTTGTCGAGCACCTTCAATGATTTGACGCCGTTTGGCGGTGTCCGAAACCTCGGCAATTTGGGCGACCTGCGTGGACATCAACGGACCTATGCCGTGGAAAGTTATTGACCGAACCGTTCGGTTCAATTTGAATGAGGCCCTCGCCCCTGTCAAGGCGCACCCTTTTTCTCACCCCTCCGGTTCAAATGAAGATGGATAACGAAGCGGCCAAGTTGCGGCCCGATGGCGAAGTTTCCCCCACAGCCGCCGCCCCCAATCGCAAGCGTCTCGTTCTGCTCGCCGTGCTGGCCGTCGCCCTCGGTTTCGGCGGCTGGAAAGGCTATGGCTGGTACACCGACGGGCGCTTCGTCGTCTCGACCGACGACGCTTATGTAAAAGCGTATCAATCGATCGTCGCGGCGAAGGTCTCGGGCCTCGTCGCTTCCGTCGCCGTCGCCGACAACACCAAGGTCAAAGCCGGCGACGTGCTGCTGCGCCTCGACGACGGCGACTACAAGCTCGCGGTCGATGCCGCCCGCCTGCGCGTGGCGACGCAAGACGCCACCATCGCCCGCCTCGCCCGCCAGACGTCGGCGCAACGTGCGTCGATCGAACAGGCCGTCGCCCAGCTTGCCTCGGCGCAAGCCGAACTGGCGCGCGCCAATCTCGCCTTCAATCGCGCGGACTCGCTCGCGCGCACCGGCAACGCGTCGATCGCGACGTTCGATCAAGCCCGCGCCGATCGCGATCGCGGCGTGGCCGGCGTGGCGGGCGCGCGCGCGGGCGTCGAAGCGGCCAACGCGGCGATGGACGTTCTGCGCGCTCAGCAGACCGAAGCCGAAAGCCAACGCCGCGAACTCGATACCGCCTTGCAGCGCGCCGAACGCGATCTCGAATTCACCGTGATCCGCGCCCCCTTCGACGGCACGGTCGGCAACCGCGCCGCCCAGCCGGGCCAATACGTGCAGCCGGGCACGCGGCTGATGGCGCTCGTCCCGCTCGACGGCGTCTACGTCCAAGCCAATTTCAAGGAAACGCAGCTCGCGAATTTGCGCCCGGGCCAGGATGTCGAACTGCATGTCGACGCCTATCCTGGCCGCATCATCCATGGCCATCTGGCGAGTGTCGCCCCCGCCACGGGCGCCGAGTTCTCGCTGCTGCCGCCCGAAAACGCGACCGGCAACTTCACCAAGATCGTGCAGCGTTTGCCGGTGCGTATCGCCCTGCCCGAGGCGATCGCGCGCGAAGGCCGTTTGCGCCCGGGCATGTCGGTGGTCGTCGACGTGCGCACGAAGGACGTGACCGCCGCCGGAGCCGACGATTCGAATTGAACGGGGCGAAGTGAGTCCGGCCATGGCCGCCCAAACCGCCGACGCGGATCGCATCGATCCCAAACGCCTGGTCGCGTTCATCGCGATGGTGTTCGGGATGTTCATGGCGATCCTGGATATCCAGATCGTTTCGGCGTCGCTCGCCGAGATCCAGGCGGGGCTGTCGGCCAGCGCCGAGGAAGTTTCCTGGGTTCAGACGAGCTATCTGATCGCGGAAGTCATCATGATTCCGCTGTCGGGGTTTTTGAGCCGCGCCTTCTCCACCCGCATCGTCTTCACGCTATCGGCGGGCGGATTCACGCTGATGAGCTTCATGTGTGCGCAATCCACTTCGATCGGGGAAATGATCGTGTGGCGCGCGCTGCAAGGCTTCATCGGCGGCGGCATGATCCCGACCGTCTTCGCCGCCGCCTACACGATCTTCCCGCGCAGCAAACAATCGATGATCGCGCCCGTGGTCGGCCTCGTCGCCACGCTCGCGCCGACGATCGGCCCGACGGTGGGCGGCTATCTCACCGATCTGTTCTCCTGGCACTGGCTGTTCCTGGTGAACATCGTGCCGGGCATCGTCGTCACCCTCTCGGTTTGGGTGCTGGTCGATTTCGACCGCCCCGATCTGTCGCTGCTCGAAGGGTTCGACTGGCTGGGCCTGGGCGCGATGGCCGTGTTCCTCGGCTCGCTCGAATACGTGCTCGAGGAAGGCCCGGCGAAGGATTGGTTCGGCAGCGATCTGATCGTCACCGCCGCCTTGGCCGCGACGCTGGGAAGCATGGTGTTCTTCTGGCGGAACCTGACCGTCAAGCGGCCGATCGTGGATTTGACCGCTTTCGCCAACCGCACCTTCACGGCCGCGTCGATCTGCTCCTTCGTCATGGGTATCGGGCTTTACGGCCTCACCTATCTCTATCCCGTCTATCTCGCGCGCGTGCGCGGCTTCTCGCCGTTGCAGATCGGCGAGGCGATGTTCGTGACGGGGCTTTGCATGTTCCTCACCGCGCCGGTCATCGGCCGCCTGGCCGCCAAGGCCGATCCGCGCGTGCTGATCGCGGCGGGATTCGTCATGTTCTCGGCCGGCACGTGGCAAGCCTCCGCCATCACGATCGATTGGGATTTCTGGGAGTTGCTCGTGCCGCAGATGCTGCGCGGCATCGGCATCATGACCTGCATGGTGCCGATCAACAATCTGGCGCTGGGCTCGCTGCCGCCCGAGCGATTGAAGGGCGCGTCGGGGCTCTACAACCTCACGCGCAATCTCGGCGGCGCGGTCGGCTTGGCGCTGATCAACACGCTGCTGAACGACCGCACGGATTTGCATCTCCAGCGCCTGCACGAACAGGTGACGTGGTCGAGTCAATCGGCGCTGGAAACGCTGACGCTGATGACGGGCGCCCTATCGCGCCTGGGCAGCGACGCCGAATTGGGCGCCATCAAAAAAATGGCGGGGCTCGTGCACCAGCAAGCCTTCGTGATGGCGATGGGCGACGTGTTCATCGCCCTCACCTTCCTGTTCATGCTGCTGGTGGCGTTGACGCCGTTGATGCAGCGCCCCAAACGCGCGGCGGGCGGCGGCGGTCACTAACCGGCCTAAGCGCGGCGCTCCGGCGCGTATCGGAACAGCTTGGTCGACACCAGGATGATGTCGACATTCGTGCCGTCGCTCGCCAGCGGCAGAATCAAATTCTCGATCTCGCGGTAATCGGCATGGATCCAAAGCTGCGCGATGCCGCGCCGCCGGCTGGGAATGCCGGTACGTACCACACGCTCGTAACGCTCGAAGAACTCGGCGCGCGACTTGACGTGCGGATGCGCTTCGTCGAGCCACTTGCCGGTCGGATCGGCGCGCATCGCCTCGACGATCGCCGTGCCCACCAAGCGATAGCGCAAGCGGAACGGATCGCGTTGAACGTCGAGCAGCCAAAGCGACGGCAGCAACCGCGTGGGAATGTCCGCGGGATCGACATGCTGGCGGCCGGGCAGTAGCCGGTCGGGCGCCAGCCCGTGCCAATAGTCGTAAATTTCCGCGATATCCGGATCGAGCGGCACGCCCGGATTCATATCCTCGAAGCCCAATTCGCGGCGCGCGGGGTTCATGGAAAACTCGATCCGGGGAGAAGGGCTGCGTCCACTATGCGCAGACGGACGCGAAAGCGTCTAGACCAACGCCGTTTCCAGATCGGCGAGCTTCGCCGTGCGTCCGACGATACCGCCCTGCGCCCGAATCATCGACAAAGCGGCCGATTTATATTCGGGGAAATAACTTTCGGTCGCTTCCTCGACGACCAAGCACACATAGCCGCGATCGTTGGCTTCGCGCATCGAGGTCTGGACGCAAACCTCCGTCGTTACGCCCGCGAAGACGAGATGCGTGATTCCCTTGCGGTCGAGAATGGTGCCGAGCGCCGTCGCGTAGAAGGCCCCCTTCCCCGGCTTGTCGATTTCGATTTCGCCTTTCATCGGCGCGCAACGTTCGACGATCGCGTTGCCGGGCTGACCGCGCACCAAGATGCGCCCCATCTTGCCGATATCGCCGATGCGCAAGCCCGGCTTGCCCTTGCGCTTCGCGGGCGGACAATCGGAAAGATCTGGCAAATGGGATTCGCGCGTATGGACGATCGGCCAGCCTTTGGCGCGGAACAGCGCGAGCAGTTTCGCGACCGGCTCGATCGCGGGTTGAAGCCGCGAAACGTCGTTGCCGAGCGCCGCGCCGAAACCGCCGGGCTCGATGAAATCGCGCTGCATGTCGATCACGACCAGCGCGGTCTTGCCCGGCACGAAGGGAAACGCATCGGGCAGTGCGGGAATCTCGATCTCGTCCATTTTAGTGACCATGCCCGGCCATGTGATGGCCGATCGTCGCGCGATCGGTTTTGCCGACCGCCTCGACATAGGCGATCTTGCCTTCCGACATCACGGCGACGCGATCGGATAGCGACAGGATTTCGTCGAGATCTTCGGACACGAGCAGCACCGCCGCCCCGCGATTGCGCTGATCCATGATCTGGGCGCGGATTTCCTCGACCGAGGCGAAATCCAGCCCGAAACACGGATTGGCGACGATCAGCACGTCGACCTCGCCCGAAAGCTCGCGCGCCAGCACGGCACGCTGCACGTTGCCGCCCGACAGCGCCGCGATGGGCGCGTCGGCCGAGGGCGTTTTCACGCGATAACGCGCGATCAGTTCCTGCGCGCGCTTGCGCATCGGCGCCGCCGACAGCCACCAGCCGAGCGTGGCGATCGGCGGCTGATCGAAGGTCCGGAACGCGATATTCTCCGCCACCGTCATATTGGGCACGGCGGCGTTCTTCAACGGCTCCTCGGGCAGACCGAAGACCTTGTACTTTGCCATCGACTGGCGGCTGGGCGCGAATTCCGCGCCCTTGATCGTCAACTGGCCTTCGCGCATCGGGCGCTGGCCGGACAGAACTTCGACCAAAGCGCTCTGCCCGTTGCCCGAGACGCCCGCGATGCCGACGATCTCGCCCGCATGGATTTTGAGATTGATCCCGTCGATCGCCACGCGGCCGTCATCGGCGTCGGCGCACACGCCGGCGATATCGAGCGTGACGGGCGCATCTTGATGCGCCACGCGCGCCGCGCGTTCGCGGATTTGCGTATCGCCGATCATCATCTTGGCCATCGCGTCGACCGGCGTTTCGCTGACTTTGCCCGCGCCCGCGTAAGCGCCTTTACGCAGCACGGTCAGGTCGTCGGCGAAAGCCTGCACTTCGCGGAATTTATGCGTGATCATCAGCACGGTGACCTCGCCGCGCTGGGTCATGCCGCGCAGCAAGCCGAGCACTTCGTCAGCCTCGTCGGGCGTCAGTACAGACGTCGGCTCGTCGAGGATGATGAAGCGCTGGTCGAGGAAAAGCTGCTTGAGGATTTCGAGTTTCTGCTTCTCGCCCGCCGACAGCATGTGGACGGGCTTGTCGAGCGGCGCGCGGAACGGCATGCGGGCGAGGAATTCCTCCAGCGCCGCGTGCTCGGCTTTCCAATCGATGATCTGCGACCCGCGCGGGCGCGACACGACGAGGTTCTCGGCCCCGGTCAGCGAGGGCACCAGCGTGAAATGCTGATAGACCATGCCGATCCCGGCTTCGGCCGCCTCGCGCGGATTGGCGATGGCGCTTTGCCGCCCGTCGACCAGAACCTGGCCGCCATCGGGTTTGTAGAAGCCCATGATGCATTTGACGAGCGTGGACTTGCCCGCGCCGTTCTCTCCCAACAGCGCATGGAACGTACCGGCGGGCACTTTCAGCGAGACGTCGTCGAGCGCGACGAGCCCGCCAAAGACTTTGCGCATCTTGACGGCTTCCAGACCGATGGCGCGGCGTTCGTTCGTCATGCCGGTCACCGCGTCAACGACAATTCGCCCGGCGCATCGCGCAAGGCTTTCTTGGAACCCGCCGAGCCGATCATCAGGAACAGCGTCAGAATGTAAGGGGCGGCATTGAAGAAGTAATAGCCTTGCGTCACGCCGATGGATTGGAGCGCCGGCCCCAACGCCCCCGCCGCCCCGAACAGCAACGCGGCGTACAAGCAGCGGATGGGGTCCCAGCGCGCGAAGATGACGAGTGCCACGGCCATCAAGCCTTGGCCCGACGACAAGCCTTCGTTCCAACTGCCGGGATAGTAAAGCGACAGGAACGCGCCGCCCACGCCCGCGAAGAACCCGCCCACGGCGGTCGCGAGCAACCGGATCAGCATCACCGGATGGCCGAGGGCGCGCGCCGCCGCTTCGCTGTCGCCCGTCACGCGCAGCACGAGGCCCATGCGCGTGTTCTTCAAAGCCCAGGCGAGGAAGATCGCCAGCGCGATACCGATCAGGAACAGCGGATTGATCTGCAGCGCCTGTTCGAAACGCGGGTCGCCCGTCCACGCCCCCAGCGAGATCGACGGCAGACGCGGCGCCGTCGGCTGGATGTAGGGCTTGCCGAAGAAGAACGCGATGCCCGTGCCGAACAGCATCAACGCGATGCCGACGGCGATATCGTTGACGCCCGGCAAGCGGCAGATCGTCGCGTGCAGCGTGCCCATCAGAAAGCCGAAGCAGCCCGCCGCCAGCACGCCGATCCAGGGCGAACCGGTGCCGTAGGAAAACGCGTAGGCGGTCATGGCGCCGAGCACCAGCGTGCCTTCGAGGCCGAGATTGATCCGCCCCGACCGCTCGGTCAGCATTTCGCCCAACGCGACGAACAGGAATGGTGTGGTCACACGGATCGCACCGCCCAGCATCGCGGCGATCACGGTCGAAAGGGCGAGGCCGGCATCCATCAGGTACGCTCCGTCCGCGCTTTGGGGTTGAAGATCGCAAGGCGCCCATAGAACGTCTCGCTCGCCAGCAGCACGACGAAGGTCAGACCTTGCAGCAGCAGCACCGTCGCATCGGGCAAGCCCATTCGGCGTTGAATGATGCCGCCCGCCGCCGCGATACCGCCGAACAAGATCGCCACCGGCACGATCGCCAAAGGATGCTGGCGCGCGAGGAACGCGACCAGGATTCCGGTGAAGCCGTAACCGGTGGCGAGCGACGCATTCGCCTTGCCGTGCACCGCCGCGACTTCGAAATACCCGGCCATGCCGGCGCACGCGCCCGCGATCAAGGTCGCGACGATGACGAGCCGCCCGACCGGCAAGCCTTGCGCCAGGGCCGCGCGCGCATTGCCGCCCGCGATCTTGCAGGCGAAGCCGAAGGTCGTGCGGAACATCAGGATATAGACGGCGACGCAGGCGACGACGGCGAACGCCAATCCCCAATGCACGTCCACGCCCGGCAGCTTTCCGATCATCTCGGCACTTTCCAGCGCCTTGGTCGACGGCTTGTTGGGATCGGCGGGGTCGCGCAACGCGCCCTCGACGAAGAAATTCATGATCGCGATGGCGATGTAGGAAAGCAGCAGCGTCGAGATCGTTTCGTTGACGCCGCGGAACTGGCGCAAGGCGCCCGCGATCCCGACCCAGGCGGCCCCAACCGCCAGCGCGCCCGCGAACATCAGAATATGCATGACGAACGGCGCGCCGCCGCCGATCAACGGAATGGCGATGGCCGCGGCGGTGAAGCCGCCGAGCACCAACGCCCCCTCCCCGCCGATCATGGTAAGGCCCAGGCGCGCGGGGACCGCCACCGCCAGAGCGGTCAGCATGACCGGGGCCGCGCGCAGCAGCGTATTCGACCACGAGAAGCCCGTGCCGAAACCGCCAAGCCAAATGAGTTGGTAGAACTGCGCGGGCGACTTGCCCAGCGCCAGCAGGAAGACCGAGAACAGCACCGCCGACACCAGCAGCGCCGCGATGGGAATGGCGAGCGCTTCCGATCCGCGCCGCACGCGGATCATCCAATCGGAATCGAAAATGCTTTGCGGCGCGGCGGCGGCGGAACGGGCGATGTCGGTCATCCTTCGGCCGGAAAAGAAAGGGGCGGATGATTGCGCATCCGCCCCGGTCCCTTAGGTGATCGACCCGACCACGCCGTCGGCGAGGAAGTTCATGCCGTCGAGCACGCGATCGAGATTGTCGTAGCCATCCGCGCTGGGCAGCGCCACGGCGCCCTTGTTGTCCTTGACCGGGCCTTTCAGGATGCGCTTGCCGGCCTTGAGATCGGCGATCGCCGCGTCGGCCGCCTTGCGCGCGGCCTCGGGCGCGCCCGCACCGTAAGCGGTGTTGCGCACCATGTCCTTCTCGTAGCCGCCGGCCAGCATATTCGGCACGGGCTGGCCCTTGGCGATGTTGTCGGCGTAGGAACGATAGATCGTCTCCCACTTATACTCCGCCCCGGTGATGAAGCCTTTGGGCGCCAACGCGGCTTGGCTCGCGTTATGCCCCAGGCTCATGATCCCGCGCCGCTCGGCCGTTTCGATCACGACCTTCGGGCTGTCCACGTGACAGGTCAGAATGTCGCAACTCGCGCCGGCGAGCGCGTTGGCGGCTTCCGCTTCGCGCACGGGCAACGCCCAATCGCCGGTGAAGATCAGCTGCAGCGTGACGTTCGGATTGACCGAGCGCGCGCCCCACAGAACCGAGTTGATGTTGCGCAACACCGAGGAGATCGGCTTGGCGGCGACGAAGCCGATCTTGTTGGTCTTGGTCGCAAGGCCCGCGGCCACGCCGTTGATGTAATGCGCCTGATCGAGATAGCCGAAATAGCTACCCGCGTTGGCCGGGTGCTTGTCCTTTTCCCACAACGGGGCGGCGTGGCGGAACGTGACCTTCGGATATTTCTTGGCCGCATCGACCATGAACGGATTGAAATAGCCGAACGAGGTCGCGAGGATGAGGTTCGCGCCCTCGAGATTGATCATCGACTCCATCGATTTGAGAACGGCCGCTGTCTCGGGCACGTTCTCCTCCTCGACGATCGTCACGTTCGGCAGGCTGCGCAACGCCGCGACGTTGACCGCATGGGCCTGGTTCCAGCCGAAATCGTCCTTCGGACCGACATAGACGATACCGATGGTCACCTTCGCCTGGGCGGCGGCCAGCTTGATGTCGCCCAGCGACAAGGCGGCGGCGCCGGCAGCGGTACCTTGCAGGAACGAGCGGCGGGAAAAACGGTCCAGGGGCATGGGCCCTCCTAATTCTTGGTTTCGGGCGTCCGACACGCCCTACGGTGGATCAAGCAATGGATATGCCAGGGTCCTCGCGGGTTCGTGCGGAAGCGCAAAAAGGGGCGCGAAATTGCCCTGATTCGCAATTCGCGCCAGGGGGTTTGGTCCGATCCGGGTGCCGGGTTACGCTTCCGTCATGATCCCGACGACCGATTCCCGGTACGGCTGATATGGGCCGCCTGCGCTATCTGCTGCATCCGTTCGACAAGCCGTTCGGCGGTGTGGCGACCATTCACCGCCATGTCGAATGGCTGGTGGCGGCGGGGTTCGACGCGGCGATCGCCATGGCCGCCCCGCCCGCTCAGGACTTCTACGCCTCGCGCGCAAAGCTCGATCTTGCCTATACGCCGCAGGCGGGCGACCGCATCGTCGTGCCCGAAGGTTTGCCGCATCTATTGGCGCCGCTGGCGAACGCGCCGATACGGCGCATTCTGTTCTGCCAGAACCAGTATTATTTGCCCTTCGGTGCGGACCCAATGGCGGGTATCGCGGAGTTCGGCGTCGATCGCGTGTTGGGATCGAGTGTGGCGGTGCGCGATTTCTTCCGCGACGTCTATAACGTCGACATTCCGATCGTGCCCTACGCGATCGACCCGGCCGAATACGCGCCCGCCGCCAAAACGCGCGCGATTTTGCTGATGCCGCGCAAACGCGCCGATCTGGCGGCATTGATCCACCACACGTTCAAACGCCGCCACAAGCGCCACGCCGATATTCCCTGGCTGTCGGTCGACGGCGCCACGTCGGCCCAGGCGGCGGCGGAAATGGCGCGGGTACAATGGTTCCTGTCGCTGTCGCATCGCGAATCCTTCGGTCTGCCGCCGCTCGAAGCGATGGCGTGCAAAGCCATTCCGGCCGGGTTCAAGGGCGATGGCGGGCGCGAATATATGTCCGAAGCGAACGGCTTTTGGGCGGCGGAGGAGGATTGGCTTGCTTGCGTCGACGCGCTCGCCGCCGCGATCGACATGGTCGATAAGGATCCCGCCAAGCATCAGGCGATGCTCGATGCCGGTGCGGCGACGGTCGCCGCCTATTCGCCCGCGCGCGCGCGGGCCGCGTTGCTCGATTTCTGGCGCGACGAATTGGCATGACCGCGAAACTGTTCTGGAGCGATCCGTACGCGACGCAGTGCGACGCGACCGTGACGGCCGCCGGCGTGGATTGGATCGAACTCGACCGGACGATCTTCTTCGCCGAATGCGGCGGCCAGGAAAGCGATCACGGCAGTATCGCCGGGTGCCCCGTGCGCCAAGCGACGCTGCATGACGACGGCCGCATCGATTACGCGCTCGATCCCGGCCATGGCTTGACGCCGGGCCGCGCCGTGAAAGTCCAGATCGATTGGGCGCGGCGCTACGCCTTGATGCGCCTGCATTTCGCGGCGGAGATCGTGCTCGAACTCGCCGTGCGGCAATTTCCCGGCGTCGAGCGGATCGGCGCGCATATCGCCCCCGACAAGGCGCGGATCGATTTCGTTTGGCCCGAAAATGTCGCCCCCGCCTTGCCCGCCATCGCCGATGCGGCCAACGCGATCGTCGCCGCCGACCGGCCGATCCTGTCCGCTTTCGAACCGGGGATGGAAACGGCCGAGCGGCGCTATTGGGAGATCGAAGGTTTCGCGCGCGTGCCGTGCGGCGGCACGCATTTGAAGCGCAGCGGCGAAATCGGCGCGATCGCGCTGAAACGCCGCAACCCGGGCAAAGGCAAGGAGCGGATTGAGATTTCCGCGACCGCGCCGTTGGGTTAAACTGGCGCCATGCCACTGACCGGACTTTTCCATATCGCCATCAAAACCGCCGATCTCGGCGCCACGGTGCGTTTCTATTGCGACGTGCTGGGCTTGCGCCAAGCCAAGCGCCCGGCCTTCGATTTTCCCGGCGCGTGGCTTGCCTTGCCCATGCCCGGCGGCGACGCAATCTTCCATATCTATGCTGGCGGACCCGCCATGGGCCCCTCGGGCATCGCGCCCAACGGCACGGCTGCGATCGACCACGTTTCGCTCGCCGCGATCGGCTTCCACGACTATCGCGCGAAACTCGAGAGCTTCGGCCTGCCTTACCGCGAGTTCCTCGTGCCCGGCACGACGCTGTGGCAGTTGTTCGTCTACGACCCGTCGGGCGTGCAGCTGGAATTGACGTTCGAAGGTGCGGGCGAGCCCGGCCGGCCGCCCGATATGTCGCCGGGGCGCGGCTATCTCGCCGGCACGAATTTCTTCGATCCCGAAAAATACAAAAGCTTCGCGACGCGCGAACTCGCCTGAGTTACGGCAATCGCACGACGATCGTCGTGCCTTTGCCGGGCGCCGAGGCGATATCGAGCGTGCCGTTTTGCGCTTCGACCAAACCTTTGGCGATGGCAAGGCCCAAGCCCACGCCGTCGCGCGGCGTTCCCGCTTCGCGCTCGCCGCGCTCGAACGGTTTGACGACGCGGGCGAGATCCGCCGGCCCGATCCCGCAGCCGTTATCCGCGATCTCCAATTCAGCGCTGCCATCGTCGCCGCGCGTCAAACGCACGCGCACGGCACCGCCCGCATCGGTATATTTGATCGCGTTGCCGATCAAATTTAGCGCGATCTGCGAAAGGGCGCGCGCATCCGCTTCGATCTCGACATCGGGGGCGAGATCGGCGGCCAACGAAACGCCTTTCTGCGACGCCGCCATCGCCAGCGTTTCCAAGGCGAGGCCCAGCGTGTCCGCGACGTTCAGCCGTTCGCGCGCCAATTCGAGTTTGCCGCTTTCCAGCCGTGCCGCTTCCAGCACGTTCTCGACCAGCGTGCGTAGCAATTCGCCCGAATGGGTCACGCTCGTCGCGTAATCGGCGATCTTGGTGAGCTGCGCTGGGCCCTTCGCGGGATCGGACGCGATGCGCGTGATCAATTCGCCGAAGCCGATGATGGCGTTGAGCGGCGTGCGTAGATCGTGGCTCATCGCCGCGAGGAATCCCGCTTTCGCGCGCGCGGCCTCCTCCGCCGCTTCGCGCGCGGCGACGAGTTCGAGTTCCAGCGCGCGGCGCTGCGAAAGATCGATCAGCCAGATTGCGATCCCGGCCCCGCCGTTATAGCTGCCGCGCGCGAAGGTCAGGCGCATATGCGCCTTGCGCCCGCGCGCCAGCATGATGTCGGTCTCGATCTGCTCGGGCGCACCGCCCGCGACGATCGTTTCGGCGACCTTCTTCCAAATGGCGGTGTCGGCGAACATCGACGCGGGCTCGAACGCGGCAAGGCCTTGCGCGTCGAGCCCGAACGCGTCGAGAAAACCGGCATTGGCGTAGCGCAAGCGCGACGCGTCGACCGCCAGCAGCCCGAACGGGATCGGCCCGCCATCCAGCATCTGCACCGCGGAGCGGTCGGCCGCGCGCGTCAAGGCGGCGGCGGTTTCCAACGCGAAGCGGCGATGGCGATCGTTGCAGCGCGCGACGATCTCGGGGCTCGCCCCGCGCGGGCTGACCGCACGCCACATCGGCGGCCCGGACAGCCCGATATTGCCGACCGCGAAGCCTTCGATGGGGCCGCGCGGCGCACCGACGGGCACCACGAAGCGGCACCAAGTGCGCACCGCGAAGCCGGCGCCGCCGGCGTTTTCGGTATAAAGCGTCTTGCGCCGTTTGCCGGCCGCCAGATATCCCGCCTGATAATAACGCGCGAAATGCGTGCGCGTGGCCATCGACGATAAACGCTGCCCGGCCCAGGAATAGCCGCCGGTACCGGCAAGCGTCTCGCCGTAATGGACATATTCCATGTCGCCGTCGTCGAGCAGGCGGACGACCAGCGAATTGGCCGCGATCTCGGCATGGCTTGGCGCCTGCAACGCGTCCAGCACCGCCGCCATCCCGCCGCGCGCGAAAAGCGGCATGCTTTCCGCGAAGGCGCGCAACGTGGCGTGCGGCAGGGTCGCCACGTCGGGCGTCCAGCACGCATAAGGCAGGACCAGATCGGCGGATTTGAAAATGCCCTCGATTGCCGCCTCGCGGTCGTCGAGGAGGGCGCGGGTCATGCTTTGAACGAGAACGTCGGCGGCGGGACTGTCGGTCATGTCTATTCGGCAGCAAGAATGAACGTCAATATACTCTCTAAACCCATTGATATAAATATTGTTTTTTAGAACGCATCTGCAATATCCGAAAATTTTAGGGAACCTTTAACGTTAACCGGATATCGTCCGATGATCCGCCGAACCCATCCGCTTGAAGAATCCCGGGTGGGGATGGAAGCGGAGGAGTTCGTTTGACGTGAACGCGACACCGCCCCCGTCCGAAGCCGAACCGGCGCCGCAGCGCCGGCGGGGAACGCTCGCCGCCTGCTTCCCGGCGATCGCCAAGCATTTCGATCTGGCCGACGCGGCCGCCGCCCTCGTCCAGGCCGCCGACACGCCCGCCGCCTTCGTCGAGAATTGCGCCAAAATCGGCATTGAGGCCGAAGCGCGCACGATGATGCTGGAGGCGATCCCGCGCCAGCCCCTTCCCGCCGTGCTGCTGTTGAAAAACGGCGAGGCGGCGATCGCGGCCGACGCCAAGCCCGACGCTTTGCGCGTCTATTGGCCCGAAGACGACCGCTTCGAATGGTACGGCTTCGAGGATCTCGGCAAGATCTACGCGGGCGCTTGCGTGTTCGCGCAGTTGCGCCGCAAGCCCGACGAGGAAGACGTCGAGGAAAAAACCGCGCCGCCGCGCGGCAAGCGCTGGTTCTGGCAGGCGCTGTTCCTCGCCTGGCCCACCTATATTCACGTGCTGCTCGCCTCCGTCGTCGTCAACGTGATGGCGACCGTGGCGCCGATGTATTCGATGAGCGTTTACGACCGCGTCGTGCCCAACGGCGCCATCGAGACGTTGTTCGTGCTCTCGTCGGGCATCCTGCTCGTCTATCTGTTCGATTTCGCGATCCGCATGCTGCGCGGTTATTTCGTCGACCACGCGGGCAAGAATGTCGACGCGCTGCTCGCCAGCCGCATCTTCGACCAAGTGATCCGCATCCGGCTGGAGGCGCGCCCGCCGACCGCCGGCGGCTTCGCCAACAACCTGCGCGAATTCGAATCGCTGCGCGAGTTCTTCTCCTCCGCCACGGTCAACACACTGGTCGATCTGCCCTTCGTGGTGATGTTCCTGGCGCTGATCTGGTGGATCGGCGGCTGGCTGGTGCTCACGCCGCTAATCGCCATTCCGCTGGTGCTGCTTGTCGGTGTGCTGATCCAGATCCCGCTCGAACGCGTCGTCAAGCAAGCGATGGCGCTGGCGGCGTTGCGCCACGGCGTGCTGGTCGAAACAATCTCGGGCCTTGAAACCATCAAGGCCGTCGGCGCGGGCGACAAAATGCAGCAGCGCTGGGAAGCGTCGGTCGGCGCTTCGGCCGAAGCGGCGGTCAAGTCGCGCACTTGGTCGTCGCTGGCGATCAACTTCTCGTCGCTGGCGCAGAACCTGACGACGATGATCATGATCGTCCACGGAGTCTATCTGTTCGTCGAGATGTCGCTGACGACCGGTGCCTTGATCGCCTGCACGATGCTCGCGGGCCGCGCGATGGCGCCGATCGGCCAGATCGCCGCCCTGCTCACGCGTTTGAAGCAAAGCCAAGCCTCGCTGCAAACGCTCGATCAGATCATGAAGCTGCCGCAGGAAGGCAATTCCAAGAAGCGCTATCTGGAGCGCACGGGCCTGACGGGCGAGATCGAGTTCCGCAACGTGTCCTTCGCCTATCCGGGTCAAGGCAACGAAGTGCTGCGCAACGTGAGCTTCACGATCCGCCCGGGCGAGCGCGTGGGTATCGTCGGGCCGATCGGCTCGGGCAAAAGCTCGATCCTCAAACTCATTCTCGGTCTCTACACCGCCAAAGAAGGCCAGATCATGGTCGGTGGTGCCGATATCCGCCAATTGGCGCCCGAAGATCTGCGCAAGCATATCGGTTGCGTGCCGCAGGACGTGGTGCTGTTCGCGGGCTCGGTGCGCGAGAATATCTCGCTGGGGGCCCCCCTGGCGGACGACGCGCAAATCCTGGAAGCCGCCCAGCTCGCGGGCGTCGACGAATTCGTGCGCCAGCATCCGGAAGGCTATGACTGGGCCGTGGGCGAACGCGGCGAGCGCCTGTCCGGTGGCCAGCGCCAAGCGATCGCGCTGGCGCGCGCGCTGCTGTTGAAGCCGCGCGTGCTGGCGATGGACGAGCCGACCTCGGCGATGGACCAAGGCTCCGAACAGGCGATGAAGATCCGCCTGGAGGAAGTTCTCGACGGCCGCACGCTGGTGCTGATCGCGCATCGCCCGTCGCTGCTCACCCTCGTTTCGCGCCTGATCGTCGTCGATCGCGGCCGCATCATCGCCGACGGTCCGCGCGAACGCGTGCTCGATGCGCTGGCCAAGCGCCGCACGCCGCCGCAAGGCGGCGGACGCGCGGTCGAACGCGTGGGGAATTGAGCATGTCGCTTCCCGCGCGCGCCCTCCCCCCGCCCGACCGGCTTTCCGGCGCGTTGATCACGCCGCCCGCCGGCGGCGCTCTGTTCCTGATCGCGGTCGCGGCGCTGATCGTATCGCTGGGCGCCTGGGCGGCGGTCGGCAAGCTCGATACCTACGCGTCCGGCCAAGGCAAGGTCGTGCCGTCGCTGCAGATCCAGCGCATCCAGAATCTCGAAGGCGGCATTCTCGAACGGCTCTATGTCGGCGAAGGCGATCGCGTCACCGTCGGCCAGATGCTCGCGCGCATCGACGACATCGCCTTCGCGTCGGAATTGCAGCAGAACCGGCAGAAATATCTCGCGTTGATGGCGGCCGCGTCGCGCCTGGAAGCGGAAGCGGCGGTGCGCCCCAACGTCACCTTCCCCGAGGAAGCGCTGCGCGAAGGCGTTTCCTTCGTCGAGACCGAACGTTCGCTGTTCGCCGCGCGCAAGGAAGAACTCGACGCCGCGCGCGAAGGTCTCGGCCGCAACCTCGCCCAGCGCCAGCAGGAGCTGCGCACATTGGTCGATCGGGAGATTTGGCTGTCGCGCAGCCTCGACCTGTCCAATCGCGAGCTCGAGATCGTGCGCGAAGTGGCCGAGCGCGGCTATCGCTCGCAGCTCGATCTTCTGCGCCTGCAACGCCAGTCGAACGAGATCGAAGGCCAGCTGCGCACGACGCGCTTCCAGATACCGGGTTTGCGCGCGGCGATCGCCGAAGTCGAAGCCAAGCTCGACGAGCGCGGCCGCACCTATCAGCGCGAAGCCTCGACCGAACTCGCCCGCGTGCGCGCCGAATTCTCGGCGACCGCCGAAATTCTGCGCTCGATGGCCGATCGCGTCGCGCGCCGCGACGTGCGCTCGCCGGTCGCAGGCACCGTGAAGCAGATCGCCGTGCGCACCATCGGCGGCGTGCTCGAACCCGGCTCCGTCATCATGGAAATCGTCCCCGGCGAGGACGAATTGCTGGTCGAGGCGCGCGTGCGCCCGATGGATATCGCCTTCGTCCATATCGGCCAGGAAGCGCTTGTGAAAATCACCGCCTACGATTTCTCCATCTATGGCGGGATCAAGGGCGTTGTTTCGGCGATCAGCGCGGACTCGATCCCCGACGACAAGGGCGAGCCCTGGTTCCTGGTGCGCGTGCGCGCCGACCGGATGGCTTTGGGGACCCCCGATCGGCCGTTGCCGATTTCCCCCGGTATGACCGCACAAGTCGATATCGTTACTGGCGAACGGACGATCTTGCAGTATCTTCTGAAGCCGATCCTCAAGACGACCGACCGCGCAATGACGGAACGATAAACCGGGGAAACAATGGCCGAAAAACCGACCCGCCCACCCGCCGCCAAACAAGCCGCCAAACCGGCGGCCAAACCGGCGCCCGCACCCGCGAAGGCGCCCGCGCCGGCAGCCGCCTCCGCCCCGGCGATCCGCGAAGCCGCCCCTTCGGGCGACATGCCGCCGCTCTATGCCCGCGTGCGGCCGATCGATCCCCAGCGTCACGAGCAATTCGCGGTGCTGGAAACCCGCGATTTCAAATTCGCCGCCAAGACCCGCGCCGTGCCGATCACGGGTGCCGAATTCCCGGTCGCGGCGCGCGAATACCCCATCGTGTTCGTGACCAAGCCGTCGCCGATGGCGGCCGTGCTGGTCGGCCTGCGCGCCGACGAGAATCTCTATGTCGGCGACGACGGCAAATGGCGCCAGGGCGCCTATATGCCCGCCTATTTGCGCCGCTACCCCTTCCTGATCGCGCAGTCGAACGACGGCCAGCGCCTGATCCTTTGCATCGACGAAGGCTCGCCGCTGGTCTCGACCGAACAAGGCATGCGCTTTTTCGAGAACGGCAAGAAATCGGCGTATCTCGACCGCATGCTGCAATTGGGAGCCGATATCCATCGCGACCAGGTGCGCACCGCGCAGATCGTCAAACTGCTCGGCGATCTGGGCCTGCTGATCGAACGCCGGATCGAAGCCAAGCTCGCCAGCGGCGAGACGGTGGGCTTCCAGGGTTTCGGCATCGTCGACGAGCGGAAATTGAACGAACTGCCCGACGACAAGTTCCTGGAGCTGCGCAAATCGGGCGGGCTCGGCCTCGTCTATCTGCACCTCGTCTCGTTCGCCAATCTGCGCCATTTGGGCGATATCGCGGTTCAACGCGGCAAGAAAACCGCCTAAGCCGGCGCAACGCCTGAACGACGAAGGACGGCTTCTCGCGAAGCCGCCCTTTTTCTTTGCGCGATAGACCCGCCGATTACGGCGTCGAGCTTTGCTGCGCCGTGATCGCGTGCTGGCTGAGCAGATCGTCGATCGAGGTCTGCACGCCGACCAGCAACACGCCCCATTCCGGCGTCGCGGAGCCTTCGCTCGTCACCCCGATATAGGTGCCGCCCGCACCCGCGTCGTATTGCGCGGTCAGCATCGCCGCCCAATCCGCGGGCACGTCGGCGCCGAACAACGCCGTGACGTCGATCGTATCCTCGGCCGCCTGGAAGCCGACGACGGTGTCGGGCGCATCGCCCGCCCCTTCGTCGATCGCCGTGACGACGACATTGTCGTGCACGTAGTCCTGAAGGTTCCAATTGCCCGACAACACGCCGGGGCCGGCCGAATGCTCGGCCTCGCCGTAGAGATCGATCGTGTGCGTGGCTTGCGTGACGCCGCCGAAGCCGTCGTCGACTTGGTAGACGAAGCTCTGCGGCCCCACGGCGTTGCCGCTGGGCTGATAGTTGAAGCTGCCGTCGGCGTTGAGCGTCAGCAGGCCGTCGGCCGGCCCCGAGATCAGCGAGAAAGTCAGCGCGTCGTCTTCCGCGTCGCTCGCCAGGATCTGGCCCGTGATCGGCCCTTGCGAGAGCAAGGCCGTTTCGTGGCTCGGGGAGTCGATCACCGGCGCGTCGTTCGGCGTGACTGTGATCTCGACCCAGCGTTGTTCCGATTGCGCGTTGAAATACGCGGTCACCAGGAACCGGTCGGTGCCGGTGAAGCCGTCGTTCGGCGTATAGACGAACGTGCCGTCGGGATTGAACGACAGCGTGCCGTTCGAGGCCCAGGAATCCTGGGTGTACGCCGTGCCGTCGGCGCTGCCGCCGATATAGCCGGACAGCGTGTGACCGCTATCGGTCGTCAGGCCTTGCGTCCAGATCATCTGATCGACGACCGACGACACGTAGATGCTGGGCGCTTCCAGCGTGACGATGCCGCCGTCGGCGTCGGTGACCGTGTAGGAGAACGTATCCCAGCCGTAATAATTGGCGTTGGGCGTGTAGATGAAGTCGCCGTTCGCGTCGAGCGTGACCGTGCCGTGCGCCGCCTGTCGCGCGACCGCGAAGGCGAGGTCCTGGCGCGCGGTTTCGACGTCGCTGACGAGCGCCGCGCCCGTCTCCGGATTGACGCCGAGATTGCCGCTATACGTCGTGTCTTCCGCGATCGCGATATGGGTGTAGTTGCTGCCGGTCGGCAGATCGTTGACCGGCGTGATCGTGAAGGTGAGCAGCACCGGCTCGGACACGAAGCCTTCCTTGTCGGTCAGGCGCATATGCACCGTCGCCGTGCCGTACCAATCGGGGTCAGGGCGGAAGGAGAACGTGCCGTCGAGCGCGATGTCGAGATAGCCTTCCGCGAGATACGCGTTCTCGCCCGGCGCGTCGATCCACCAGTAATCGGTGCCCATTTCGCCGCCGTCGGGATCGTAGCCTTCGAGCTTGCCGGTGATCACCGTATCCTCGGTGCCCGTGAAGCTCTGCGGCCAAGTGACCGGCGGGTCGCCGACATTGGCGACCGCGATCGTCGACGTCAGCGTCGACGAAGCGCCCGTCGTATCCGTGACGACATAGGTGAAGCTGACATTGCCGTAGTAATCGGCCGGCGGCGTGAACGTGAAGGTGCCGTCGTTGTTCAGCGTGAATTCGCCGATATCGGGCCCGTCGACCAGCGTGAATCCGGCGATGCCGCCGCCGTCCGGGTCGCGGGCGTCGACACGGCCGGAGATCGTCGTGTCCTCCAGCATGCCGAAGTTCAACTGATCGACGCGCGGGCCGTCGTCGACCGGCAGGATGTCGATCACGACGGGAATTTGCGTGCCCACGCCGTTCGCGTCCCACAGGATCAGCGAAAGATCGGCCGTGCCGTTGGCGTCCGCGTTCGGGGTGAAGGTCAGCGACTGACCGTCGGCCGACCAAGCGTAGCTGCCCAAGGGCGAGCTCCACGTGCCCGACGACACGCCGAACGCCAAGCCGTCGGGATTGACGACGTTGACCGGGAAGGTGATCGGGCCGGAATCCTCGTCGATCGTGATGTGGATCGGATCGAGGCGCGGCACGTCGATCACCGAGGCGACCGCCAGCGAGATCGTCTGCGTTTGCGTGGCGCCGTACACGTCGGTCAACGTGATCTGGAAGCTGTCGTTGCCGTGATAATTCTCGGCCGGCGTGAAGACGAAATTGCCGTTGGGCCCCAGCATCAGCGTGCCGTGATCGGGGCCGTCGGCCAGCGCGTAGGTGAAGGCGTGGCCCTCGGGATCGACGATCCCGAGATTGCCGTTGAGGACGGTGTCCTCGTCCAGCGCGAACGACGTGTTGGTGGCGACCGGCGCGTCGTTGTCGCCGACCAGCGTCAGCGACACGGTCGCGGTGGCCGTACCGCCCTTCCCGTCCGACACGACATAGGTGAAGGCGTCGGTGCCGTCGTAACCGTTGGCGGGCGTGTAGACGAAGCTGCCATTGGGCGCGATCGTCACCGTGCCGTGCGACGGGCCGCCATTCGCGGCCAGGGCGAAGGTCAGCGCGTCGCCGTCCACGTCCTGTCCGGTCAGCGTGCCGGCGACCGGCGCGCTGTTGAGCGATACGGCGTCGAAACCGACGGTGGTCGGCGCGTCGTTGACCGCGGCGACCTGGATCGTCTGCACGACGTTGGTCACGCCGCCATGGCCGTCGCTGACTTGGTAGACGAACGTGTCGGTGCCGTTGTAGTTCGCCGACGGCGCGTAGGTGTAGCTGCCGTCCGACGCGAAGGTCAGCGCGCCATGCGTCGGCGCCGACACCAGCGTGTAGCTCAGCGCGTCGCCGTCCAAGTCGGTCGCGATCACGCGGCCGGTGACGACCGTATCTTCGATCCCGGCGATCGGCGCCGTATTGGCGACCGGCGCGTCGTTGACGGCGGCGAGATTGATCGTGACGGTCGCGGTGGTGATGCCGCCGTTGCCGTCCGACACGCGATAGGTGAACGAGTCCGTGCCGTTGTAGTTGGCGTGCGGCACGTAGGTGTAGCTGCCATCGGCCGCCATCGTGACCGTGCCGTGCGCCGGCCGGCCCGAAGCGGGCACCGAGAAGGTCAGATTGTCGCCCTCGATATCCGTCGCCGTCACCTGGCCGATGATCGCCGTATCTTCGGTGCCAGCGACCGTTGCGTTCGGCGCGACCGGCGCGTCGTTGACGCTGGCGACGCTGATCGCCACGGTCTGCGTGACCGTGCCGCCATTGCCGTCGCTGACCGTGTAGGTGAACGTGTCGGTGCCGTGATAATTCGCGGCCGGCGTGTAGAGATACGTGCCGTCCGGCTGCAGGTCGAGCGTGCCATGCGTCGGCCCTTGGCCCGGCGCCAGCGCGAAGGTCAGCGTATCGCCATCCGCGTCGTTCGCCACCAAGCGCCCGGCGAGGACCGTATCCTCGTTGACCGCCAGCGCGGTCGTGCCCGCGACCGGCGCATCGTTGACGCCCGCGACGTTGAGCGTGACCGTCGCCGTGGCGAAGCCGCCCTTGCCGTCGCTGACTTGATAGGTGAACGAGTCCGTGCCGCTATAGTTCGCGGCCGGCACATAGGTGAACGAGCCGTCGAGATTGAGCGTCAACGCGCCGTGCTGAGGCGCGCCGTCGGCGGCGAGCGAGTAGCTGAGCGCGTCGCCATCCACATCGGTCGCGGCGAGCTGACCGGCGATCACATGATCCTCGGTGCCGTTCAGATCCTGGCCTTGCGTCGCCGGCGTGTCGTTCACCGCCGCGATATCGAGCGCCACGGTCTTGGTCGCCGTGCCGCCATTGCCGTCGTTGACCTGATAAGTGAACGAGTCCGTGCCGTTGAAATTCGCGGCAGGCACATAGGTGTAGCTGCCGTCGGGCTGGATCGTCAGCGTGCCGTGCGCGGGAGCACCACCGGGGGCCAGCGCGAAGGTCAGCGCGTCGCCATCGACGTCGCTCGCGGTCAAACGGCCGGCGAGCGTCGTGTCTTCGGTGCCCGACGCGCTGACGGTCAGCGCGATCGGCGCGTCGTTCACCGGATCGACGACGATCTTCAGCGAGCCCGAGGTCTCGGCGCCCCACGCGTCGCGCGCGTGATAATAGACGTCGAGCTGGCCGTTCCAATCGGCGTTCGGCACGAAGGTGAACGAGCCGTCGGGGTTGAACGACAACTGGCCGTTCGACGCGTCGTAGCCGAACGGCAGGTAATACGTGATCGCATCGCCGTCGGGATCGGTCGCCGACAGCTGGCCGGAGATCGCGTTGTCTTCCTGGCCCGTCGCGGTCGTCGGCGTCGTGACCGGCGCGTCGTTGACCGGCGTGACGGTGAAGGAAACGGTGCCGATCGTCGTGGCGCCGTTGGCATCCGTCACCGCGACCTGGAAGCTGTCGTTCCCGGCGAAATTCGGATTCGGCACGTAGGTGTAGGTGCCGTTGGCACCCAGCACGACCGTGCCGTTCTGCGGCGCGCCGCCGTCGGCGATCGCGACCGTGAGCGTATCGCCATCGACATCGCCGTATTGAAGCACGCCGGCGGAACCGGCGCCTTCCGCGATCGTGATCGATTTGTCGTTGAACCACGGCGCGTCGTTGACCGGGGTCAGATGAATATAAATGCGGCTTTGCACCGTCTCACCCGACGGATCGCTGACCGTGTAGTCGAAATAGGCGACCGGACCGTCGGCGTTCGCCGCGGGCGTATAAACATAGGTGCCGTCGGGATTGAGCGTCAGCCCCGCGGGCGGCGCGCCGACCAGCGCGAAGGTCAATTGATCGCCGTCGATGTCGGAACCCGGCAACGTGCCGGACATCACGATATCTTCGGTGCCTTGCAGGATCGTGTAGGCCGAGGCTTCGGGCGAATCGTTGACCGGTGCCACCATCACGTTGACGACGCCGCGCGTCACACCGCCATTGCCGTCCGACACTTCGTAGGCGAAGGAATCCGAGCCGTTGAAGTTCGGCGCCGGCGTGTAGCTGAACGAGCCGTCGGGATTGAGCGTGACCGTGCCGTGCGCCGGGGCGCCATCCGACGCCAGCGCGAAGCTCAGCGCGTCGCCGTCGACATCGGTCGCCGCGACCTGACCGGTGATCGCGGGCGCGTCTTCCTGGCCGTTGGCCGTCGTCGGCTGCGCGACCGGCGCGTCGTTGACCGACGCGACCGAGATCGTGACCGTGCCGGTGGTCGTGCCGCCGTTCCCGTCGCTGACCGTGTAGGTGAAGCTATCGGCGCCATGATAATTCGCGGCCGGCGTATACGCGTAAGTGCCGTCGGCGTTCAGCGTGACGGTGCCGTGCGCCGGCGCGCCGTTCGCGGCCAGCGCGAAGCTCAGCGCGTCGCCGTCCACATCATGCGCGGTGACGCGGCCGAACAACGGCTCATCCTCGTCGGTCTGCGCGGTCGAATTGGTCGTCGTCGGCGCGTCGTTGATCGCCGCGACATTGACCGAGACCGTGCCCGTGACCGTGCCGCCCTTCCCGTCGCTGACGGTATAGGTGAAGCTATCGGTGCCGTTGTAGTTCGCGGCCGGCGTGTAGACGAACGTGCCGTCCGGATTGAACGTGACGGCGCCGTGGGCCGGACCGCCATTCGACGCGAGGCCGAAGGTCAGCGTGTCGCCGTCCACGTCGTGACCGGTGACCTGCCCCGAGATCGTGCCGTCCTCGTTGCCCGAGACGATCGCGCCCGACGTCGTCGGCGCGTCGTTGGCCGGGCTGATCGACACGGTGATCGCACCGGTGACCGTGCCGCCCTTCCCGTCCGACACCGTGTAGGTGAAGGAGTCGTTGCCGTTGAAATCGGCGGCGGGCGTGTAGGTGTAACTGCCGTTCGGGTTGATCGTGACGGTGCCGTGCGCGGGGCCGCCATTCGCGGCGAGACCGAAGGTCAGCGCGTCGCCGTCCACATCGTTCCCGGCGAGTTGACCGGTGACGACCGTATCTTCAGCACCCGAAGCCGTGCCGCCCGTCGTCGTCGGCGCATCGTTGACCGACGCGACATTGACCACGATCGTGCCGGTGGCGGTACCGCCCTTGCCGTCGCTGACCGTGTAGGTGAACGCGTCGGTGCCGTGATAATTCGCCGCGGGCGTATAGGTGTAGCTGCCGTCCGGCGCGATCGTGACCGTGCCATGGGCGGGCGCGCCGTTCTGCGCCAGCGAGAACGTCAGCGGATCGCCGTTGGGATCCTGCGCGACCAGCTGGCCGGTCGTGGCGGAATCTTCCGTGCCATCGACGACGCCGCCGGCCGTGACCGGATCGAGATTCACTTCGTCCACGACGACCGAGGCGCTGTCGCTGCCAGTCGTCGTGCTGGTGCCGTCCTTCGCCGTGGCGGTCGCGGTCACGTCCAGCGTGCCCGTGAAGCCCGGCGGCGTGGTCAGCGACAGCGTGCCGAGCTGCGATGGCGTCAGCGAATACGAACCGTCGCCGTTCGGCGCGATCGTGTTGCCGTTGGCGTCCTTCAGCACCGAACCGGCGGGAATGCCGGTCAGCGTCACGCCGGTGATCGTCTCGCTGCCGTCGCGATCGGACGGCGACGCGCTGACATTCAGCGGATAGGTGCTGGTCGAATTGTTCTCGGCCGTCCACGCCGTGGTCGTGTTCACATCGTTGAAATCGTTGTCGCCGCCCCCGGCCAGATCTTCCCAGTTCTGGTTGCCGGGATTGCCGTTGTCGATGACCTGGACGAAGCCGCCCGCGTTCAACACCGGCTTGTCGAACAACACGTTGGCGCCGTTGCCTGTCAGCGTGTTGCCTTGCGCGTCGGTCGCGATCCACTTGCCATCGGAACCCTGGCTGAAGGTGATCGCTTCGCCGTTCTGGATTTCGCCGGGGTTGTTGTTCGAGCCGTTCGGGATCACGAAGAAGCCGACGCGATCGGCATCGAGGCCCGCGATCGTCGCGGTCTGCCCGACCGTCGCGTTCATGTTCGCCCAGATGATGCCGCCGCTGACCGGCTGGCCGGAATCGTTCAGTACGTAATAGCCGTAGCTGTTGTTGTAGCCGGCCGAACCGCCATGATTGGTGACGGTGACGCCGCTGGTGCCGTCGTTCACGCTCGGCGTGCCGAAGCCGATATCGACATTCGGCACGTCGGCGACCGCCGCCACATCGACGGAAACCGTCGCGGTCGTCGTGCCGCCATTGCCGTCGCTGACTTGGTAGGTGAACGAGTCCGTCCCCGCCCAATCGGCATCCGGCGTGTAGGTGTAGGAACCGTCCGGATTGACCGTGACACTGCCATGTGCCGGGCCGCCATTGTCGGCCAGCGTGAAAGTCAGCGCGTCGCCATCCACATCCGTCGCAGTCAATTGACCGGTGACGACGTTGTCTTCGGCGCCCGAAGCGGTGGTGTTCGCCGCGACCGGCGTATCGTTGACCGCCGCGACGTTGACCGAGACGGTGCCCGTGATCGTGCCGCCGTTACCGTCCGAGACGGTGTAGGTGAAGCTGTCCGTGCCGTTGAAGTTCGCGGCCGGCGTGTAGCTGAACGACCCGTCGGGATTCATGGTGACGGTACCGTTGGCCGGCGCGCCATCGACCGCGAAGCTCAGCGCATCGCCATCCACATCATGGCCGGTGACTTGACCGGCGATCGAACCGTCTTCCTGGCCCGCGAGCGTCGCGCCCGAGGTGGTCGGGGCATCGTTCACGTTGGCGACGTTGAACGAAACGGTACCGACCGTCGTGCCGCCCTGCCCGTCGCTCACCGTATAGTGGAAGCTATCGCGGCCGACATAGTTCGCGTCCGGAACATAGGTGTACGTGCCGTCCGGATTGATCGTCACGGTCCCATGGGTCGGGCCGCTGCCGTCGCGCAACGCGAAGCTCAACGCGTCGCCGTCCGTGTCGGAGGCGATCAACGTGCCCGTCACGCTGCGGTCTTCCAACGTCTCGACATGACCGCCGATCGTGATCGGATTGTCGTTGGCGTCCGCCCCGAAAGTCACCATCACGGTGCCGAGAGTCTGCGTGCCCCGGCCGTCATCGACCGCGTAAACGAATTCGACCGTACCCGTGAACCCGGGATTGGGTACCAGCACGAAGGTGCCGTCGGGGTTGATCGTCAACGACGCGTAATTCGCGTCGGGCGCATCGTCGGGATTCTCGAACTGGAACGCGCCGAAGGTCAGCGTGTCGCCTTGCGCATCGACGCCGACCAAGCGGCCCGAGACGGCCTCGTCCGTACCGGCCGAAACCAGCGTCAATTCCGGCGTATTCGGCGCGTAATTCCAGGAATCGCTGCCTGCAACATTCATCACGCCGGTCGTGACGCCGCCTCGCCCGTCGTCGATCGTGAAGCTGAACGTGTCGCCGCCGGGCGGGATCGGCCCGTTCGGAACATAGGTGTAGGTGCCGTCCGTATTGACGGTAACAGTGCCGTAAGCCGGCGCGCCATCCGGCGCCAGCGCGAAAGTCAGCGCATCGCCATCGGCATCGACGCCGCCAAGCGTTCCGACGATCGTGTTATCGGCGCCGAACAGGTAAACCCCGCCCGCCGCGATCGGATCGGTGTTGGGCGCGGCCATCACCTCGATCGAGAAGACGCCTTGCGTCGTTCCGCCATTTCCGTCGTTGACGGTGTACACGAACGAGTCCGAACCGACATAGTCGGCGGCGGGCGTGTAGCTGAACGTTCCGTCCGGATTGACCGTCACGGTGCCGTGCGCGGGACCGCCGTTCTGCGCCAGACCGAAGGTCAGCGCATCGCCGTCGATGTCGTCGCCGCGAAGACGCAGATTGAGGGTGGTGTCCTCGACGATGCTGGCCGAGCCACCGGCGGTCGTCGGCGCATCGTTCACGGCCGCGACGTCGAGCGTGATCGTGCCCGTCGTCGTGCCGCCGTTGCCGTCGCTCACCGTATAGGTGAAGCTGTCGGTGCCGTTGAAATTCGCCGCCGGCGTATACGAATAAGAACCGTCCGAATTCACCGTGACGACGCCGTTTGCCGGACCGCCGTTCGGCGCGAGCGCGTAGGTCAGCGCATCGCCATCGACATCGGTGGCGGCGAGCTGGCCCGCGATCGTGTTGTCTTCGCTGCCCGGCACCGTCACGTCGGCCGTCACCGGCGCATCGTTGACGGCGGCGACGTCGACCGAGATCGTGCCGGTGGACGTACCGCCATTCCCGTCGCTCACCGTATAGGTGAAGCTGTCGGTGCCGTTGAAGTTCGCGGCGGGCGTATAGGTGTAGCTACCGTCCGGATTGACCGTGACCGTGCCGTTCGTCGGCGCACCGTTCGGCGCCAGACCGAAGGTCAGCGCATCGCCATCGACGTCCGTCGCGGTCAATTGACCGGTGACGACGTTGTCTTCGGCGCCCGAAGCGATGGTGTTCGCCGCGACCGGCGCGTCATTGACCGCCGCGACATTGACCGAGACCGTGCCCGTCGTCGTGCCGCCGTTCCCGTCGGAGACGGTGTAAGTGAAGCTGTCGGTGCCGTTAAAGTTTGCGGCGGGCGTGTAGCTGAACGACCCGTCCGGGTTCATCGTCACGGTGCCGTTGGCCGGCGCGCCATCGACCGCGAAGCTCAGCGCATCGCCATCGACATCGTGGCCGGTGACTTGGCCCGCGATCGTGCCGTCTTCCTGACCCGCGAGCGTCGCGCCCGAAGTGGTCGGCGCATCGTTCGTCGGATCGACGGTGACGCTGATCGAGCCCGTCGTCACGCCACCGTTACCGTCGCTCACCGTATAGGTGAAGCTGTCGGTGCCGTTGAAGTTCGCGGCGGGCGTATAGGTGTAGCTGCCGTTCGGATTGATCGTGACCGTGCCGTTGGTCGGACCGCCGTTGGGTGCCAGACCGAAGGTCAGCGCGTCGCCATCCACATCGGTCGCGGCGAGTTGGCCAGTGACCACCGTATCTTCGTCGCCGTTCGCCATGCCGCCAGCGGTCGTCGGCGCATCGTTGACCGCCGCAACGTTCACGGAGACCGTGCCCGTCGTCGTGCCGCCATTGCCGTCGCTCACCGTATAGGTGAACGAGTCCGTGCCGTTGAAGTTCGGCGCGGGCGTGTAGCTAAACGACCCGTCGGGGTTCATCGTCACGACGCCGTTGGTCGGCGCGCCATCGACCGCGAAGCTCAGCGCGTCGCCGTCGATATCCACGCCCGTCACTTGGCCCGCGATCGTGCCGTCTTCCTGGCCCGCGAGGATCGCGCCCGAAGTGGTCGGCGCATCGTTCGTCGGATCGACGGTGACGCTGATCGAGCCCGTCGTCACGCCACCGTTACCGTCGCTCACCGTATAGGTGAAGCTGTCGGTGCCGTTGAAGTTCGCCGCCGGCGTGTAGGTGTAGCTGCCGTCCGGGCTGACCATGACGGTGCCGTTCGTCGGCGCACCATTCGGCGCCAGACCGAAGGTCAGCGTGTCGCCGTCCACATCGGCGGCCGCGAGTTGGCCGGTAACCGAACCATCTTCCGCGACATCGGCCGTGCCGCCAGCCGTCGTCGGCGCATCGTTGACCGCCGCGACGTTCACGGAGACCGTGCCCGTCGTCGTGCCGCCGTTCCCGTCGGAGACGGTGTAAGTGAAGCTGTCGGTGCCGTTGAAGTTCGGCGCGGGCGTGTAGGTGAACGTGCCATCCGGATTGAACGTGACCGCACCGTTGGACGGCGCACCATCGACCGCGAAGCTCAGCGCATCGCCGTCGATATCCATGCCCGTCACTTGGCCCGCGATCGAACCATCTTCCTGGCCCGCGAGCGTCGCGCCCGAAGTGGTCGGTGCATCGTTCGCCGGATCGACGATGATCGAGATCGAACCGGTGGTGACGCCACCATTCCCGTCGCTCACCGTATAGGTGAAGCTGTCGGTGCCGTTGAAGTTCGCGGCCGGCGTATAGCTATACGAACCGTCCGGGTTAACCGTGACCGTGCCATTCGTCGGCGCGCCGTTCGGCGCGAGGCCGAAGGTCAGCGCGTCGCCATCGACATCCGCACCAGCCAACTGGCCGGTGACCACCGTGTCTTCGTCGCCGTTCGCCGTGCCGCCCGAGGTCGTCGGCGCGTCGTTCACCGCCGCGGCGTGTAGGTGAACGACCCGTCCGGGTTCATCGTCACGGTGCCGTTGGCCGGCGCGCCATCGACCGCGAAGCTCAGCGCATCGCCGTCGATATCCATGCCCGTCACTTGGCCCGTGATCGAACCATCTTCCTGGCCCGCGAGCGTCGCGCCCGACGTCGTCGGCGCATCATTCGTCGGGTCGACGGTGATCGAGATCGAGCCAGTGGTCGTGCCACCGTTCCCGTCCGAGACGGTGTAGGTGAAGCTGTCGGTGCCGTTGAAGTTTGCGGCCGGCGTATAGCTATACGAACCGTCCGGGTTAACCGTGACAGTGCCATTCGTCGGCGCGCCGTTCGGCGCGAGGCCGAAGGTCAGCGCGTCGCCATCGACATCCGCACCAGCCAACTGGCCGGTGACCACCGTGTCTTCGTCGCCGTTCGCCGTGCCGCCCGAGGTCGTCGGCGCGTCGTTCACCGCCGCTGAAGCTGTCCGTGCCGTTGAAGTTCGGCGCGGGCGTGTAGCTGAACGACCCGTCGGGATTCATCGTGACGGTGCCGTTGGACGGCGCACCATCGACCGCAAAGCTCAGCGCATCGCCATCGATGTCGAGGCCTGTGACCTGACCGGCGATCGAACCGTCTTCTTGGCCCGCGAGCGTCGCGCCCGAAGTGGTCGGTGCATCGTTCGCCGGATCAACGGTGATCGAGATCGAGCCAGTGGTCGTGCCACCGTTACCGTCGCTCACCGTATAGGTGAAGCTGTCGGTGCCGTTGAAGTTCGCGGCCGGCGTGTAGGTATAAGAACCGTCCGGGTTAACCGTGACCGTGCCGTGCTGCGGCGCGCCATTCTGCGCCAGACCGAAGGTCAGCGCATCGCCGTCCACATCGGTGGCCGCGAGTTGACCCGTGACAGTCGAATCTTCGTCACCATTCGCCGTGCCGCCAGCGGTCGTCGGCGCGTCGTTGACGGCCGCGACGTTGACCGACACGGTGCCGGTGGTCGTGCCACCGTTCCCATCACTCACCATATAGGTGAACGAGTCCGTGCCGTTGAAGTTCGGCGCGGGCGTGTAGCTGAACGACCCGTCCGGGTTCATCGTCACGGTGCCGTTGGCCGGCGCGCCATCGACCGCGAAGCTCAGCGCATCGCCATCGATATCGACGCCCGTCACTTGGCCCGCGATCGAGCCATCTTCTTGGCCCGCGAACGTCGCGCCCGAAGTGGTTGGCGCATCATTCGCCGGATCAACGGTGATCGAAATCGAACCGGTGGTGACGCCACCGTTCCCGTCCGAGACGGTGTAGGTGAAGCTGTCGGTGCCGTTGAAGTTCGCGGCCGGCGTATAGCTATACGAACCGTCCGGGTTCACCGTGACCGTGCCGTTCGTCGGCGCGCCGTTCGGCGCCAGACCGAAGGTCAGCGTGTCGCCGTCCACATCGGCGGCCGCGAGTTGACCCGTGACAGTCGAATCTTCGTCACCATTCGCCGTGCCGCCAGCGGTCGTCGGCGCGTCATTGACGGCCGCGACATTGACCGAGACCGTGCCCGTCGTGGTGCCGCCGTTGCCATCGCTCACCGTATAGGTGAACGAGTCCGTGCCGTTGAAGTTCGGCGCGGGCGTGTAGCTGAACGACCCGTCCGAGTTCATCGTCACGGTGCCGTTGGCCGGCGCGCCATCGACCGCGAAGCTCAGCGCATCGCCATCAACATCGTGGCCGGTGACTTGACCGGCGATCGAACCGTCTTCCTGGCCCGCGACCGTCGCCGACGACGCCGTCGGCGCATCGTTGACCGGGTTCACGCCGACTGTAATCGTGCCGAGCGTCGTACCGCCCTTGCCGTCGCTCACCTGATAAGTGAACGAGTCAGAGCCGTTGAAGTTCGCGGCGGGCGTGTAGGTGTAGCTGCCGTCCGGGTTAACCGTGACCGTACCGTTGGCCGGACCGCCGGTGGGTGCCAGCCCGAAGGTCAGCGTGTCGCCGTCCGCATCGCTCGCGGCAAGCTGGCCGGTGATCGCGGTGTCTTCGTTGCCGGTGGCCGTGCCGCCCGATGTCGTCGGCGCATCGTTGACCGCCGCGACATTGATCGTGACCGTGCCGGTCGCCGTGCCGCCCTTGCCGTCGCTGACGGTGTAGGTGAACGCGTCCGAGCCGTTGTAATTCGGCGCCGGCACGTAATTGAACGTGCCGTCCGGATTGAACGTGACCGTGCCGTGCGTGGGCGACCCGTTCGGCGTCAAACCGAAGGTCAACGTATCGCCGTCCACATCCGAAGCCTGCACGCGGCCGCCGATCGAGCCGTCTTCCTGCGCGCTATAGGTCGCGTTCGACGTGGTCGGCGCGTCGTTGACCGGCGACACGTTCACCGAGACCGTGCCGGTGGTGACGCCGCCATTGCCGTCGGACACGCGATAGGTGAACGAGTCCGTGCCGTTGAAATTCGCGTGCGGCACGTAGGTGTATGTGCCGTCGGGATTGACCGTCACCACGCCATGCGCGGGCATGCCGTTGGGCGCCAACGCGAAACTCAGCGCGTCGCCATCCACATCCGTCGCCGTCAGGCGGCCGGTGACGTTGCTGTCTTCGGTTCCGGCCGTCGCACCGCCAACCGTGAGCGGCGCGTCGTTCACCGGCGCCACGTTCAACGTGACGGTCGCAGTGTCCGTGCCGCCCTTCCCGTCGCTGACCGTGTAGGTGAAGCTGTCCGTGCCGTTGTAATCGGCGGCCGGCGTGTAGGTATACGAACCGTCCGGATTGATCGTGACCGTGCCGTGCGCGGGCCCGCCGTTCTGCGCCAGCGCGAAGGTCAGCGCGTCGCCATTCGGATCGGTCGCCGACAACTGGCCGGTGATCGCGTGATCTTCCGTGCCGCTACCCGTGCCGTTCGCGGCGTCGGGGGCCGCGTTGTAGCCGAGATTGCCCGTCGGCACGACTACGCCGTTGAGGAATTCGAGGAATTCGACATTGACCAGCGTGTCGGTGCCGTCCGCCGAACCGGGGCGCGCGTCGGTGACGACGAGTTCGCCCAGCGAATTGCGCGAGAACACGTAGTCGGTGATGTAGCTCGAATAGACCGACGTGTCGGTGCCGGCACCGCCGTCGATGCGGTCATTGCCCGCCCCGCCGATGATTCGGTCGTTGCCGCCCATCTGCGCCGTGTCGGGCACCACGGCGGTCGTCGTGATCGCGCGGATCAGGAAGTCGGAACTGTCGTCGGTGATCGAACCCTGCGCCGTGGCGCCCGACGCGGTGACGTAAGGGCCCGCCCACATCACCAGCGTGTCGAACACCGCGTTGCCCGGCGGATCGATCGTGAAGCTGAAATCGCCCGACGTGCCGGTCGCGATGACGCGCCCTTCGGCGACGACGTTGCCGTCGTTGAGGATGCGCCAGAACGCCTGCTCGGATTTGTTGTAATCCGTGCTGGTCTGCGCGCTGTAGAACCAAGCGAGACTGACATTGGCCGAGGCGACGTCGCCCGGCAGCGCCACCGAAACGGTTTCGGAAACGCGGCTGACAGGATCGTAACCCGTTTCGGCTTTGATCGACGGGCGCGAGGCCTGGTTGCCCGAAGCGCCCATACCGTCGTTGGTGAAACCGACATTCGACGCCGAACCGGCGCCGAGTTGCCCGTTCGCGCCGATATTCTGCGCGGTGACGTTGACGCCCGCCCAAGTCGACTGGCCGCCGCCGCCATAGCTGTTAGTGACGGTAATCGTGGCGCCTTCGTTGCCCGCACCGCCGAAGATCAAATCGTCGCCCGCACCGCCGATCAGCAGATCGTTGCCGCGCCCGCCGTCGATCGTGTCGTTGCCGTCGCCGCCGGACAGCGTGTCGCGGCCCGAGCCGCCGAACAGATTGTCGTTGCCCGTACCGCCGAGGATGCTGTCGTTGCCGGCATTGCCCCACAGCACGTCGTCGCCGGCGCCGCCGTCGATCGTCACGTCGCCATAGCTGAAGCGCGTGCTGGTGAGATCGACGACGTCGTTGCCGTCGCCCGCATTGATCACCTCGACGTTGCGGATGCGCGCCCCTTCCGACGGCGTATCGCTATAGGGATCGTCGAGGAACAGCGCGTCGTTGGCCGAGGAAAGCAGGATCGTGTCGGTGCCAGCACCGCCGTCGAACACGTCGTAGCTGCGCACGTTGCCGAGGATCGTCACGCGCTCGTTCGTGCCCGCAGCACCGGGGTCGCCGACATTCAGCGCCACCCAGCCGCCCGGCCAGGTCGAATCGACCGAGCCCATCAGCGTGTCGTTGCCGTCGCCGCCGAGGATCCAGTCCGAGCCCGTGCCGCCGGTCAGCGTGTCGTTGCCCGCACCGCCATCGAGCTTGTCGTTGCCCGCTTCGCCGAACAGCTGATCGTTGCCCTTGCCGCCGGAAATCGTGTCGTTACCCGAACCGCCGCGGATCACGTCGTTGCCGTTGCCGCCGGTGATGACGTCGTTGCCGGTCGAGCCGGTCGGATTGGTGGAGACGACCGACGAGAACTGGAACGTCGACGCGAAATTATTCGGGTTGTTGAAGTAGCTGGAGCTGAAATTGGTCAGGCGCAGGCTGGTCGACGATCCGACGAAACTCAGCACCGTGTCGGCGCCGTCGCGATCGATCATCAGGCTCGACGAAGTCAGTCCGGATCCTTCGAAGCGCAAAATCGCGCCGCTCGTGAACCCGTCGATGACGAGGTCTTGCCCCAACCGGATCGTATAAATTTCGCCTTGGGCCATTTTTTTCCGCGCTTCCGTTCGTTGGCGTTGCCGCCCCGAAGTTTTTGTCGTTGCCCGCCCCTTGGAACCGCCCCCGGCCAGCCGCCAAATTGCGGGTGTGGCCCTTCGGTCCCAACTGCCCAGATTCCGACCTCGCTACATTATTAGCGCTGCCTGAAGGGGTCAATATAAGACTATCAAATGGTCTTGGATTGTTTAGGTCGATAGTGAATCATTAAAAAACAGATACTTAACCTACACGCACTGGTTATTGACCTACTAATCAAATCGGATATCGAGATTCTGACACCTCGATACCCGATTATGCCTATAAATTAAGCATATCTTGAATTTTGATATTCGTATTTTTATTCAATATGTTATAGATCATTTCACAACTCACCTCTTAGCCGCTATTTCGACAATTTTTGCGGCGATTTTGGACTTTCACGCCACGTCGCACGGCTGCGGCAAATTATCCCGCTCCTCGCCCTCTCTCCCGGCCTGGAGTCGAAAGCCGCCCATTTCCGCAAAATTCTTCCCGATGTTGACCTGCATCAATGTGCCGCGAGGCCGATCGCCGCATTTTGTCGCCGAGGCTCGAAGTCGAGCCGTCTCAAGGGGAGAGACAAAATGGACACCGCCGAACTCGTCTATCTGTGCTTCGCGATCGCCGCCTTCGTGACCTTCGCGGTCACGCTGTTCTTCGTCACGCGCGAAGACGCCGCGCGCCGCGACGGCCAGTTCGTAAAGGACGCCGATCCGGTGAACGAGAACGCCGTGCCGACGATCCGTCACGCGGCCTAGTTTTCAACGGTGCGCGCCGAACGCGTCGGCGCGCACCGGCCGTAGCGGAAAGCGATAGCTGGGCGGTTCGTCCGCCCCGATCGCCGCCTGGACCGCCGGATGACAAGTCCGGCCCTGGCAAAATCCCATCCCGGCCCGCGTCGCGAGCTTCGCCTCGCGCGGGCCCGACAAACCCATCGCCGCGGCGCGCGAAATCTCGCCGCGCGTCACCGCTTCGCAGCGGCAGACGATCGACGCCGCATCGCCCGCCGGCATATCGGCACGCGCCCAATTTCCAAGTACCCGCGCAGCGTGCATAAACTTCTCCCGCCTTTCGCGCGCGGCCGACGCCGCGCGGGCAAGCTCCGTGCTGGGAATGCGGCCCTCGGCTTCGATGATCGCGGCGGCCGTAATCACGCCATCGCACAACGCCACCTCGACGCCGCCAATGCCGCGCGTTTCGCCGATCGCGTAAATCCCGCTTTGCGACGTCGCCCCTTGCGCATCGACCCGCGCATGCCAACCGCCGAGCAGCGGATCATGCGCGAGCGCCGCACCTGCTTGCGCGGCGAGTTCGATATTGGGCCGCAAGCCCAAGCTCGTCCCGACGACGGCCACGTCGAAGCGCCGGCCGCCGCTGGCCGACACGCGCAACGCCTCGCCATTGCGCTCGATGCGCTCGATCCGGGAACCCCGCAAAATCGGCACGCGTGCCGCGCGCAATTTCCATTCGTATTTCAGCGCTTGGCGGAACAGGCCGGGGGCCGTCGATAGCGCCTTTAAAACGTCGATGGAAGGCCACGGCGCGGCATCGACGACCGCAACGGGCCGAACGCCGGACACAACCAGATCATGCGCGACGACGTAAAGCAGCGGCCCCGCGCCCGCGAGCAAGACGGGCCCGTCCGGGATCACGCCGTCTGCTTTGGCGAGGATCTGCAAGGCGCCGAGATTGACCACGCCGGGCAGCGTCCAGCCCGGAATGGGGTTCGGCACTTCCAACGCGCCCGCCGCAATCACCAGATGGCGCGCACGCGAAATCGTCCCGCGCCCGTCGCGGTCGGCAAGCATCAGCGCGCCATCGGCGCCGCGACCCAACACTTCGTAGCCGGCCCGATGGTCGATGCGATCCTTCGTGGCGGTCAACCGCGATCGCAGCCAAGCGCCGCCGCCCTGCTCGGCATCGAAACGTTTGCGCCAGATCTGCCCGCCCGCCGCCGCATTGTCGTCGATCAGCGTGACGCGCAAGCCTTCGGCGGCCAGCGCCAACGCGCAAGCCCCGCCCGCCGGCCCCGCGCCGACGACGGCCACTTCCGCGTCGATTTCAACCGGGGTTTGTATCGGCCGCGCCGGTGCGCGCGCCGCTGCGGTCGAGATTTTCATGCCCGGCGCCACCGATACCCGGCACGCGCGCGCGTCGGGCACGCCGTCGATCGTGCAGGCGCATTGAAAGCACGATCCCATCATGCAGGCGGGCCCGCGCGCTGCACCCTTGGGATCGGCGCCGAACGCGGCGATTCCGGCGGCGAGCATCGCGGCGGCGGCACTCTCCCCCGTCCGGGCGGGGATGCGCGCACCATCGACCTCGATTTCGAGATCGGCGGAATCGTGACGGCGGCGGAAGGGCTTGGACATCGGAAGCGGAACCTGTCACGGATTCCGGGTCGCCGCCAACACGTACGAGAACATGCGTCGCATCGAAACGGACATCGCCATTTTCGGCGCCGGGATCATGGGGGCGGGTTGCGCCTACGAACTCGCCAAGGCGGGAAAGCGTGTCCATCTGGTCGACCGCGGTTTGCCCGCCGGCGGTACGTCGGGCGCTTGCGACGGCTTCGTCTCCGTCTCGACCAAGACGCCGGGCCCCGCCATGACGCTCGCCATCGCCAGCCAAAAGCTGTGGCGCGATTGGGCGGCGGAGCTCGGCGCCGAACGCGTCGAGTATCACATCACCGGCGGTTTGATGCTGATCGAAGCGCCCGATGAAATCGCCAAGATGGAAGCGCATACTTCGCTGCTGACCGGCCAAGGCATCGCGGCGCGATTGGTCGATCGCCAAGCGATGCTGGCGATCGAGCCCGAATTGTCGCCCGAGCTTCACGGCGCGGTCGATGTGCCGAACGAAGCGGGCGTCACGCCCTATCTCGCCACTCTCGCCTTGCTCGATGCCGCGCGCGCGAAAGGTGCCGTGACATCCTGGAAGACGCGCCCGCTCGAATTCGACATCGCGGGCGGCCGGATCGCATCGGCCACGCTGGAAGATTCCGAGGGCGGGCGCTTCCGACTCGCCGCCGAGCATTTCGTGTTCTGCGCGGGCATCTGGAGCCGCGATCTTGGCGCGCTGATCGGGCTCGATCTGCCGGTCATTCCACGGCGCGGCGAATTGCTGGTGACGGCGCGCGGGCTTCCTCTCGCCAAACGCTTCCTCGTTTCGGCGCGCTATCTCACCGCCAAGCTCGATCCGGATCTCGCCGCCAAGTCCGACGATCCGCTGATCCGCATGGGCTACGGATTCACACTGGAAGCCACGCCCCACGGCCAGCACCTGATCGGCAACACGCGCGCCTTCGTCGGCTACGACCGCAGCGTGTCGGATGACGGCTATCGCACCATTCTGACCGAAGGCGCCAAGCGCGTCCCCGCCCTCGCCCAAGTTTCCATCCTGCGCGCCTTCGCCGGTTTGCGGCCCTTCGTGCCCGACAAGAAGCCGCTGCTGGGCAGAAGCGCCACATATGCCAATCTTTTGGTCGCCGCCGGGCACGAAGGCGACGGCATCACGCTATCCGCCGTCACCGCCAAGTCTATTTGCGCTTTGGCGCTGGGAAATACGCCGCCCGTTTCGCTTGCCGGGTTCGAACCGGATCGCTTTCTGGCCGCCGCCTAGACTTCGCCCCATTTCAAGGCGACAATCGCCGTCGAAACAGCGAATCAGGCGGCAGAACGCATGGCCCTCACCGCGCCCACGCCCGACGATATCCATCGCCGCAAATCGATGGATCAGCGCGAATGCGATCTGATGATGCGCCGCCACGAGCTTTATATGCTCGCGCGCTCGGGCGGCCAGCGCGCGAATTTCTCCTACCGCAATCTCACCGGCCTCAATCTCGCCTGCAAAAATCTGTCGGAAGCGGATTTCACCGGCGCGATCATGGTCGAGTGCGATTTGTCGGGCACGAACCTGACGCGCGCGTTGCTGTTCTGCGCGAATCTGACCAAGGCGAAGATCGTACGCGCGAATTTGACCCGCGCCGATTTGCGCGGCGCGTGTTTGAAGGGGGCCGACCTGACGGCCGCCGAGCTTTTCAACGCCGATCTGCGCGAAGGTCAGATCTTCACCCGCGCGAAGGCCAGCGACCTCGAAAGCATGGCGGTCGATCCCGACCCGGCGGATATGAGCCGCGCCAAGCTCGTCAACGCGAACCTGACGCAAGCGAATATGTCGGGCTCGGTCGCGGCGATGGCCGATTTCACCGACGCGATTTTGAAGGGCGCCAATCTCGCCAAGGCAAATCTCAAAAACGCGGTGATGGAAGGCGCGGATTTGGAAGGCGCGGATCTCAGCCGCGCCGATTTGCGCGGCGTGGTCTTGCGCAACGCCAATCTCTATGGCGCCGTATTCATCGCCGCCGACCGCACGGGTGCGGACGAAACCGGCGCTTTGACCGATGCCCCGCGCGGCAAGCCGATGAGCATGCTGCGCGACTCCCTGCACACGCTGATCCGCGACCATCAAAGCTGGGTCGAAAGCGGCGGCGCCTCGGGCAAAGCGCTGGATATTTCGGGCTTCGATATGCGCGATATCGAATGGCCCGATCACGCGTTGCTCACCTCGATGAAGGCGGCGGGCGCTTGCCTAGCGCATGCCCGCATCCAGGGCGCTTGGCTGCAAGCCAGCAATTTCGAAGGCGCCGATCTGCGCGGCGCCGATTTCCGGGCGGCGGATCTGCGCGGCGCCAATCTGCGCGCGACCAATCTGGTGCGCGCCAATTTCGAAGCGGCGAATCTCGCCCCGCTCGTCGTCGCCTCGGGCAAGGCGCTGGTCACGCGTCTTGATCGTGCGACCTTGCGCCATGCGCGCTTCGTCAATTGCCAATTGACGCAGACCTCGTTCCGCGAAGCCGATCTGCGCTGGTCGAGTTTCGTCGATTGCGAAACGATGGGCGCCGATTTCGAATTGTCGATCGGCCGCCCCGCCTCGGCGCCCCCGCCGCCGCCCGAACCTTCGGCCTAGAATTTCAGTTCGACGCGCGGCTTGGCGCCGTCGGCGGTTTCGACCACCGGCCGGCATTCGAACAAGCGGTTGGCCGCCACGCCTTCGCGCGCGATCAAACGGTCTTTGACCGCGCGCATGCGCGCTTCGGCCAAGCGGCGCAGATCGTCTTCGCCATGGACCGGCGGCGGCGCGCCGGTGGCGCGCGCGATCAAGTTCTGGATGCCTTCGATCATCTTCTGACCTTGCGCATCCGTCCCTTGCGCGGCGTTGAGGGCCCGCAAATCGTCGGGTCCCGCGAAGCCGCAAATCTCCATCCGCAAGGTCGGGCGCGCGGCCAGCGCATCGGCCAAGCGATCCAGCGTCGTCGCGGGCGCATCGTCCAGCGCCGATTTCCCGGCCGCGAAAGCGACGGGCGCCAGCGCGATCTCCGGCCCGCCGCCGCCGTCGATCAGCGCGCCAATCACCATACCGAAGGGAAACAGCACGTTGAACGTGCCCGTAATGGCGCCGCGCATCGCACCCCCGACCGCTTGGCGCACGGCGCCCGACGTATCGAAGCTCGGGTCGTCGAGCTTGCCCGCGATGGGAATATCGAGCGCGATATCGCCGGCGGAATCGCGCAACAGCGAAAGCGCGAGCCCGATCGGCACGCCCGTTTCCTCCGACAAACGCGGCGCGCCGCGCTCGTCGATTTCCAGATTGCGGATATGCCAGTTGGAAACGCCGGTCAGCGCTTCCTCCTTCGCCGTCAGCGTCAAATCGAGATCGAAATTGCCGGTGCGCAGATCGACGCCCAAAGCGTCGGCGACATAGGGCGAGATCGGCGGTAGATCTATTCCTTGCGCTTTTCCTTTCAAATCGAAGCCGCGTTTGGCCGCGAGCGGCATCGCCGTGCCTTCGAGGGATATCTCGCCGTAGCCGCCGACCCGGCCTTTCAGCGACACCGGCGTGGGCCGGTCGACCGCGCGCGTGTCGAGCGCCCCGACACGGATCGCGACGCGCGAGGCGTCGAGATAGACCGGCGTTCTGATCGCGCGATCCTCGAATTCAAGGCGCGCATCGTCGATCTCCACCCGCGCCACGCGGATCGCGGGCGTGGGCGCGTCCGGGTCGGCATCGCCCGCCGCCAGCGCCTCGAAACTCGCCAGGCCCTTGGGCGTGCGCGTGACGCGAACGACGGGGGCGCGCGCGCGCACCGTGCCGAAACGCAGGATACGGTCGGGATCGAGATTGGCGCCGCCGACATCCACGCGCGCGGCTTCGAAGCGCCACGGGAAGGCGGCGATTTCGCCCATCGCGGTTTCGCGGCGCAGCGCCTTCATCTGCTCGACCGCCAAGGCGCGGATGCGCAACGCCGCGTCGGCATAGGTGAAGCGGTCGAATGAAATCGACGCCGCCTGGAACAGGTCCATGCCGTCGTCGCGCCGTGCCGCCAATTCGCGCAAGCGCAATTGCTGGGCGGCGAAGCGCGGCCGTTCCGGGGCGATATCCATATTGCCGCCGATACCGGCGGCGGTGATCGTGATCTTCTCCGTCTTGTGGCGCGCTTCCAGCCCGTCGAGCGATACCGGCCCGGTGAAATCGCCGTTGGCGTAGCGCCCCTGGATCGCGGCGCGCGCGATCTTGGCGGCGAATTCCGCGGTCTCGGCATTCGCGTTATCGATTTCGACTTTGCCGTCGAAATCGCCCTGCACGTATTTACCCGCGACGTGCAGCGCATCGAGTGTGGCTTGCGCGTCGGGCAATTTGCCGGTCATGCCGGTCGCGCGCGCGTCGAATTCGGCTTCGATCGTCTTGCCGATCGCGGCCCGGGTCAACGTCACGTCCACGCCGTCAAGCGTCGCGCGGGTTTCGCCGACGACGATATTCAATCCTTGGCCGGTCGCCTTGCCGTCGATCGCGATCCCGCCGCCGGCATCGCTTTGCGCTTGCAGATCGGCAAGCGTCAAACGCCGCGCGCTGAATTGCAAATCGGGGATCGTCGTTTCCAGCGCATCGACCATGCCCGATACGGCACCGCGCCATGTCATGTTCGGCGCCAGCCGGAAAGCGAACGCCGAAGCGGCGATTCCGCCGGCTTTGGCCTGGTCGATCGCAAGGTCGGCGGCGTTCGCCGCGCCGGTCACGGCCAGACCATCCTTCGGCGACCAAGTTGTCTGGCCACGCCAATCGAACGCACGCGCGGCGGCAATCGCGGGCAGGCGTGCATTGGCCAGCGCGAGTTCGCCATCGACCGCCACCGCATCGAATTTGGCGTCGAGTTTCAGATCGGCGCGCAAACGACCCGCCATCGCGAAATCGGCGAAGGGTGCCACAGCACCCAAATCGAGATCGGCGATCGCGATATCGAATTTGGCGCCCGGGGCGTTCGCCATCGGCGTGGCCGTGCCCTTGGCGCGCAGCGTGCCGCCGGCGAGTTTCGCGTCGACCTCCAAGCGCAGCGGGCGTTCGGCATCGGCGAGCGCGAAATCGGATACGTCGAATTTCTCGATCGCCACCGGCAGCGTCTTGCCGTCGGCATCGGCGAGCGTCACGCGCCCGTTCTTCGCCGTGAGCCGCGCGATGCCCAGCGGGAACGGCGACGATGCGGGCGGTGGCGTCGCCACCGCCGCGGCCGCGTCGGCGACCGGCACGGTTTCGCCGCTGGGGAAAGGCAGCACCCAGCGCCGGTCCTTGTCGCGCTCCATGCGCAACTCGAACCCATCGACCGTGACTTCCAGAATGTCCACGCGGCCCGCGAACAAGGGCTTCCAGGCGAAGGACACGTCGATATGGTCGACGATGAAAGGCGGGCCCATCGGCGGGCGCATGTCCAAGCGGCGCAGATCGATCTGGCCGCGCGTGAGCGAGAACACCGCTTCGTCGAGGGCGGCGACCTTGATGCCTTGCGCTTCAAGCCCGCGCGTCAGTGCAAAACGCAAAGCGGCGGACGGCCCCCACCACAAAGCGGGGGGCAGCAGGACGGCCAAAAGGGCTGCCGCGACGATCGACACGCGCCGCCGCCGGCCACCTTTCCGCCATATTTTAATCAATCTTTCCAACACACTACCTATATAGCGCGAACGGCCGGCGATTTCGCCCTATTCCGTTCGAGTGGATCGCGCTATACTCCTGGCTATCAGAACGACTTATTCTTTTTTTGGGAGAACCCAATGGAACTGTCGATGACCTCCGCCGCCGCGTCGCTGGGCAGCTCGGCCGGTGGCGTTCAAGCCGCCGCCGCCATTCAGGCGTTCAAGATCGCGGCCCAAGCCCAGCAAGCGCTGGTCGGCTTGGTCGAAACGATTCAGCCGCCGGCCTCGTCGGGCCGCGGCCAGAACGTCAACCTGCAAGCCTAGTTTCCGGCTTCACGGCGCCTTTCGCCCGGATGCGGCAGCGCATCCGGGTTTTTGGCGTTAATCCCGCTGGGCGCCGTCGAAGCGGGCGTCGGCGATAACGCAGTCGCGCAAATCGGCGCCGCGCAGATCGGCGCCATCGAACGTGGCCCCCGCCAAGCTCGCGCGCGTTAGATTGGCGCCGGCGAAATCGGCGCGCCAGAAGCGGCCGAATTCCAGATTGGCGGCCATCGCCTGTCCGCCGGGCCCGCCCACGCGCACCGGGCGGAAATCGGCCTGCGCGAACCGCGCCTCGGCGAAGAATCCGCGCTTCAGCGTGACCGCGCGCAGATCGGCGCCGCAAAAATCCGCCGCCGAGAAATCGCCGAACGACAAATCGGACAAAACCAGCGACGAGCGCGCGAATTTGGCGCCGGCGGCATAGGCATTGCGCAAACTCGCCCCCGACAGGTCGAGCCCCGCGAGATCGGCACCGCCAAGATCGGCCCCGGCGAGATCGAGCCTGGCCCCTTCGGCGCCTTGCGTGGCGATCCACGCGACATGCGCTTCGACCAGCGCCGCGAGCTTGGCGCGCACATCGCGCAATTGCGCGCTGGCATTGCCGCCGGTGGCCAGCGCTTCGCGGATCGCGCGATCGAGAATGGCGCCCGCGATATCGGCGCGCGCCAGCGACGTGCCCGCCAGGATGGCGCCGGCGACGACCGTGCCGCGCAAGGTCGCCCCGGCCAGATCGCAGGCGCGCATTTCCGCGTCGCGCAGATCCGCACCGGTGAAGTTGGCGTTGCGAAAATCGACGCGCACCATCTTGGCGCCGGCGAATTTCACGTCGGTCAGATCGACCTGCATGGCGATCGTGCCGTCGAGCTGAGCGCGGCTGAGATCCACCCCCTTCAGCACGGCGGTCGCGGCATCGACCACGCCGCCGATCGATTGACCCGTGGCGCTCGAGCCTTCGTGGCGCTGGCGGGCGAGTTTGCCTTCGCGCAGATCGCAGGCGACCATTTTGGCGTCGGACAAATCCGCCCCGCGCAAGGTGGCGCCGCGAAGATCCGCACCCGATAGATCCGCACCGCCCAAGCGCGCGAAACGCAAATCGGCGCAGAACAGCGTGGAACCCTTGAAATTGGCGCCGCGCGCCGAACAGCCGCGCATCTGCGCGCCGGTGAGATCCGCGCCGGAAAGATCGAGCCCGTCGAGATCGAGCCCGGCGAGATCGTAGAAACTGAGCTTGGCGCGCCGTCCTTGCGGATCACCCTTGCGGAAGCGCGCGTGCGAGGAAGCGATCTCGCGCAATGCGATGCGGTCGAGCTTCGGCTGCCCCGCTCCCGTCACGCGACGTTCTCCCACGGATGGATCGGCGGCGGGCCGCTGCGCGCGCGCCAAGGCGGCAGCGACACCCAGGCATCCGTGCCCGAACCCGGCACGCTATCGACGGCGAGCTTGCCGCCGTGCAACTCGGTCAGCAGGCGCACGATCGACAGCCCCAGCCCCGTGCCCTTCTCGCCGCGCACGCCTTCGCTGGATATCGCATAAAGCTTGGTAACGCGCGCCAACGTCTCGGCGTCCATTCCGGCACCGGTGTCGGACACGCCGAAACCCGGCGTGCCGTCCGCCGCGACGCGCGCGGCCAAGCGGATCGTGCCGCCGGCCGGCGTGAACTTCACCGCGTTCGACAGAAGATTGATCGCGATCTGACGCAAGGCGCGCGGATCGGCGAAGACGGAAAGATGCGCGGGCAGATCGAGATCGAGATTTTGCCGGTTGCGCTCGGCGAGGCCGCGCACCGTGGCGGCCGCGAAATTCAACACGCCGGCGAGATCGCAAACCTCCTCCTCCAGCGTGTACTGGCCCGAGGAGAAGCGCGCGACGTCGAGCGTATCGACGACCAGCTCGCTTAAATGGATCGCGGCGGTGTGGATGTCGCGCGCGTAATCGACGTAGCGCGGATTGCCCATCGGGCCGAATTTGCCTTCGGCCATGATCTCGGCGAAGCCGGCGATCGCGTTCAGCGGGCTGCGGAACTCGTGAATCAATTGCGCCATGAAATCGCGCTGGCGTGCGATGCGCGCATGCGCTTCCGCCAGTTCCGCCCGCAGGGCCGCGATTTCCGATTCATCGTCCATGTCGAATAACATGGCATGGGGCGGTGAAATCTTGTTTAAAGAATTACGCCGGCGCCGCATCCTCGATATGCAGTTGTACGCGCTGCGTGCCGCGCCAAGTGTCGCGTTTCAACCGCCCGGCGATGTGCAATGCAGCACCGTCGCCGCGCAGCAACAGTGTACCCAACGGCGAGGACGCGGACCGGAAAGCGATACCGGCCAGCCTGGCGCCCCGCGCATCTTGCAAAAAGCAACGGACATGGTCCGTGCCGACGATATCGGCTTTTGCGATCCGCAAATTGGCGAAGGCGAAGCGCGGTTCCGGGTTGCCCATGCCGAAGGGACCGATCTTCTCGATCTCGTCCAGGAAGCCAGTGGTAGCGCCCGCGAGCGACATTGCGCCATCGAGGTCGTAGGTCGAAACGCGCGGCGCATCCGAAAAATATGCGGCGACGCGCGCGCTCAGGAAATTCTGTAACGCCGGCAGCGCGTCGCGCGCGACGGTCAAACCCGCCGCATTGGCATGGCCGCCGCCGTTGATCAGCAGACCTTCGGCGCGTGCCGCGATGGTCGCGGCCCCGATATCGAAACCCATCGCCGAGCGCGCCGAGCCCTTGCCGATTTCGCCGTCCAACGCGATCACCAGTGCGGGCCGGTCGTATTTTTCCTTGAGGCGGCTGGCGACGATACCGATGACGCCCGCATGCCAGCCCTCGCCCGCCACGCAGACGAAATCGGATTTGCCCATCGCCTCGGCTTCGGTCAGCGCGGCTTCGAGCACTTCGGCTTCGATGCGCTGCCGCTCGCGATTATAGCCGTCGAGCTTGCGCGCGATCTCCGCCGCTTCCAGCGGATCTTGCGTCGTCAGCAATCGCGTGCCGAGATCGGCCTCGCCCACGCGCCCGCCGGCATTGACGCGCGGGCCCAGCGTGAAACCCAAATGGAAGGCCTGCGGGGTTTCGGAAAGCCCCGCGACATCGGCCAGCGCCGCGATCCCCGGCCGCGCACGCGACGCGATGGCCTTCAGGCCTTGCGCGACATAAGCGCGATTGACGCCGGTAAGCGGCACCACGTCGCAGACGGTGCCAAGCGCCACGAGATCGAGCAGACCGAGCAGACCTTCGTTGTCGAGATGACGCAAACCTTCGTCGCGCAAACGGCGATTGACCGCGACCGCCAGCAGGAACGCCACCCCCACCGCCGCCATCTGCCCATGCGCGCCGCTTTCGTCGAGCCGGTTCGGATTGACGATGGCGAACGCCTTGGGCAGTTGCGGTTCGGCGGCGTGATGATCGACCACGATCATGTCGAGGCCCGCGTCGCTCGCCGCTTGCAACGGCGCATGCGCGGTCGTGCCGCAATCGACGGTCACGGCGACACCCGCCCCGTCGGCTTTCAGTTTCAGCAAGGCCGGCGCGTTGGGGCCGTAGCCTTCCTTCATCCGGTCGGGGATATAGACGACGCTTTCGCCGCCGACGGAAGCGAAGAAGCCGCGCAGCAAGGCCGACGACGTGGCGCCGTCGACGTCGTAATCGCCGAACACGGCGATCGTCTCTTTGGCTTTGATCGCGGCGACAAGGCGCGTGGCCGCGCGATCCATATCCTTGAAGCCGAACGGATCGGGCAGCGCGTCGCGCAAGCGCGGCTCGAGGAAACCCGGTGCCGCATCGGCATCGACGCCGCGCCCGGCGAGAATACGCGCGACGATTTCGGGCACGCCCAAACGCTGGGCCAATGCCAACGCCGCGCGCTCGTCCGCCAGCCTCGGCCGCCAGAACCGGCCGAGGGCCGAACGCTGGACGCCGAGGAAAGCGGCGGCGTCCATCAGGGCCCCGGCTTGACCGCGTAGTTGTGCGTCGCCTCGATCGTGCGCACGGTGCCCGTCTTGGAGCGCATGATGATCGAATGCGTCGAAGCGCCGTTCTGGAAGCGGCGCACGCCCTTCAACATCGTGCCGTCGGTCACGCCCGTGGCGGCGAACATCACGTCGCCTTTGGCGAGATCGAGCAGACCGTATTTGCGGTTCAAATCGGTGATACCCAGACGCTTGGCGCGGCCGCGCTCGTCGTCGTTGCGGAACAGCAAACGGCCTTGGATCTGGCCGCCGATGCAGCGCAGCGCCGCCGCCGCCAGCACGCCTTCGGGCGCCCCGCCTGAGCCCATATAGATGTCGACACCCGACTCAGGGCGCGAGGTCGCGATCACGCCCGACACGTCGCCGTCGGAAATCAGCATGATGCGCGCGCCCGCCTCGCGCACCTTGGCGATCAATTCGGCATGGCGCGGCCGGTCGAGGATGCAGGCGACGATATCCGCCACGTCCAGGCCCTTGGCCTTGGCCAGCGCCTTCAAATTCGCTTCCGGCGTGGCATCCAGATCGACCAGATCGGCGGGCAAACCGCCGCCCACCGCGATCTTGTCCATATAGACGTCGGGCGCGTTCAAGAAGCCGCCCTGCTCGGCCATCGCGATGACGGCCAGCGCGTTGGGGCCGCCCTTCGCGGTGATGGTGGTGCCTTCGAGCGGATCGAGCGCGATATCGACCTTGATGCCGCCTTGGCCGACCTTCTCCCCGATATAAAGCATCGGCGCTTCGTCGCGTTCGCCTTCGCCGATCACGACGGTGCCTTCGATGGCGAGCGAGTTGAGCGCGCGGCGCATATGGTCGACGGCGGCTTGATCGGCGGCCTTCTCGTCGCCGCGGCCCATCAGGCGCGACGCGGCAAGGGCCGCCGCTTCGGTCACGCGCACGACCTCCATGGCGAGGTTGCGATCGAGGCTGATGGCGGTGGGGCTGGGCAAGGTTACTTCCTCCCGTCAGAAACGTTCGATCCGGACGACATGCGGCTCTTCGAGCACGGCGCCGAGTTTGGAAATGCGATCGAGGGCGCGGCGCATGCCGGCTTCCTCGGTCTCGTGCGTCACCAGCACGACGGGCACGCGCTCGCCGGGTGCACGGCCACGCTGGAGCATCGAGGCGAGGCTGACGTTTTCGTCGCGCAAGGTCGCGGTCACGTCGGCCATCACGCCGGGCCGATCGACCACATCGAGACGGATATAGTAGCTGCCCTTGCGCGCCGCGATCGGCAGACGCGTGGGGGCCGCGAGTTCGGCGGCGGGCAATTGGAACGTCATCGGCCGGCGGCCATGCGCGATATCGACAATATCGGCGACGACGGCCGAGGCCGTCGGCCCCGCCCCCGCTCCGCGCCCTTCGCAAACGAGACGCCCGACGAAATCGCCTTCGGCGACGACGGCGTTGTAGACGTCCTCGACATGCGCGATCGGCGTTTCCAGCGGCACCATGCAGGGATGCACGCGCTGCATCAGCCCCGCCTCGGTCAGCTCGGCGATACCCAGCAACTTGATACGGAAGCCGAGTTCGCGCGCGAACTGGATGTCTTCCGAACCGATGCGGCGAATGCCTTCGACATGCACACCGGGGAAATCGATGCGCGTGCCGAACGCCACGCCCGCAAGGATCGCGAGCTTGTGCGCGGCGTCGATGCCGTCGACATCGAAGCTGGGATCGGCTTCGGCGTAACCCAGCTTCTGCGCGTCGGCGAGCACGTCGGCGAAGGCTTCGCCCGATTTGCGCATCCGCGTCAGGATGTAATTGCAGGTACCGTTGAGGATGCCGTAGACGCGCGACACGCGATTGCCGGCGAGACCTTCGCGGATCGCCTTGATGATCGGAATGCCGCCCGCCACCGCCGCTTCGTAGGCGATGGTCAGGCCCTTATCCTCGGCGACGCGCGCGAGCTCCGTGCCGCGATGGGCGAGCAATGCCTTGTTCGCGGTGACGACATGTTTGCCCGCCTTCAACGCCGCTTCGACCGTTGCGTGCGCGATGCCGTCGGCCCCGCCGATCAGTTCGACGACCACGTCGCATTTGGCTTCGGCGGCCATGCGCGAAGCGTCGTCGTACCATTCGACCTTGGAAAGATCGACGCCGCGATCCTTCTTGCGCTCGCGCGCGGCCACGGCGACGACCCGCAAGGGCCGCCCGCCGCGCCGCGCGATCAGCGCGCCGTTGGCTTCGATCAACTTGATGACGCCCGCACCGACCGTACCCAGGCCGGCGACGGCGATGTCGAGAGGTGCAGCACTCATGCGTGTTTCTTTGCGAGCTTCTGGGTCGGCGGTTCGGGCAGGCGATCGGGCGACGCCATGAACGCCTTGATCTGGCGCACCGCCTGACGGATGCGGTGCACGTTTTCGACCAGCGCCATACGGACATGCGTGTCGCCGTATTCGCCGAAGCCGATGCCCGGCGCCACGGCGACATTGGCCCCGGCCATCAAACGCTTCGAGAATTCGAGCGAACCCAAATGCGCGAATTGCGGCGGGATCGGCGCCCAGGCGAACATCGACGCGGGCGGGCTCGGCACGTTCCAGCCCGCTTGCGCGAGGCCCTGGATCAGCACGTCGCGGCGCTGGCGATAGATCTCGCGCGCCTCGGCCACGCATTCTTGCGGCCCGTTCAACGCGGCGGTCGCCGCGACCTGCACGGGCGTGAAGGCGCCGTAGTCGAGATAGCTCTTGATTCGCGACAGGGCCTTGATCAGCGTCTTGTTGCCCGCGGCGAAACCCACACGCCAGCCGGCCATCGAATAGGTCTTCGACATCGACGTGAACTCGACCGCGACATCCTTGGCGCCGGGGATTTCCAGAATCGACGGCGGCGGATTGCCGTCGAAGAAAATCTCCGAATACGCCAAATCCGACAGGATCCAGATCCCGTGCGCGCGGCAATAGCCGACGCAACGCTCGTAGAAGCCCAGATCGACGACCTGCGCCGTCGGGTTCGACGGGTAGTTCAAGATCAGCGCGACCGGCTTGGGCACCGAGTGCTTCACCGCGCGCTCCAGGCTCGCGAAGAAGACTTCCACGCCTTCGGGTGTGGACACATCCGTCGGCAGATGGCGGATCGAAGCGCCCGCCATGATGAAGCCGTAGGGATGGATCGGATAGCTCGGGTTCGGCACCAGGATCACGTCGCCGGGGCTGGTGATCGCCTGCGCCAAATTGGCCAGGCCTTCCTTGGAGCCCAGCGTGACGATCGTTTCCGTTTCCGGATCGAGATCGACGTTGAAGCGGCGCGCGTAATAGGCGGCGTGCGCCTTGCGCAAACCGGGAATGCCGCGCGACGTCGAATAGCGATGCGTGCGCGGATCCTGCACGGCTTCCGTCAGCTTCGCGACGATATGCGCCGGCGTGGGAAGGTCCGGGTTGCCCATGCCAAGATCGACGACATCGTCCCCCGCAGCTCGTGCCGTAGCCTTCTGCGCGTTCACTTCGGCGAACACGTAGGGCGGCAGGCGCTTGATGCGGTAGAACTCGTCATTCATGGCACGAATTGGCCTTCTGGATTCGGCGCCCCACGGCGCCGGGAGGGTCTATCTACATCGCGGGGCCCGGTCGCGCACCCGAAAAAGGGACCGGGCTAAGACTTTGCTGTCCCATGACAATCCCGCCGGGTCGGCCATGTTTTCGCCGCGTTTGACAGCATCGCGGCCGCCGGGGGAGATACCCCCATGGTTTCGGATTCCATCACAGTCAGTTGGGCAGGCTTCAAACGCGGCTTCTGGCGCGCGCAGCCGATGTCGATCGGCATCCTGTTTTACGGCCTCGCCTTCGGCCTGTTGTCGCGCGAAGCGGGTATTTGGCTGGCCGAAGCGCTGGCGATGTCGGCGGTCGTCTATTCGGGCACGGCCCAGATCGCGGCGGCCAGCGCGTTGACCGGCACGGGGATCGACGGCGGCGGCTCGGCCGGAATCGCGGCGATCGCGGCGGCGATCCTGCTGCTCAACGCGCGTTACTTGCTTTACAGCGCGTCGATGTGGCCGTGGCTGTCGAAAACCAATCCCGCCTTCGCCTACTCCACCCTTGCCGTGCTCGGCGACGGGAACTGGGTCCTGTCGATGGCCGCCTATAACGACGGCGAGCGCGACGCCGGTTTCGTGCTTGGCTCGGGCGTCGCCAGTTTCGGGCCCTGGCTGTTGGGCACCTTCGCGGGCGCCACGATGGGCGGCTTGCTCGCCAATCCCAAGGCGCTGGGTGTCGATTTCCTGCTCGTCGCCTTCTCCGCCGCCATGGCGATCGGCATGGTGCGCAAAGCCAAGCGCGTGCCCTACGCCAACCTGATCGTCGCGGCGATCGTGGCGCTGATCGTCGATCGCTTCGCGCCCGGCGGCTGGACGATCGTCGCCGCCGGTCTTGCCGGCGGCTTGGTCGCCGCGCTGACGCATAAGCCCGACACGACCAAGGGGGCCGCCTGATGTTCCGCCCCGAATTCCTGCCCGCACTGGCGGCGATGGCGGCGGCGTCGCTGTTCTGCCGCGTGGGCGGCTATATGCTGATGCGCTTCATTCCGGTGACGCCGCGCGTCGAAGCGGCGTTGAAGGGCACGCCGCTCGCCGTGATGATCGGCATCGTCGCGCCGGTCGCGATGAAGGGCAATATCCCGGAGTTGATCGCGCTCGCGGCCGTGGCGCTGGCGATGCGCTTCGCGCGCGACGACATGATCGCCGCGATGATCGGCGTTTTCGTCGTCGCCATCGGGCGCTGGTTGGTGGGCTAATACTCGACCGAAATGCGGGCCGCGCGCAGCCAGCCTTGATCGACGACGATGCGCGAGCGATCGAGGCCGAGCGTTTCAAGCTCGATCGCGATCGCCGCCATGCGCCGCGACGTCAGGCTTTGATCGACGGGCGATAGCGACATGTTCGTCGCGGGCGTCACGCGCACGATGCCATTGCGCGATTGCGCCGCAATCACCGCCGCGCGCAGATCGTTCTTGGCCTGCGCGGTCAATTGAACCGTGCCTTCAACGAAATCGACGCTGCCCACGATGGCGCCGGTCGATGGTGTTGCGCGCGCCGAGGGCGCGGCCGCGATTTGCGGCGGCGTGACTTGGGCGGGGGCGACTGGCGGCGGGACGACCACAGGGGCCGGTGCCACGCTCGGCCGGAGAACCGGTGCGACGGCTTGCGGTGCGGGCGCAGGTACGGCGACCGGTGCCGGGGCCGGCGGCACAACGACAGGGACCGGGGCCGCGACGGGTGCGGGCGCCGTCGGCGCTTCGATCGCGGCCGCAATCGCCGGCGGCTCGGGCGGGCGGGCACCGGGATCAAGGACCGGATCGATCGCGCGCAGCTTGGCGTCGAACTCCAGGGCGGCGTCGCGCTGCTGTTCCAGGCTGCGAACTTCGGCCGCGCGCGCCTCCTGCCCGCCGCGCGGCGGGCGCACCGGGAACGTGCCGAGATTGGGATAAGGCGTGTTACCGGGGTCGGGCGCATCGACCGCTTCGCGCCGTTCGGGCACCGGCGTGCCGGTCACCGACGCGATCCCGTCGCCCACCGCGCGCCCCGCGGCGACCACATTGCGCGTCACGACCTGGTCGGATCCGCACCCCGCCAGGAACGTAACCCCCAGCAAAATCGACGCGAATCGGGTTTTAGGAGATTGAAACATTCCCCGAGTTATAATCAGATCAAGCTCAAGACGCTAGTGCAGGGCCCGAAGCCGGGGCCAAGCGGGAGAACACGCCGATGGCCGACAAACCCGATCGCGACGCAAAACTTCCCGATCCGGTCGAGATGTCGAAGATGATGACCGACATCGCCGAGCGCAGCCAGCGCGTGGTGACCGATTTCCTGTCGCGGCAAAGCCCGCTCGCGTTCGGCAATCCCGATCCGCTGAATCTCGGTCAGGCGTTCTTCGACATGACCGCGCGGATGATGCAGAACCCCGCGAAGCTGGTGCAGGCGCAGATCACGCTGTGGCAGGACTACATGTCCTTGTGGCAGTCGACGACGCGCAAGATGCTGGGCGAGCAATCGGAACCCGTCGCCACGCCCAACGCCGACGACCGGCGCTTCAAAGACGCGCTGTGGGACGAGAACTACGTCTTCGATTTCATCAAGCAGTCGTATCTGCTGTCGGCGCGCTGGCTGCAAAGCCGCGTGCGCGAGGTCGACGGGCTGGACGACAAAACGGCGCGCAAGGTGGATTTCTACACGCGCCAATTCGTCGACGCGATGGCGCCGTCGAATTTCGCGATGACCAATCCCGAGGTGCTGCGCGAGACGCTGGAAAGCGGCGGCGAGAATCTCGTGAAGGGTTTGCAGAACCTGCTCGCGGATTTGGAGCGCGGCCACGGCAAGCTGCAAATCCGCATGACGGATATGGACGCGTTCCGCGTCGGCGAGAATATCGGCGTGACGCCGGGGGCGGTCGTCTTCCGCAACGATCTGATGGAATTGATCCAGTACACGCCGACGACCGAGACGGTGGCCAAGACGCCGCTGCTGATCGTCCCGCCCTGGATCAACAAGTTCTACATCCTGGATCTGCGCGAGAAGAACAGCTTCATCAAATGGGCGGTGGGCCAAGGCCACACGGTGTTCGTCGTGTCCTGGGTCAATCCCGATTCCGAACTCGCCGAGAAAAGCTTCGACGACTACATGGTCGAAGGGCCGCTCGCCGCGATGGACGCGATCGAGAAGGCGACGGGCGAGCGCGAGATCAATCTGATCGGCTATTGCCTGGGCGGCACGCTGACCGCGTGCACCCTCGCCTATCTCGCGGCGAAGGGCGAGAAGCGCGTCGCGTCGGCGACGTTCTTCACCACGATGGTCGATTTCGCGGAAGCGGGCGAATTGTCGGTGTTCATCGACGAGGAGCAACTCGCCGCCCTCGAGGAGAAGATGAACGAGCGCGGCTTCCTCGACGGGGCCGACATGGCGAACACGTTCAACATGCTGCGCGCCAACGACCTGATCTGGTCGTTCGTCGTGAACAATTATCTGCTGGGCAAGGAGCCCTTCCCGTTCGACCTGCTCTACTGGAATTCCGATTCCACGCGCATGCCGGCGGCGATGCATTCCTTCTATCTGCGCCAGATGTATCAGGAGAACCGGCTGTCGCGCGGCAAGATCAAGCTGCTCGGCACCAAGATCGACCTGACCAAGATCGATCTGCCGGTGTTCATCCTGTCGACGCGCGAAGATCACATCGCGCCGTGGAAATCGACCTATCTCGCCACGCAGCTTTACACGGGGCCGACGAAATTCTGCCTCGCCGCGTCGGGCCATATCGCGGGCGTGGTCAATCCGCCCGCGTCGGGCAAATACGGCCATTGGGTCAACGACAAGCTGCCCAAGCGGGCCGAGCAGTGGCTCGAAACCGCCACGCAGCGCCAAGGCTCGTGGTGGCCGACATGGGACGAATGGGTGAAAGCCTATGCCGGCGAACAGATCCCGGCGCGCAAACCCGGCGACGGCGCCTTGAAAGTCCTGGGTCCCGCCCCCGGCACCTATGTGAAGGTGAAGGCGCAATAACAAACGAGATGCGTGTAATCCAATCCGAAATATGCTAGTGGAATCCGAAAGGCGCCCCGCGACGTAATGTGGCGCCGCCAGCGGAGTCCAGAATGCCCTCGCCATTGGCCGAGGGCATTTGCATTCGGAGGCTTGAATGGCGCGGTTTTGGGCAGGGTTGGGTTTTTCGGTCACACTTCTTGCGACGGGCGCGGCCAGCGCCTTGACACTGGAAGATTCCCGCCATCTTTTGAGCCGCACCGGCTTTGGCGCCACGGCCGCGGAAATTGCGGAACTCGCCCCGCTCGACCGCGCACAGGCCGTCGACCTGTTGCTTTCGCGCATGCGCCGCGAACCGTCGGTGCCGCCGCCCGAATTCCTGTCCAAGCCCTGGCCCGCCTATCGCGACTGGCCGAAGATGACGCAGGAGGATCGCGACAAATTCATCCCCGCGCGAAGGCAGGAGCTGCAGCAGCTCAAAGCCTGGTGGTACGCCGAAATGATCTCGACGCCATCGCCGCTGACCGAGCGGATGACGCTGTTCTGGCATAACCACTTCGTCTCGGCGTTCGAAGCGGTGACCTATAACGTGCATCGCATGGCGGATCAGAACGCGCTGTTCCGCCGCGAAGCGGGCGGCAATTTCGCCGTGCTGGTCTACGAGATTCTGCGCGAGCCGATCATGCTGCGCTATCTCGACAACAACACCAACCGCAAAGGCCGCCCGAACGAAAACCTCGCGCGCGAATTGCTGGAGCTGTTCACGCTGGGCGAAGGCCATTACAGCGAGCGCGACATCAAGGAAATCGCGCGCGCGTTGACCGGCCGCGGCATCGAGGTGACGACGGATTTCGGCTATCGCTTCTTCCGCGGCAATTTCGACGACGGCACGAAGGAATTCCTGGGCCGCAAGGGCCAGTTCGACGCCGACGACGTCGCGCGCATCGTTCTCGAACAGAAGCGCACGGCACAATTCATCGCCGAGAAGATGTGGCGCGAATTCGTCTCGCCGCAATTGCCGCCGGAAGCCGAAATCGAACGCGTCGCCGCCGCGATGCGCGGTTCCCGCTACGAGATCCGCCCCGCCTTGCGCGCGCTGTTCACGTCGAACGCGTTCTGGGCCAAGGAAAATCGCGGCGCCATCGTCAAATCGCCCGCCGTGCTGATCGCCGGCCTGCATCGCGATCTGGGCTTGCCGGTCGTCGATCTGCAAGCCTTGCCGGTCTACGGCAAGCGTCTGGGCCAGGATTTGTTCGAGCCGCCGAACGTCAAAGGCTGGCCCGGCGACACGATCTGGATCACGCCCGCGTTGCTGGTGAACCGCAACGACGTGCTCACGCGCCTGCTCGCCAATCGCGATCTGGTGCCGTCGTCCAAAGGCCGGGCGCTCGCCGTGCGCGTCGCGGGCGATGCGTGGCAAGGCCCGCCGCGCATGGTCGTCACGGTCGACGATGGCGCCTTGAAGGAAACGCGCGACATCGAGTTCGCCAACGATTCGGAGAAATTCGGCGCGCTGGCCGACCGCACCGACTGGGCCTGGGGCGTGGTGCGCTTGCCCTATGACGGGCCGGTTTCGAAGGTGAAGATCGAATTCGTCAACGACGGCGCGGCCCCGGTCGTCAATGGCGTGCGCAAGGGCGACCGCAATCTGTTCGTCGACTGGATCGAGATCGACGGCGAAACATTCCCCGCGATCGCCGCGCAACAGACCTTGAACAATCCCCAATGCGGCAAGGCGCGCGCGGGCGATCTTTATTGCGGCGGCAAGCTCGAATTCGATCTCGCCGACATGCGCAAATCGGGCGTGTCCTACACCGATCAGCTCGCCGCCGGCGGGATGATGGGCGGCGAAATGATGATGATGGCCACGCCCGCGTCCACGCGCCCCGCCCCCGCGATGCAGATGATGAACGCCAACGAGCGTCCGTCGCAAGCCGCCATGGCCGGGATCGCGCGCGCGCGGCGCAACGTCTATCTCGATGCCGGGGCGTGGCGCGCGTCGTTGCCCGCGCCCTGGCGCGACGCGGGCCAAACATGGCGCGCCCTCGCCCCGCTCCCGCCGGTTGCCGGGCCCCTGCCCGCCGATTTCGAAGCGGCGTTGCGCGCCGTTGTGCTCGACCCCGTCTATCAGGTTCAGTGAGGAAGGAGTTCCCTATGGATCGCCGTCATTTCCTCTCCGCCGGTTCGTCCTTCGCGCTCGCGGGTTTTCTGGGCGCCTGCGCCGATCAGGGCCAACGCCCCGCAACCGGTGGCGCCCCGACCGCCGCCGCCGCGGCGAACAACGCGCCGCGCGCGGCCGTGCCGCGTTCGACCGGTGCGGCCGGTGCGGTCGACAAACGCATTCTGCTGATGGTCGAGCTGCATGGCGGCAATGACGGACTCAACACCGTCATTCCGATCGAGCAGCCGGCCTATAAGCGCTTGCGGCCGGGTCTCGCGATCGATCGTGCCGCCGCTCTCGACATCGATCACGGCTTCGCGCTGCATCCCGCGTTGAAGCCGATCGCCGAGATCTACGATCGCGGCGAGCTCGCCATTGTGAACGGCGTGGGCTACCCGAAGCCCAACCGTTCGCATTTCCGCTCGATCGAGATTTGGGAACAGGCGACGGCGAGCGACCAGTACGGCAGCGAAGGCTGGCTGGCGCAGGCGCTGCGCGAACATCCGATCTGGTCGAAGCGCGGCGGCGACGCCGATGCGCTGGCGATCGGTCAGGGCAATATCGGCCCGCTCGCCGGGATCGACGTGCGCCTCGTCACGATGCGCGACCCGCGCCAATTCCTCGCGCAGTCCGAACGCTTGCGCGCCATGCCGGCGAACGCGGCTCCCACCGCGGCGCTGGCGCATGTCGTGCGCACGCAAAACGAGGCGGTCGCCGCGGCCGATGCCGTGCGCCGCAAGCAAACCGGCCGCGAGCGTTTCAACCGCAACTTCGCGGGCGACCAATTCAACCGCGCGCTCGCCACGACCGCCGATCTGATCGCCGATGGCGTCGACGTGCCGGTGTGGAAGGTGCAACTCGCCGGCTTCGACACCCATGCCGATCAGCTCGGCCGTCATCAGCGTTTGATGACGCAACTCGCCCAAGGCCTGTCGGGCTTCCGCAAATCGATGATCGATCTGGGCCGCTGGAACGACGTGCTGATCGTCACCTATTCCGAATTCGGCCGGCGCGCGGCCGAGAACCTGTCGCGCGGGACCGATCATGGCGCGGCGGCGCCGTTGTTCGCGATGGGCGGTTCGGTCGAGGGTGGGTTCAAGGGCACGGCGCCCGATCTGGAGAAATTGGTCGAGGGCGACGTGGACGCCACGACCGATTTCCGGTCGATCTACGCCGGTATCGTCGCCGATTGGTGGGCCCAGCCCGCCAATTTCCTGGCCAAGCAAGGGCATACGCCGCTGCGCCTCGCCCGCGCGCGCTCTGGTGTTGCGCCGCAAAAAGCCGTATAAGGACGTCCCCTTTTTTATAGGAAGGAGACGGGGACAATGAGCGACGTACGCGGCTACTCGGTCGCGATCGTCGGCGCCACGGGCGCCGTCGGGATCGAGATGGTGAAGGTTCTCCACGATCGGAAGTTTCCGGTCGCGGCGCTGAAACTTCTTGCCTCCGCGCGCTCGGCGTCCAAAAAAGTCACGACGCCCTATGGCGAGAAAACGATCGAGGAATTCTCGCTCGCCGCCACGAAGGGCGTGGACTTCGCGCTGCTCGCCGTCTCGGGCGAATTCGCCAAGGAATGGGCGCCCAAGATCGCGGCGCAGGGCACGACCGTCATCGACAATTCGTCGGCCTGGCGCTACGACCCCGCGATTCCGCTGGTGGTGCCGGAAATCAACGCGGCGGCCGCGCAAGGCCATCGCCTGATCGCCAATCCGAACTGCACGACCGCGATCCTGGTCATGCCGCTCGCCCCGCTGCACAAGGCGTTCGGGCTGAAGAAGGTCATCGTGTCGACCTATCAGGCCGCGTCGGGTGCGGGTGCCGAAGGCATGGCGGAGCTCGAGGACGGGTATCGCGCCTGGGCGCAGGGCGGGAAGATCGAGAACAAGGTCTTCGCGCATCCCCTGCCCTTCAACGTGATCCCGCATATCGATAGCTTCCAGGAGAACGGCTACACGAAGGAAGAGATGAAGGTCGTGTGGGAGACCCGCAAGATCATGGGCATCCCCGATCTGCTGGCGAGCTGCACGGCCGTGCGCATCCCGACCTCGCGCACGCATTCCGAAGCGGTGACGATCGAAACCGAGAAGCCCGTGACGGTGGAAGCCGCGCGCGCGGCGCTCGCGAACGTCCCCGGCGTGAAGCTGGTCGACGATCCGGCGAACAAGCTCTACCCGATGCCGGTGACGGCGACGGGCAAATACGACGTCGAGGTCGGCCGTATCCGCCAAAGCCTCGTTTTCGGTTCGCACGGTCTGGACTTCTTCTGTGCTGGCGATCAGTTGTTGAAGGGCGCCGCCCTCAACGCCGTCCAGATCGCCGAATGCGTGCTGCCGGGCTTCAAGAAGCAAGCCGCCTAAGCACGCCATATTGACGCCACAGCGCCGGCGCATAGTCTTGCGGCTATGCGCCGGTTTCTTTTTGCCCTGATTTTGTCTTTCGCCGCGTCCGGCACTTCCGCGCAGGACGCCAACACGCTCGTCCAGCGCGATCTGGGCGAACCGCTCGCTTTGCTGACGCAAGATGCCGGTCGCTCGGCGGTCGAGCGCCAATTCGGCACCGCCTATGCGCGCGATTGGTGGAATGCGACGGGTACGATTCTCGACGACGCCAAGCGCTGGGCCGCGTATCTCGGCGAACAGGGCCCGGCTTGTGCCGCGATCCGCGAGCGCGAGGGCGATGCCTCGTCCGCCTGGGTCACCTGCCAGACCGGCATGAAAGAAGCGGCCGACGCGCTCGCCGCCAATCTCGCCCAACTCGAAACCGCTTTGCCGGAATGGGAGCGCATGGTGCGCCAGATCGATACGGCGAACACGGCCGTCTCGCCGCGCGTCGATCGGGCCCTCGCCGCGATCCGCGCCATCCGCGCGCGCCTCGCCGATCCGGGCTACTAGGCTTTGCGATATTCCCGGCCGAGACCGACGTAACGGCGCATTGCCGTTTCGGCCCCTTCGAGTTCGGCCGGCGTCACGTTGCGGAAGAACTTGGCCGGGCTGCCGGCCCAAAGTTCGCCGGTCTTCACGCGTTTGCCGGGTGTGACCAGCGCACCGGCGGCAACCCAGCCGCCTTTTTCGACGACCACGCCGTCCATCACGCAGGCCTTCATGCCGATGAAGGCGTCGTCCTCGACGACGCAGCCGTGCAGCAGGGCGAGGTGCCCGATCGTCACGCGGTCGCCGATATAAGTGCCGTATTTCTCGTACGAGCAATGGATGATCGTGCCGTCCTGCACGTTCGTGTCGGCGCCGATGCGGATCTCATGCACGTCGCCGCGCACGACGACGCCGTACCAGATCGTCGCGCGTGCGCCGATTTCCACGTTGCCGATCACGCGCGCCGTATCGGCGACGAAGGCCGAGCCATCGATCTTCGGCGTCCAGTCGCGATACTTGATCGTCACGTCAGGCGAGGCCCAGCATCGTGCGGATATTCTGGACGGCCGCGCCCGAGGCACCCTTGCCCAGATTATCGAGCTTGGCGACCAGCACGGCGTGGCCGCGCTTGTCGTTGCCGAACACGCGCAGTTCCAGATTATTCGTGTCGTTCAGCGATTCCGCTTCGATCTTGCCGTTGGCTTCGGCCGGAACGACCTTCACGTATTCCGCACCCGCGTAATACTTGGCAAGGATCGCTTCGAGATCCTTGGCCGTCGGCTTGCCGCCCAACGTGTCCAGGTGCAGCGGAACGCTGACCAGCATGCCCTGGCGGAAATTGCCGACCGACGGCACGAAGATTGGCCGCCGCGTCAGACCCGTATAGGCGACGAGTTCGGGCACGTGCTTGTGCTCGAGGCCCAGGCCGTAAAGCTCGAAATTCGGCGCGGTGCCGGCATCGTAGGCTTCGATCATCGACTTGCCGCCGCCCGAATAGCCCGACACGGCGTTGACCGTTAGCGGATAATCCTTCGCGATCACGCCCGCATCGACCAGCGGCCGGATCAGCGCGATGGCGCCGGTCGGATAGCAGCCGGGATTGGCGACGCGCGTTGCCGCCGCCACGGCGGCTTTGTGACCGGGCGAAAGTTCCGGGAAACCATAGACCCAGCCGGGGGCCACGCGATGCGCGGTCGACGCGTCGACGATGCGCGGGCCCTTCTCGCAAAGCGAGTCGATCAGCGCGACCGATTCCTTCGCCGCGTCGTCGGGCAGGCACAGCACGACGAGATCGACCGATTCGAACATCGCCTTGCGCGCGGCGGGATCCTTGCGCAACGCCGGATCGATCTGGCGCAGCGTCACACCGCCCAAAGCTTCCAAACGCTGGCGGATGCCGAGGCCGGTCGTGCCGGCTTCGCCGTCGATGAAGATGGTCCGCGTGGTGGTCGTGCTGCCGTCCATTTCCGTCGCTCCTTATGGGCGGATGATAACCTAAAGATCGATCCGGTAAAAATGCGTGTCGACTTTCATGCGCGGAAATTCCGGCGGCAACTCGGCGGCGGCGATCTCGCGAAAGCCGTTGCGTTCGTAAAAACGCCTTGCCGCCTTGAGGTTTTCGACGGTGCCGAGCCGGATCGTCGAAATCCCTGCGCGCCGCGCATGGGCGATCAGCCTGTCGAGCAGGGATTGCGCGACCCCGAATTCGCGCCCGCGCCGGTCGGCGCGCACGAACATTTTGCGGATGACGCCTTGCCCCGGCGGCGCTTCCAGCAAGCCGATTGAGCCGATCGGCGCGCCGTCCGGATCGCGTGCGACCCAAAACTCCCCCGCCCCTTTGCGGAAGAAGGCATCGGGGGCCAGCAGATCGGGTTGGCCTTCGAAAGTGACGCCCACGCCGAACTCGCCGTTTTGAATGGCGAGAATCATCGCGGCGAGCGCGTCGCGATCCTTCGCTTCGTATGGGCCGATGTCGAACGCCATGCGTATCCCCGAAAAAACGAAGGGCGCCGTTTCCGGCGCCCTTCGCAGTCGATCCAATCTTCGGAAGCGGATTAGCGCTTCGAGAACTGGTGGCTGCGGCGCGCCTTGTGGCGGCCGTACTTCTTACGCTCGACCACGCGGCTGTCGCGGGTGAGGAAGCCGTGGCTCTTCAGCACGGGGCGCAGCTCGGGTTCGTAATACGTCATGGCCTTCGAGATGCCGTGACGAACCGCACCCGCTTGGCCCGACAGACCGCCGCCGGCGACCGTGCACCAAATATCGAACTGGCCGGCGCGGTTGGAGACCTGGAACGGCTGGTTGATCATCATGCGCAGGGCCGGACGCGCGAAATACACGGTCAGCTCGCGGCCGTTGACGATCATCTTGCCGGTGCCGGACTTGATCCAGACGCGGGCGACGGCGTTCTTACGCTTGCCGGTCGCATAGGCGCGGCCGAACTTGTCGCGCTGCGGCGCGGCCGGGGTCGTGGAAGTCTGCACGGCGGCCGAAGCGGCGGCCATGGACAAATCGGCGAGCGTGCGGCTCGCGGTCTTCGGCTTGGCGGCCTTCTCGGTCGAACGGGGTTCGGCCATGTTCAGGCGCTCCTCTTGTTCTTCGGGTTCAGCGCGGCGAAGTCGATCGTCTTCGGGTTCTGGGCCGCGTGCGGATGATCGGTGCCGGCATAGACCTTCAAGTGGGTCAGCTGGCGGCGGGCGAGCGGGCTGTCCTTCTTGAGCATACGCTCGACGGCGCGCACGATCAGACGCTCGGGATGCTGCGACGACAGCGTGTTTTTCGCCGAGATCTCCTTGATGCCGCCCGGATGGCCGGTGTGCCAGTGGAACACCTTCTGGTCCATCTTGCGGCCCGTGAGGCGGACTTTCTCCGCGTTCACGACGACGACGAAGTCGCCGAGATCGAGATGGGGCGAGAAGCTGGGCTTGTGCTTGCCCTTGAGGCGAAGCGCAATGAACGACGCCAGACGGCCCAGCACGACGCCTTCGGCGTCGACCAGGATCCAGCTCTTGCTCTTTTGCGCCTCGGCGACGGTCAGATTCGGCGTCATCGGGGTTTCCAAAAATCAGAGTGAGGGCCCGGCGCAAACCGGGTCCGAAGGTCGCGGGAATATGCTGATCGCGACGCGCAGCGTCAACGCGAAAGACGCAAGCTATTTCAATAGGTTTGCAGATGCCGTATTATTTTACCGCACGCGAACGCGCTGATTTACCGGATTTATCGGCGACGGGTGGAATCGAATAGGTTCCCGTCACATGCGCGACCGGCTCGCGCTCGCCCTTCGAATAGATCGCGACTTCCATCACCGCCAGACGCTTGCCGAGTTTCAAAATACGCCCGTCGGCGATCAGATCCTTCGGGGCGGGCTTGCGCAGAAAGTTGATGTTGAGATTGGTCGTGACCGCCAGCTCGACGCGGCCGATCAGGCTCAGCACCACCACGTACATCGTGAAATCGGCGAGCGCCATCATCGTGGGCCCCGAAATCGTGCCGCCGGGCCGCACGAAATCGGGCTTATACGGCATACGTACAATTGCCTGTCCCGCCTTCAACTTGTCGATCTTCGGCGACAAAGATGCGGCCACCGGCAGCGAGTCCGCGACGATGTCGAAGATTTCGGTTTTGGTGATGCGGCTCATGCGACCCAGGGCGTCGTGCGACGCGCTTGCGTTGGCGTTTCGACGCGCCCAAATTGCCGTAAATAGACGCGGAGGAACAGATGCCCGATTCCGCTCTCGAAACGCCGGTTTTGCTGCGCAGCGACAAAAACGGCGCCGCGACCCTCACCCTCAACCGGCCCGATGCGCGTAACGCCCTGTCGGTGGCGTTGATGACCGCGCTGGAAGACGCGTTCGCGAAACTTGGCGCCGACAAATCGGTGAAGGTGATCGTGCTCGCCGGGGCCGGTCCCGCCTTCTGCGCGGGCCACGACCTGAAAGAGGTGCGCGCCAATCCGCACCGCGAATTCTACGAAGCCCTGTTCGCGCAATGCTCGCGGCTGATGACGGCGATCGTACATTGCCCCAAGCCCGTCATCGCGCGCGTGCATGGCGTGGCGACCGCCGCGGGTTGCCAATTGGTCGCAAGCTGCGATCTGGCCGTCGCCGCGTCCGATACGCGCTTCGCGACACCGGGTGTCAATATCGGCTTGTTCTGCTCGACGCCGATGGTGGCGCTGTCGCGCAACGTGGGCCGCAAGGCGGCGATGGAAATGCTGCTGACCGGCGATATGATTTCGGCCGAACGCGCCGTCGCGATCGGCCTGATCAACCGCGCGGTGGTCAAGGCCGAGCTGTGCGACACGGTCGATCGGCTGGCGGCGCTGATCGCAAGCAAATCGCCGCTGACGCTGAAGATCGGCAAGGAAGCCTTCTATCGCCAGGCGGAGATGAGCCTCGACGACGCCTACGCCTATGCCAGCCGCACGATGACGGAGAACATGCTCGCCCGCGACGCGGAGGAAGGCATCGACGCCTTCATCCAGAAGCGCCCGCCGGTGTGGGAAGGACGCTGAAATGGACCATAGCGATTACGCCGATTCCTATATCCGCGAGATCCTGCGCGACACGAAGACCATCGCGATGGTCGGCGCTTCGACCAATTGGGCGCGGCCCAGCTTCTTTGCGATGAAGTATCTCCAGGCCAAGGGCTTTCGCGTTATCCCCGTCAATCCGGGGGCCGCCGGTCAGGATTTGCTGGGCGAGAAAGTCTACGCGACGCTCAAGGACATTCCGGTGAAGATCGACATGGTCGACGTGTTCCGCGCGTCCGAGCATGTCGGGCCGATCTCCGACGAAGCGATCGCGATCGGCGCCAAGGTGCTGTGGCTTCAGTTGGGCGTCGTCAACGAGGACGCCGCGCGCAAAGCCGAAGCGGCCGGAATCAAAGTCGTGATGAATCGCTGCCCCAAGATCGAGTTCGGCCGTTTGTCGGGCGAACTCTCCTGGGGCGGCATCAATTCCGGCGTCATCACGGCCAAGCGGCCGCGCGTCGAACGCCGGGTTTGACTTAAGCCGCCGCCTTCGCGGCGAGCGCCGCTTTGATCGCAGCGAGCGCCGCGTCCGCCTTGTCCGCGTCCGGCCCGCCGCCTTGCGCCATGTCGGGGCGCCCACCGCCGCCCTTCCCGCCCAACTCGGCGACGCCGATCTTCACGAGATCGACCGCGCTGACGGTCTTGGCGAGATCTTCGGTCACCGCGACGACGATCGAGGCTTTGCCTTCGTCGATCGCGACCAGCGCGATGACGCCCGAGCCGATCTGTTTCTTGATCTCGTCGGCCGTGGCTTTGAGTTCGCGCGCGGGCGTGTTGTCGAGCTTGCGGCCCGCCCAGTTGAAGGCGCCGACCTTTTCCGGACCCGCCGCCGAAGCGCCGCCGCCGCCGACCGCAAGGGCACGGCGCGCTTCGGACAATTCGCGCTCCAGCTTGCGCTTGTCTTCGATGAGCGCGCCGACGCGCGCGGGCAATTCGGCGGGCGACGCCTTGGCGATCATCGCGGCTTCGAGCAGCAGATCGGATTGCTGGGCGAGATAGGCGCGAGCCCCTTCGCCCGTCACCGCTTCGATCCGGCGCACGCCGGCGGCGACGGCCCCTTCCGACACGATCTTGAACAGGCCGATATCACCCGTGCGGCGCACATGCGTGCCGCCGCAAAGCTCGGTCGAGAAAGGTTGGGCCTCGAGATTGCCGCGCGCATAGCCCATCGAGACGACGCGCACTTCCTCGCCGTATTTCTCGCCGAACAGCGCGAGCGCCCCCGCTTCGACGGCGGCGTCGGGCGTCATCAGACGCGTGGTGACATCCTGGTTTTCCAGGATGCGCTTGTTCACGTCGTCCTCGACCGCGTGGATATCGTCGAGCGACAGCGGCGTGGGCTGCGAGATATCGAAGCGCAGACGATCGGGCGACACCAGCGAGCCCTTCTGCGTGACGTGGTCGCCCAGACGGCGGCGCAGCGCTTCGTGCAGAAGATGCGTCGCCGAGTGGTTGGCGCGCGTACGGTCGCGGCGCGCCACATCGATGCGCAGTTCGGCGAAATCGCCGACCTTGATCGTGCCGCGCGTCACTTCGCCGATATGGACATGGACGTCGCCGGCTTCCTTCTGCGTGTCCGAAATCGCGATCTCGGCGCCGCCCGCGGTGAAGATCGCACCCGCATCACCGGTCTGGCCGCCGCTTTCGCCGTAAAACGGGGTCTGGTTGAAGACGAGTTGCACCTTCGTGCCGGCCGATGCGCTGTCGATCGGCTTGCCGTCGGCGACGATGGCGACGAGCTGGCCTTCGGCCGCTTCGGTTTCGTAGCCGAGGAATTCGGTGGCGCCGACCTTCTCGCGTGTTTCGAGCCAGATGCGGTCGCCGGCCTGTTCGCCCGAGCCCGCCCAGGATTTGCGCGCTTCGTCCTTGGCCTTGGCCATCGCCGCGTCGAAACCGGCGGTATCGACGGCGATGCCGCGCGCGCGCAGCACGTCCTGCGTGAGGTCGAGCGGGAAGCCGTAGGTGTCGTAAAGCTTGAACGCGACATCGCCCGCGAGCGAGCCGCCCTTCGTCAGACCCGACGTGCTTTCGTCGAGCAGCTTCAAGCCGCGATCGAGTGTGGCCTTGAAGCGCGTCTCCTCCAGCTTCAGCGTTTCGGTGATCAGTGCCTGGGCGCGCAGCAATTCGGGATAGGCCTGGCCCATCAGATCCGCGAGCGTGGGCACGAGGCGGAACATCAGCGGGTCCTTGCACCCGATGATGTGCGCATGGCGCATCGCGCGGCGCATGATCCGACGCAGCACGTAGCCGCGGCCTTCGTTGGATGGCAACACGCCATCCGCGATCAGGAAGCAGGCCGACCGCAGATGGTCCGCGATCACGCGATGCGACACCGCATGCGGGCCGTCGGCCGCGACGTTCGACGCGGCGGCCGAGGCTTCGATGATCCGGCGCATCAGGTCGATGTCGTAATTGTCGTGCTTGCCTTGCAGCACGGCCGTGATGCGCTCCAGCCCCATGCCCGTATCGATCGAGGGCTTGGGCAGCGGCACGCGATCGCCGGGGCCGCGCTGCTCGAACTGCATGAACACGAGATTCCAAATCTCGATGAATCGGTCGCCGTCGGCGTCCGCCGAGCCCGGCGGGCCGCCCGGGATCTTGGCGCCGTGATCGTAGAAGATCTCCGAGCAGGGCCCGCAGGGGCCTGTATCGCCCATCGCCCAGAAATTGTCGGAGGTCGGGATGCGGATGATCTTCTCGTCCGGCAGGCCGGCGATCTTGCGCCAATGGCCGGCGGCTTCGTCGTCGGTGTGATAGACGGTGACGAGCAGCTTTTCCTTCGGCAGCCCGTATTCCTTGGTGATCAGGTTCCACGCGAGTTCGATCGCGCGTTCCTTGAAATAATCGCCGAAGGAGAAATTCCCCAACATCTCAAAGAACGTGTGATGGCGCGCGGTGTAGCCGACGTTCTCGAGATCGTTGTGCTTGCCGCCGGCGCGCACGCATTTCTGCGAGGTCGCGGCCGTGGAATAGGCGCGCTTCTCGGCGCCCGTGAACACGTTCTTGAACTGCACCATGCCCGCATTGGTGAACATCAACGTGGGATCGTTGCGCGGCACCAGCGGCGAGGACGCGACCACCTGGTGGCCGTTCTTCGCGTAATAATCGAGGAAGGTTTTACGGACGTCGCTGGCGGAGGTCATGGGGCGGCGGCACTCGGAATAGCTGCGGGACCGCCACATTTAACGGTCGCACCCGCCCCCGTCAAACCCCCGGGGCCGGGCCTAACCCCCGGCGCATAAACGAAAACCGGGCCGGCGGGGCGCACCACATGGGATTTACCGCCCGGCCGACCCGGTATGGGGCCCGGACCGTCCCCCGGGATCGGAAAGATCAGGGGACGTGCGGGGCCAAATTCATCGGAAACGGGAAGTCCGCGCCGGCGAACCGACGGTGGGGATCAGTTATCCCCGCCGCCCGATTCCACCATCATCGCGGTGGCGACGAGACCCGAATTGGCGCGGATGGCCTTTTCGATCGCGTCGGCGACTTCCGGATGTTCCTTGAGGTAGTTGCGCGCGTTTTCGCGCCCCTGCCCGATCCGGTCGCCGTCATAGGAGAACCAGGCGCCCGATTTCTCGACCACGCCGGCTTTGACGCCGAGATCGATGATCTCGCCCATCTTCGACACGCCTTCGCCGTACATGATGTCGAATTCGACGACCTTGAACGGCGGGGCCATCTTGTTCTTCACGACCTTGACGCGCGTCTGGTTGCCCACGACCTCGTCCTTGTCCTTCAGAGCGCCGATGCGGCGGATGTCGAGACGCACCGAGGCGTAGAATTTGAGCGCGTTGCCGCCCGTCGTCGTCTCGGGGTTGCCGAACATCACGCCGATCTTCATCCGGATCTGGTTGATGAAAATGACCAGCGTGTTGGAGCGCGAAATCGAACCGGTGAGCTTGCGCAACGCCTGGCTCATCAGGCGCGCATGCAGGCCCATATGGCTGTCGCCCATTTCGCCTTCGAGCTCGGCGCGCGGCACCAGGGCGGCGACGGAGTCGACGACCAGCACATCGAGCGCGCCGGAGCGAACCAGCGTATCGGCGATCTCGAGGGCCTGTTCGCCGGCGTCGGGCTGCGAGATCAGCAGATTGTCGACGTCGCAGCCGAGCTTGCGGGCATAGGCCGGGTCGAGCGCATGTTCGGCGTCCACGAAGGCGCAAGTACCGCCGGCCTTTTGGGCCTCGGCGATGGCATGGAGGGCGAGCGTCGTCTTGCCCGAGCTTTCCGGCCCGTAGATCTCGACGATGCGCCCCTTGGGCAAGCCGCCGATGCCGAGCGCGATATCGAGCGACAGCGAACCCGTCGAAATGACTTCCGCCTGCACCGCATCGCGGCTGCCGAGCTTCATGATCGAGCCCTTGCCGAAGGCGCGCTCGATCTGACCCAGGGCGGCTTCCAACGCCTTGTTCTTATCCATGTTGTCCTTAGTGTCCTTGCTGTCTTTTTCGGCGCCGTCCCGGGAGGCGGCGCGCAACGCGGTGGCTGAAGACATGTACTCTCTCCTTATGGCAGGCCGGGTGCGCGGGCGAAATCCCCACGGGACCGGCTTGGTTGACCATTGTCGAAGTAACGTCGCCTGAAATACGGCCCGGACCGGGGCCCTGTTTTGTTCCCTTAGTGGTTCCGGCGCAAAACCCATTGGTCCCGCGCCGTGAATCGAACTGTACCAGACTTGTTCTCATCCGCAAGCGAAAAGTGAACATCCGGGAACGGGCGTTCTGTGGATAGCTCGAAAGCCCCCTGCCCGGCCGCCCTAGATCGGCACCGGTTGCGCCGTTTCAAATACGACTCGGGAAGAAATTCAGCTCGACGCCGGGCGTTGCGGCGCCGGGCCCGACAGGCGCTGGCGATAGCCCTGCATGAAGCTTTCGAACGGCGCCAGCGAGGAAACGCGCGCCGCGATCGACGCGATATCGGGTGTGGCGCCCGCCCGATCGGCGGTCAGCACGCGAAAGACTTCGGCGTAAGGCGAGCGGCCCATTGCCGCGCCGAAACGATCGCGCAACCGCGCCGTGCCCGCATCGTCGCCGGCCAGCGCCAGCGCCACCGCGAGATGCAGCGCCTGACGCGCGCGGTTATCGGCGAGTTGCGCGTTGCCCGACGGCGGTTCGCCGACCAGACGATCGAAGGCTTGGGCGGCGGCGGGCCAGGCGCGCGTGCGCATCGCGATTTCGGCGCGCAGCAAGTCTGCGTCGGCCCCCGTATCGCCGTTCATGCGCGCGAGCGCTTCGTCGGGCCGGCCGAGATCGGCCAATGCCCGCGCGGCGAGGCGCGCGCGTTCGCGCTGCAACTCGGGCGATTGCGCGGGCTCGGATGCGTCGATCGCGTCGAGCGCCAGCTGCGGCTTGCGGTCGAGCAACCGGATCGCGGCCAAGCGCGTGCCGACTTGCGCACGCGTTTCGCCGGTCACGCGGTTGCGGACCTGATAGTCGAGCAGCCCGCCGGCACGGTCGAGCAGATCGACGGAGACGAGACGTTCGGCGAGCTTGCGCACCATCTCGTCGCCCTCGGGCCCTTGCGGCACGAGATCGCGATAATCCTCGAACAAGCCGATCGCGGCGACGGGGGTGAGCTTGTCGGCCCCGCCTTCCAGGAACAGCTTCTTGAACTCGGCCGAAATATCGCCGGGCAGTTGATCGCGCCCGCGCGCCTCGGGGAAACGTTGCGCCGCGTCGCGCAGCGTGGCCGTACCGCCGCGGAAATCGCCGGCGGCGAGTTGCGCGCGACCCAATCGGCGCTGGATGTCGAATTCCAATTCGTCGCCGCGCCAGGCGAAGCGCAAACGCTCCAACGCCGCGACCGTTTCCTCGGGCGTCATCTCGCCCTTGCGCGACTGGACTTCGATACGCGCAAGCTCGGCCTGAACGCGCGCCTTGGTGACGGTGCCGAAATCGAGCTCGCGCCACGCGGCCAACGCCGCGCGTTCGTCGCCGCGCTCCAGCGCGATGCGGCCCTTGAGATAATCGGCGCGCGCCTTGTCGCCGACCGAAGGCTGGTTGGCGAGCACGCGATCGAGCCGGCGTTCGGCGGGATCGAGTTCGCCCGCGACGATGCGCGCCTCGGTCATCGCCAGGCCCAGCTTGTTGGCGAAGAAGCGCGGGAAGCGTTCGGACACGTCGGCCGCGCGATCGAATTGCATGATCGCGGCTTGCGGATCGTTCTGCGCCATGGCGAGCGTGCCGCGCCACAACGCGCCCTCGGCCTCGGTATCGAGGCTCGAATGGTTGAGCCAACGCGCGGCCTCGTCGAGATTGCCGGAGAACAATTCGCCGATGCCGCGCATCAGGCGGATCTGCGGCCCGTCGAGCAATTGCGGGCGTTCCTCGCCGATCAGACGCAATTCGGCGTTGGCTTCCTGGAACAGCGCGTTGGCGAACAGGAAACGCGCGAGTTCCAAACGGGCGGCGTTGCGCGGATCGCCTTCGCGCGAATTGGCGACGGCGCGCTGCAATTGCGCGCGATCTTCGTTGAACTTGCCGGGCGTGCGCGCCCAGGCGGCGTAGTCGATCAAAGCCGCATTGCGCAGCTGCGCCGCGCCCGGCATGCCGGGCGCGGTTGGCGCCGTGACAAACAGCCCGCGCGTCGAGGCGACTTCGACGCCCGTCCCCAGCGGGCGCACCGACACGCTGTCGTCGTCGGGACGCACGACCGCCCCTTGCGCGGACGCCAAAATCTGGAACTGCGCGAAGCGGCGCATCTCGGCAAGGCCGACACCCGCCACCGCTGTCGGCACGATCGCAAGCTCGTCGCCGATTTCCGGATCGCGCAAGCGCAGCACGTTCGACGCCCCCGGCAATTCGATCGCCACGCGCGCATCGGCGGGCTGGTCGGGATTGCGGATGACGATCGACAACGGCGTTTCGGGCCGGCGCGGCAAGCGGCCGAGTTCGACGACCCAGGCCGTGCCGTCGCGACGCACCAACGCGTTGGCACCGCCGCGCGGCGCCAAACGCAGCACCGTGCCTTCGCTTTGCAACTGGTCGACATCGCCGACCAAATCGCGCGTCTCGGCATCCGCACGCAAAGGCGCGAGATCGATCGCCGTGCGCTTGTCGAACGCGATCCACAAATGCGTGCCGCGCCCGAACACGGCGGCCCCCACGGGTTCGCCGAAATTGAATCGCAGGACGGAGAAATTCTCCTCCCGCTGCACTTCCACGCCCACGCGGCCCGACAGGCTGCCCGTCGGCACCGAAGGCTGGTTGAGGCCCAAAGCCTGCGCTTGCTGCGCGAGTGCGGGGAAATCCGGCACGGTGTTGCGGGGGCCCCCGGTTAACGGTGCGCCCGGCGTGATCGGCGAAGCGGCACCTTGCGCCGCCGGCGGCGCCGGGGCCTGACCAGCGGGTTGTGCGGCTTGCTGCGGCACCTGCATTTGCTGGCCGGTCGGCCGATCGGCGGCGACCGAACCGTCGCGCACGAGATCGAGCACCAAGCGGGGCCCCGCGCGCAGATGGCGCAGACCGACATTCTCGTTCATCGCCAGTGTCAGCGTCGTGCGATCGCCATCGCGCGCCACGCGCGCCGACGACACGGAATTGCGCATCGATTGCTGCAAACGGTTGGTGTCGATGCCCACCGGCGCGCCGAAGGTGATCGTCGCGTTGCGGCCTTGCTGTTCGACGCGGAAATCGACGTCCTCGGGCCAATCGACGATCGCGCGATCGAAACCGTCCTGCTGGCTGTAGCGGATATTGAGCGCACGCGCGGGCGCGCCGTTCGTCGCTGGCGTCGCGGCCGGTGCGGGCGGCGGCGCGACTTGGGCCGCCGCCGGCGCGGCCGGGGTCGCCGGCGTCGCGGGGGCGGCTTGCGGCGTGGGCGCCGGTGCGAGGGGAACAACGGGTGTTGCGGGCGCCGTGGCCCACGGTACGCCGGGCGATGCCGGTGCTGCGAACGGCGCCGCTTGGGTGGGTGTCACTTCCGGGGCCGGGGCCGGCGGCGGCGACGCGGGGAAATTCTGCCACGGCCGGGTTTGCGCGACGCCCTCGAACGCCAAAGCCCCGGTCAGCGCGATCGCTGCCAGGGTCGCCGTCGAAACCTGAATCCGCTTGCCAAAGCCCATTTAAATCGCCAGCCCGGGTCGTTGCGACTCGAGAGCCAGAGTGTACCTTAAATCCGAGTCGGGGTCGCCTAACTAATTGAGATTCAAACGAACAGAAAACATATCCACAAGGCGAATTCAGCTATCGCCGAACAATGCGTCGATCGCGGCTTGGTCTTGCGCCGCCCCGGCCAATTGGGGCCCATTCAGCAACGCCGCCTCCCCCGTTTTGACGGGGGCGGCCGACGGGGCGGCTTGCGCGTCCAGCACGATGCCGAACGCCTCCATCAGCCCCAGCACGGTTTTGTCGACGTCCTTCAAAACGCCGACGACCTTGGCGATGCGCTGACCGGTAATGTCCTGGAAATTGCAGGCTTCGTAGATGCGCGTAACGCTGTCGCGGATCGCGTCGCCCTGTGCGGCGGCCACTTCACCCGCGATCTTTTCGATCCCTTCGACCGCATCCAAAATCGAATGCGTCGCATCCTCCGTCGCGGCGACAACGGCGCTCAGCTCGTCCGTCGCCCCCGGCAGATCGCGCAGGCGCATGTCGTTGGCCTGCAACGCCGCCAGATCGCGGCGCGCGTTTTCCATGATGCGCGCGAGCGTGGCGATGCCGTCGCGCAAACCCTGATCGATCGCGGGCTTGGGCGCGGCGGCTTTCTTCGCGGGTTTGGCGGAAATTTTGCGGGTGCGTTTCGGAGGCGATTTGGGCTTGGGCTTGCTCTTCGCTTTCGCGCGCGACTTTGCCTTCGCCATGGTTCGTCCCCTCGCCGTTCGGGATTAGAAGTCGCCCAGCACCGTGGCGATCTTGCCCTTCAGAACGGCCGCATTGAACGGCTTGACGATGTAGTTGTTCACGCCCGCCTGCTTGGCGGCGATCACGTTCTCGGTCTTGGATTCCGCCGTCACCATGATGAACGGCACGCCCTTCAGGCGCGCATCGGCGCGCACGGCCTGGAGCAGCTGCAAACCAGTCATCGGTTGCATGTTCCAGTCCGAAATAATCAGGCCGTAGTCCTTTTGCTGCGCTTTGGCGAGCGCTTCGGACCCGTCGCTGGCTTCGTCGACATTCGTGAACCCGATCTGGTTGAGCAGGTTCTTCACGATCCGCAACATCGTCTTGTAGTCGTCGACGATGAGCACGTTCATTTTAAGATCGACAGCCATAATCCCCATCTCCTGCGGCATTCCGCCACGGCCGGCACGGTTCCAACGCGCGCGCGACGCTACCCTTGTTACTGCTGAAGAGCTCGGCGCGCGTCAACAAGTAACTGGAAGCTGCTTACGGGAAGATTAAGACCGGCGGATTTTCGGATTAACCCTGGCGCGGGGCCGGTATGCGGCTGGGGGAAGCTTCCGGCTGGCGGCGGCGGGCGAGTTCCGTCGTCACCTGCTGGGCGCGGATCGGGTTCATCTGGGCCAAAATCGGCGCGGCGCGGCGCTCGTTCATCGCTTCGACGATTTCGAGCAGAACGGGCAATTCCATCTGCTCGAAGATGCGCGCGGCTTCGGCCGGTTTCATGTTCTGGAACATGCGCACCAGCGAGTTGCGGCGCGCCTGCTCGGTCTCGTCGTAGCTCTTGATCGCGGTATCGATCTTGGCCTGAAGCCCCTTCAATTCCTCGATCTGCTGCTGCACGCGCTTTTCGGCGGCTTGGAGCAGCGCTTCGCGCGTGTCGATTTCGGCCTGGCGCTTGTCGAGTTCTTCGCGCCGGCGCACGAGATCGCCCAGCGCTTCGAGTTCGCCAGGGCTGAACGCGCGGTCGGGATCGGCGGCGGCGGCAGGTGCGGCGGCGGGTTCCGCCGCCGGTGCGGGCGCTTGCTGCGCCGGGGCCGGGGCCTGGGCGAGTTGCTGAACGGGACGCGGTGCGGGTGCGGGTGCGGCCGCGCGCGGCTGGGCGGCGGAAGGCGGATTATTCTGCGCGACGGCGGTGCCGAGCGTGCCCACTCGGATCGCGAGCATCAGGAAGGCGACCGCGACCAGAACGGGCAGAAGACGGATTTTGTTGAGCGCGTTCATCAGCGTGCGCCCGCGCGCGTCGCGGGCGGCGCACCCCGGCGGCGTTCGGCGATCGCCTTCAGCAATTCCTGTTCGGCCGTGCTGCGCGGGGCCGCGGGACGATCGTTGTTCTCGCGCGCCCCGCCTTCGCGTTCGGCGAAACGGATCGCGTCGCGCAGCAAGCGGTCTTCCTCGTCCGACACCGGGGCCGGCGGCGCTTCGCGTTCGTAACGCTCGTCGCGGGCGTAACGTTCCTCGCGCTCGTAACGTTCGGCGCGCTCGGCACGGCGCGCGACTTGCGGGCGCTCGCGTTCACGTTCGCGTTCGCGTTCGCGCACATTCTCCGCCGCGCGATCGGCGACCGGTTCGGCGCGCGATACGATGTATTCGAGATCGTCTTTGAGCGAGATCGCCTTGCGCGTTTGATCTTCGAGCAGCCGCCCCGCCGCCTCGCCCGCGTTCTTGAGGTCCGCGACCGCCGCTTCCGCGCGCTTGGCCGCTTCGTTGAATTCCTTGATCGTGCGGTCGAGTTCCGCCTTGCCGTCGCGCCACGTGCCCAAGCGCTTGTGCAAGCGCCAGGCATAGACGATCACCGCCGCGAGCAGGACCGCCAGGACGAGATTGAGGGCGACATCGAGACCCATCACGATTCCTCGTACTTGTTGATCTTGCGGTCGATCATGACCGCGACGTTCTGGCCGCGCCGCCCCATGCGCCCTTTGAACAGGCGTTCGGGACCGCACAGCACTTCGATTTCGCTTTCCGGCGTGGCGTTGAGCATCAATCGCGTGCCGACCTTGAAGTCGAGCACGTCCTGCAGCGTCATCACCTGTTCGTCGAGCACGGCGTTGATGTCGACTTCGGTCGACCACAATTCGGTGGCCAAGTGGCCTTCCCAAATCGAGTCACGGCCGAATTTTTCACCCATGAACTGCTGCAGCAGCATTTCGCGGACGGGTTCGAGGGTCGCGTAAGGCAGCAGCAATTCCAGGCGTCCGCCGCGATCTTCCATGTCGATGCGCAGCTTGGCGATGATCGCGGCGTTGGCCGGGCGCGCGATGGTCGCGAAGCGCGGGTTGGTTTCCAAACGCTCGAAGCGGAAATTGACCTTGCTGATCGGGTCGAACGACGCCGACAAATCGCCGAGCACGACGGCGACGAGACGCTCGACCAGGTTGCGTTCGATCGTGGTGTAGGGGCGGCCTTCGATACGCATCGCGGCCGTGCCGCGCCGGCCGCCGAGCAGCACGTCGACGATCGAGTAGATGAGCGCTGAGTCGACCGTCAGCAGGCCGAAATTGTCCCACTGCTCCGCCTTGAACACCGCGAGCATCGCGGGCAGCGGAATGGAGTTCACGTAGTCGCCGAAACGCGTCGAGGTGATGACGTCGAGCGAGACTTCGACGTTATCCGACGTGAAGTTGCGCAAGCTGGTCGTCAGCATTCGAACCAGACGGTCGAATACGATTTCGAGCATCGGCAGGCGTTCGTACGAGACGAGCGCGCTGTTGATGATCGCCTGCATGCCCGAGGTGCCGTCGCCCCCGGCCCCGCCCGCATCGAAGCCGAGCAGGGAGTCGATTTCGTCCTGGTTCAGAACGCGCGCGGTGGCGTCGCCGCCGCCGCCGCCCGCGTCGCCGCCGCCGGAGTCCATGGCCGCCCATTCGGCGGCCATCTTCTCTTCTTCGGACATGTTGTTCGGATCGGACATGGCGGGGCCTCTATTGGACCAGCATTTCGCGGAACAGGATGTCGTTGACGCGGGCGGGTGCGGCGGCGAGCTGAACGCGGGTCAACAGCTCTTCGCGCAGTTTGAGGAAGCCGGACGAGCCGCGCAGATCTTCCGGGCGCAGCTCGCGCAGATAGACTTGGAAATTGTCGACGATGCGCGGCAGGTTCGCTTCGAACTGGGCCGCGTCGTCGATCGAACGCAACTCGACCGACATCGTCAGCTTCAGGAACGACGTGCGCCGCCCCGCCCCGGCGTTCAAATTCACCAGCAGGTCGGGCATGTTGAAATAGACCGATTTGACGGGCCCGGCGGGTTCGGCGGGCTTGGGCGGGCCTTCTTCGGCCACTTGCTCGGGCGGCGGGCCGCCGGCGAAAAACAGGAAGAACACCCCGGCGCCGATCCCCAGCAAAAGCACAAGTCCGCCCGCGGCAACGATGATCAACATCTTGCCGGACAGAAACTTCTTCTTGGGCGCTTCCCCGCCTTCTGGCGAGGCGCCGTCAGCGCCCTCGGTGGGTGGATCGTCCGCCATCGAACCTTACGTTCCGAACCGTTAATCGCCCGACGAATCTCGGGCAGATTTATCTAAACTCCCACATAAATGTGCCAAACCCTGGTTAACAACCCGTTATCACCGCCCAGATTCCGGCTTAATTCCGCCCGGCAAGCCGTTCCGACTCAAAAATGAATCCGGATCAAGGGCTTACTGAACGAGGATCTCCCGGAAAAGCACGTCTTGGACCCGGGCTGGCCGCGCCGCCGCCTGAACCCGGCGCAACATTTCCTCGCGCAGGCGGGTCAACCCCGCCGAACCACGTAGATCTTCGGGCCGCAACTCGCGCAGATAGGTCACGAACGTATCGACGATGCGCGGCATCGCGTCTTCGAATTCGGGCACGTCGGCCTCGACCACTTCCAGCGAGGCGGTCAGCTTGATGAAATTGCCGCGCCCGCGCTGGGCAAGGCTCAGATTTACCAGCAAATCCGGCAAATCGTAGATGATCGTTGGCGGCGGGGGTGGCGGGGGCGCATCGGCCTGCTCGGCCGCGTGTTCCTCTTTGCCGCCGAAAAAGCCAAGGAACCACGCGGCGCCGCCGCCGATGGTCAGCAGCAGCACCGGAACCAGAATGATCAGCAGTTTCTTGCCCGAGAATTTCTTCTTTCCGCCTTCGCCATCGGCGGGGGCGTCGGGTGCTGCGGCGTCGGCCATGGGGCAAGTCTACCCAATTTATCTAAACTTGGCACGATTATGCCGTAGAGGCGTTAACGTCCCATGAAGACAGGCGCTAAACTCCGGCCATCCTTTTCCTCACGGAGTCCGAACATGGATCGCCGCAGCGTTTTGACCGCCGGCCTCGCTGGTGCCCTCGCCGCTCCAACTCTGGCAACCGCGCAGACCGCGCCGATCCGGTTGCGCATGACCACGATCGTGCCCGAGGGCACGTATCTGTTCACCGCCTTCACCAAACGCTTCGTCGATTACGTGCGTTTGCTGACCGACGGGCGGGTGGAGATCCAGGCGTTTCCGGCGGGTGTGCTCGCCCCGCCCTTCGACGTCTATCGCGCGGTCGAAGACGGGCGCGCCGATATGGGTCACGCCCCGCCGGCCCTCATCTATCAGCGCGACGCGACGATGGCGCTGGTCACGTCGTTCCCCGGCGGGCTTGGCATCGAAGCGACGATGCATTGGCTTTACGAGGAAGGCGGCTTGAAGCTGCTGACCGATCATCACCGCGATCGCTTGAAGCTGCAGCCGATCGTCGCGGGCATGGCGACGACGGAAGTCTTCGCGCATTCGTGGAAGCCGATCCGCAATGCCGCCGATATGCGCGGCCTCAAATTCCGCACGCTCGGCGTTTGGGCCGACGTGATGCGCGAATTCGGCGCCGAGCCCGTCGCGACGCCGACGGCCGATGTGGCGACGGCGCTGGAACGGCGCGTGATCGACGCCGCGAAAATGGCGGGCCCGGCCGACAATCTGCAAATGGGCCTCAACCGTATCGCGCCGTACATCGTCGTGCCCGGCGCGCATTTGCCCGGCGGCTATTTCACCGCCTTCATGCGCGGCGAACGCTGGGATCAGATTCCCGCACCGTTGCAGGAACGCATTCTGCTGGCGGGGCGCCTGACGAGTTTCGATTCCTATCTCGAGAAAGGCCGCCTCGATATCGACGCGATGGCCGAATTCCGCAAAGGCCGCGCCGAGATCGTCACGCTCGATCCCCAATTCGTCGCGCAGATCAAAGCGGCGGCGCGCGAATGGGCGCGCAAGGCCGTGGCGGCCGCCAGCGCGCAAGGCAATCCCTGGCCCGAGCGCGTGATGAATTCGACCTTCGCCTTCCAAGACAAGTGGGAGGCGAATGCGGTCTATCGGCTCTAGGCTTTCCGACGCCGGGCTCATCGTCGCGATGGCGGCGGGCGCTTTGGCGCTCGGCCTGATGCTGATCGAAGTGGTCTTGCGCTACGTCTTCGCGTCGCCGACGGTATGGACGCCGGAGATGGTGGGCATCGCCAACGGTGCGGCCTTCGTGTTCGGCGCGGGGCCGGCGTTACGCGGCGGCGCGCATGTCTCGGTCGATGCGGTGTCGCGATTCATGCCCGCGCGGTTGCGCGACGCGATCCTGGCGTTGTTCTTCGTCGCCCTCGCCTTGCCCGTTCTGCTGTGGATCGCGCAAGCCGGGTTCGACCGCGCGCTCAACGCCTATCTCCATGCCGAGGTGAACGACGTCAGCCCCTGGCGGCGCCAGATCTGGCCGCATTACGCGCTGCTGACCTTGGGCACGATTGGCTTGGCGCTCGACGTGCTGCTCAGCGGTTTGCGCCACGCCAAGGCAGTGCAGGCATGATCGGCGATCTCGCGGTCTGGATGTTCCCGGCGCTGTTCGGGCTGATGTTCCTGGGCGTGCCGGTGGGGCTCGGCCTGATCGTGATTTCGGCCGCGTTCGGCTATGCGTTTTTCGGCGACGCGCTCGGCCGCCAGATGTTCGGGCGCTTGATCGAGGTTTCGTCGAATTTCGCCTTCACCGCGATCCCGGCTTTCGTGTTCATGGGCAATATTCTGGAGAAATCCGGGATCGCCGAAAGCCTGTTCGGCGCCATGCGGCTGTGGCTCGGCCGTTTGCCCGGCGGCATGGCGCTGGCGACCATCGCGATGGCGGCGATCTTCTCGGCCGCCACGGGCATCATCGGCGCCGTCGAAGTCACGATCGGCTTGATGGCGATCCCCGCGATGATGGCCGCGCGCTACGACAAGCGCTTGATCGCAGGGACCATATGTGCTGGCGGTTCGCTCGGCACGATCATTCCGCCGTCGCTGACGGCCGTGATCTACGGCCTGGTCGCGCAAGTGCCGATCTCCGATCTGCTCGCCGGGATCTTGATTCCGGGCGCGCTGATGACGGCGCTGTTCATGGCGTGGATCGTGCTGCGCTGCCTGATCGATCCGAGTGCCGGCCCGCCGGTCGAAGAAACCGGCGTAACGTTCGCCGAAAAGCTGCGCGTGACGGCGACGGCGCTTGTTCCCACCCTCGCCCTTGTCGCCTGCGTGCTGGGGGCGATCTTTATGGGCATCGCCTCGCCCACGGAGGCGGCCGCGACGGGGGCCGCCGGTGCGCTCGCCCTTGCCGCATTCCACGGCCGCTTCTCGATCGCCATGGTGATCGACGCCGGCCGGCGCACGGTCATCATCACCGCGATGCTGATGACGATCGTCTATGGCGGCACGCTGTTCTCCAGCATGTTCTACGTGCAAGGCGGCGGCGCCATGGTGCGCGAGATGGTGGGCTTCGCGACCGCCAGCCCCGGATTGCTCGTGCCCCTTCTGCTGACCATCGTGTTCCTGATGGGCTTCGTGCTGGAATGGGTGACGATCGTGCTGCTCGCCGTGCCCGTGTTCGCGCCATTGTTGAAAGCGGCGGGCGTGGATCCGCTGTGGTTCGGCGTCGCCATGCTCGTCTGCATCCAGACGAGCTATCTCACGCCGCCGATGGCGCCCGCGATCTTCTTCCTGCAAAGCGTGGCGCCGCCCGAGATGACCTACGGCGATATCTGCCGGGGCGTCATCCCGTTCGTCGTGTGCCAGGTGCTGACGCTGATCGCGGTCGTCGCGATGCCCTGGACCGCGACCTGGCTGCCCGAACTTATGGGCGGGTTTTAGCGGGCGCTTTGGCGGCGAGCCACGCGATGGCGGCGAAGGCGAGCACGATGAAGGGCAACACGAATTGGTTGATCGTGTCCCAACCGAACGCGTGCTGCATGGCGCCCGCCCCGGCCGCGGTCGCGGCGACCGAGCCGAATATGATGAAATCGTAGGCCGCCTGCATCTTCGCCTTTTCCGACGGGCGATAGGCTTCGGTCAGCAGCGTCGTGCCGCCGATATAGAGGAAGTTCCATCCCACGCCGAGCAGGATCAAGCCGACATAGAAATGCGCGAAGCTGATCCCGGCGAGGTTGACCGCCGCCGACGCCGCCAGCAGCCCCGCCCCCGCCATCATCGTGCGCATGAGGCCGAAACGCGCGACGATCGTGCCGGTGAAGAACGACGGCACGAACATCGCCAGCACATGCGCTTGGATCGTCGTCGCCGCGTCGGCGAAGGCGTGACCGCAAGCGATCATGGCGAGCGGTGTCGCATTCATCACCAGCGACATGCCGCCATAGGCGACCAGCCCCGCGATCAGCGCGACGATCACTTTGGGCTGGGCGAGAAGCTCGAGGATGGGCCGCGTGGCACCATGGCGTTCGTCGCCCTTGGGGGCGGGAATATCGATGAACTGCACGACGATCTGTGCGGCGATCGCAACCAGAATCAGGGCCGCGAACGAGCCCGCGAAGGGGACTGGGTCGAGCAGATGATGCGTCGCCTTGGCGAGCTCGGGCCCGAAAATGCCGGCGAGCACGCCGCCCGCGAGTACGTAGGAGATTGCCTTCCCCTTCCAAGCGCCCGAAGCACCGTCGGCCGCCGCGAAGCGATAGAACAGGCCGAAACCGTTATAGACGCCGTTGAACGCGGCGCCGACGCAGAACAGCGGGAACGAACCGACCAGCACGGCGGCGACGCAGATCGCTTGCGCGACGATGCCGAAGGCAGCGCCGATGGCGAAGCCGAAGCGCCGGCCTTTGATCTTCATGAGATACGACGCGGGAAACGTCGTGAGCATCGCCGCGAGCTGCATGAAGCCCATCGGCAGCGTCGCCAGCGCCTTGTTCTCCGCCAGCATATGGCCGACCAAGGCGGCCTCCGCGATCATCGTCGAGGTGCCGATCATCATCAGCGCCTGCGCGAAGGCCAGCAGCGTCACGTTCCGGCGCGAGCGCGCCGCTTCGTCGATCGTCGTTTCGGGGGTCATTGGAAAACTCAGTTCGCGGGAACTTTGCGTTCGAGGACGCGTTCGAACACGACGTCCTTCACGATATGCGCGTCGCCCAGGATACGCGTGGACGACGCCATCATCCGCCTTTTCGCGCGTTCCTGATCGAACGTGTCGCCGCTGGACGCGACTTCGTTAAGGTCGAGGATGAATGCGTCCTGCAAACGCGGCAGATTGTCCTTGATCTTCGCTTCGTCGGCGGGTGTGGCAAGTTCCAAGCGCATCAACAGCGCGTAATGGCGCAGCACCCGGTCGCCCTGGATCGCCGCGACGATCACGCGCGGCAAAACGAACTTGCCCGTCTCGGGCCCGGTGCCTTCGCCCTTCGGATCCTCGGCATGGGCCGCCCCGCCGAGAACCAGCGCGGCGCACAAGAACAGGAGTCGGGCGAACCGGATCATGGGCGCGATAATGGCCCGCGGTTAGAAGTGCGTAAAGCCCGCGCGTTTAAGTGTGAATTCGGCGCCGGCAACGCGTACCGCACCGCTTTTGCCCTTGGCGATCGTACCGATACAAGTCACGGCGATTTTGGCGCGTGCGGCGGCGCGCATGATTTTCGCCGATGCCGCTTTGGGTGCGGCAAACAGGATCTCGTAATCGTCGCCGCCGGTCAGCGCCCGAGCGAGATCGCCGTGCTTGCGCGCCGACGCCGAACGCGGCACCGCGTTCGCGTCGATCGCCGCCGACACGGCCGAAGCGGCACAGAGATGACCGAGATCGGCGAGCAGCCCGTCCGACACGTCGATCGCCGCATGCGCGATCCCGCGCAGCATCGGCCCGAAACCGACGCGCGGCTCGGGAATGCGATAGCGACGCTTCAAATAAGCGTCGGCGTTACCCTTGCGGATTGCGTCGAGCCCGATCGCCGCATCGCCGACAGTACCGGTCACCCAAAGATCGTCGCCAAGTTTGGCGCCCCCGCGCGGGATCATCTTGCCCTTGGGCGTTTCGCCGATCGCGGTGATCGACACGGAAAACGGCCCCGTCGTCGCCGTCGTATCGCCGCCCAGCAGCGGCAGGCGATAGAATTCGCCGTCCGCCGCCAGCCCCTTGGCGAAGCCTTCGAGCCAGCGATCGGTGATCGTCTTGGGCCGCGCGATCGTCAGGAAATAGCCGAGCGGTTTGGCGCCCTTCGCCGCGAGATCGGAAAGATTGCGGCGCAGCGCCTTCTGCGCGACCGTCGCCGGCGGCTCGTCGCCCAGCGTATGGATGCCGACGACAAGCTGATCCGCCGTAACGATCAGATCCTTGCCCGGCTTGGGTGTGAGGACCGCCACGTCGTCGACGAGATTCAGCGCCGCGCGGTGGCCCCGCGTCAACGGCCGGAACAACGCGGCGATGGTTTCGAATTCGCCGCGCCGTTTCATAGCGCCTTACGCCATTTCGGAGGGGCGGCGCTCGCGCGCGATCCGGTCGAGCACGCCGTTGAGGAAGCCGGCTTCTGCGCCCGCATCGAATGCATAGGCGAGTTCGACGTATTCGCCGATGGTCGTGCGCGCGGGAATATCCGCGCGCGCCAGAATCTCGAACACGCCCGCGCGCAATGCGGCGCGCAGCACCGGATCGATGCGCTGCAACGTCCAGTTCTTGGCCAGTGCCGGCGAAATCAAACCGTCGATCTCGGGCTTGCGCGCCCAAGCGCCCTCGACGATCGCCTTGAAGAACTCGGGATCGGCCGTCGCCCAATCGGGCCCGCCGAGACCGGGCTTCAAACGATAGCGGCGGAATTCGTCGATCGTCGTGGCGGGATCCTCGCCGCGGAATTCGATCTGATAAAGCGCTTGCACCGCCGCGAGGCGCGACGTGGTGCGCGCACCCTTGCGCCCGCCCCCATGGCTGTCGTTCGACGCGTCGGTCATGGTGCTAAACGCAGACGGCGCTTGAACGCGGCCATCGCCAACGCGGCGTTGGCGGCGTCGCGGCCCTTATTGCCCTTGTCGCGCTTGGCGCGCGCCCAGGCCTGTTCCTCGTTCTCGACCGTCAGGATGCCGTAGCCGATGGCAAGGCCGCGCCGTACGGCGAGGTCTTGCAAGCCCCGCGCGCTCTCACCGCAAACATAATCGTAATGCGTGGTCTCGCCGCGAATGACCGCCCCCAAGGCGACGAAGCCTTCATAGGGTTTCGGACCACCGGCTTGATGCGCGGCCAAATCGGCCATCGCGATGGCGCCGGGAATCTCGAAAGCGCCGGGTACGGCGACGCGCTCGGCCGTACCCCCGACCGCTTCGATCGCTTCGATGGCGCCCAGCGCCATTTCGTCTGCGAGATCGGCGTAGAAGCGCGCCTCGACGATCAGGATGACGGGCTTCTCGCCCGTGAAATCGGCCTTCGATGGCGCCGTGAAATCCGCGCGACCAAACATCAGATCGCCCGATGGCCGACGATGTTGAGCCCGTAGCCTTCGAGCCCGACGACCGAACGGCGCGCGTTGGTCAGCAGAACCATGTCCTTCACTCCGAGATCGAGCAGGATTTGCGCGCCGATCCCGTAGTCGCGCAATTGCGGTCCCGCCTCGGGCGGCACCTGTTTGGAAATCGGGGCCGGATTGGCCTTGTCGCCGTAGCGCGCGCGCACGCGGTCGCTGAGGCTGGTGGCACGCGGCTCGCGCAGCAGCACCACGACGCCCCGCCCGCCTTGCGCGATCGACCGCATCGCGGCGTGGAGTTGTTCCGAACGCCCCGCCCCGCGATCGCCGAGCACGTCGTCAAGCACCGACAGCGCGTGCATGCGCACGGGCACCGGTTCGCCGCCGGTCACGTCGCCCTTCACCAGCGCGATATGCTCGGCATAGGACGCGGTGTTGACATAGACGTGCATTTTCCAAGCACCGCCGTATTCGCTGTCGAATTCGGTTTCGATCACGCGTTCGACGATACGGTCGTTCTTGCGGCGATAGGCGATCAGGTCGGCGATCGTGCCCACACGCAAGCCATGGAACTGGGCGAATTTCACCAGATCGGGCAGACGGGCCATCGTCCCGTCGTCGTTCATCACTTCGCAGATCACGCCGGCCGGGATCAAACCCGCCATGCGCGCGATATCGACCGCCGCTTCCGTATGGCCCGCGCGCACCAGCGTGCCGCCGTCGCGCGCCATCAGCGGGAAGACATGGCCGGGCGAGCCGATATCGTCCTTGCCCTTCGACGGATCGATCGCGACCTGCACGGTGCGCGCGCGGTCGGCCGCCGAGATACCGGTGGTGATGCCTTCGCGCGCTTCGATCGACACGGTGAACGCGGTTTGATGGCGCGAAGCGTTGTCCGGGCTCATTGGCTTCAAGCCGAGCTTCGCGCAGCGCTCCGGCGTCATGGCGAGGCAAATAAGACCACGCCCGAACTTGGCCATGAAGTTGATCGCTTCCGGCGTGGCGAATTGCGCGGGGATCACGAGATCGCCCTCGTTCTCGCGGCTTTCGTCGTCCACCAGGATGAACATGCGCCCGTTGCGCGCGTCTTCCACAATGTCCTCGATCGAGGAGAGGAAGGCGAGATCGACCTGGCCGGTGGCCAGGATTTCGCGCTGCTTGCCGGAGATCGGGTTGGCCAAGATCGAACCTATTTTCCGAGGATGCGCGCAACATAGCGCGCAAGGGCGTCGACTTCCATGTTGACGAGGTCGCCGGGCACAAGATCGCCCAATGTCGTCGCCGACCAGGTATGCGGGATGACGTTGATCGCGAAATGGCAGCCGCCCCCCGCGATATCGGTCACGTCGTTGACGGTCAGCGACACGCCGTCCAGCGCCACCGAGCCTTTGGCCGCGATATAGCGCGCAAAGGCCGGCGGCACTTCGAAAACGAGCTTGTGCGACCCGCCGACCGGTTCGGCCGAGACGAGCTTGGCCGTCGCGTCGACATGGCCCGAGACGATATGCCCGCCCAGCTCCTGCCCGACCTTCAGCGACGGTTCGAGATTGACCCGCGTGCCGATCTTCCAAGCGCCCAGCGTGGTCTTGGACAGGGTCTCGGCCGAGGCTTCGGCGGCGAACCAGTCGGGGCCCTTTTCGATCGCGGTCAAGCAGCAGCCCGAACAGGCGATCGACGCCCCGATCTCGGTCGCGGCGAGATCGAGGCCGGTGGAAATGACCAGGCGCGTGTCGCTCGCCTTCGCGGCGGGCTCCAGCGCCTTGACGGTGCCTTTGTCGACGATGATTCCGGTGAACATGTCCGGCAACCTAGTGATCCCGGGTCCAAGTTTCCAGCGTGTCGTCGCCAATCTTTTCAAGGGTTTCCAGGCGGAAACCGGGCGCGTTCGCCAGTTCCGCCACGCCGAAGGCGGCGATCGCGGGCACGCCGTCGCCGCCGATCACCCGCCCGGCCCGGAAAATCGCCAAGCGATCGACCGCGTCGGCGCGCAAAAACGCGCCCGCCAGTTGCGCCCCGCCTTCGATCATCAATCGTGTGATGCCCTTGGCGGCGAGCGCTTTGAGGAGCGCATCGGGGGTCGCATGACCTTCCCGCCCCGGTTCGAGCGCGAGCATCTCGACCCCGCTTTCGGCGAAAGCGGCGACGCGAAATTTGTCGGCGTCGGGGCGATGGACGATCCAGCTCGGCTGGCTTTTCGCGGTGCGCACGAGCTTGGCGGTGAGCGGCGTGCGCAAGCGCCCATCGACGACGATGCGGACCTTTCTCGAATTATCGAACCCCGGCAGACGTACATCGAGCGACGGATCATCGGCCAGCACCGTGCCCGACCCGACCATGATCGCGTCGTGTTGCGCACGGATCAAATGCGCCCGCGCGCGCGAAGCGTCGCCGGTGATCCATTTGCTCTCGCCCGTCTTCGTCGCGATGCGCATATCGAGCGAGCCCGCGAGCTTCAGCGTGACGAGCGGTTTGCCCGCGCGCACGCGTTTGAAGAACCCGGCGTTGAGCGCGTCCGCTTCGGCTTTACATATCCCCTGCTCGACCGCGATGCCGGCCTCGCGCAGCATCGCGATCCCGCGCCCATCGACGCGGTTGTCCGGATCGCCGGTCGCGACGACCACGCGCGCGACTTGCGCGGCGATCAATGCTTCCGCGCAAGGCGGCGTTTTGCCGTGATGGGAACAAGGTTCGAGCGTGACATAGACCGTGGCGCCCTTCGCGGCGGAACCGGCGCGCGCGAGCGCTTGCGTCTCGGCATGCGGGCGTCCGCCGGCTTGCGTCCAGCCCCGCCCGACGACGATGCCGTCTTTGACGATCACGCAGCCGACCGCCGGGTTCGGCCACGTATTGCCAAGCCCCCGCCGCGCCAACGCCAGCGCCGCGTCCATATGGACGCGGTCGATGGCTTCAGAGTTTGTCGTCGTCGTCGCCACCGAGCTTGCCGACGAAATCCTCGAAATCCTTCGCCTCGCGGAAATTCTTATAGACCGACGCGAAGCGGATATAGGCGACATGGTCGAGGGTGCGCAGCGCATCCATCACCATCTCGCCGACGACCGTCGAGGGGATTTCGTTCTCGCCCAGGCTTTCCAGACGACGCTGGATGCCCGACACGATGCGCTCCACGCGCTCGGGCTCCACCGGGCGCTTGCGCACCGCATGCGTCAGCGAGCGCGAAAGCTTGTCGCGCTCGAACGGCTCCTTCACGCCGTTCTTCTTCACGATCACGAGTTCGCGCAGTTGCACGCGCTCGAAGGTCGTGAAGCGCGACCCGCAAGACGGGCAAAAACGCCGGCGCCGGATCGCGCCGCCGTCCTCGGTCGGGCGCGAATCCTTCACCTGGGTATCGTCGTGGCCGCAGAACGGACAGCGCATTGGACCCTGTTCCTTGTTTCTTCGTTATCAGGCGTTCGTATAGACCGGGAACCGTTCGACCAGCTTGGCGACCTTTTCGCGCACGCGCGCTTCGATCGCGGCGTTGTCGCCGGAGTTGGAATTCGACAGCCCGTCGAGCGTTTCGGCGATCAGATCGCCGACCTGCTCGAACTCCGCCGTGCCGAAGCCGCGCGTCGTGCCCGCCGGCGTGCCCAGACGCACGCCCGACGTCACCATCGGCTTTTCCGGATCGAACGGGATGCCGTTCTTGTTGCAGGTCAGGCCCGCACGCTCGAGGCTCTTCTCGGCGTTCGTGCCGGTCAGCTTCTTCGGGCGCAGATCGACCAGCATCAAATGGGAATCCGTGCCGCCCGATACGATCGCGAAGCCGTGCTTCACCAGACGCGCGGCCAGCGCGCGCGCGTTGTCGATCACGCGCTGGGCGTAAATCTTGAACTCGGGGCGCAACGCTTCGCCGAACGACACCGCCTTCGCCGCGATGACATGCATCAGCGGACCGCCTTGCAGGCCGGGGAAAACGGCGGAGTTGATCTTCTTGCCGAGGTCTTCGTCCATCGACAGGATCATGCCGCCGCGCGGACCGCGCAACGTCTTGTGCGTCGTCGTCGTCACGACATGGGCGTGCGGCAGTGGGTTGGGATAGGCCCCGCCCGCGATCAGACCGGCGTAGTGCGCCATGTCGACCATCAGGATCGCGCCGATCTTGTCGGCGACCGCGCGGAAGCGCGCGAAATCGATCTGGCGCGAATAGGCCGAGCCGCCCGCGACGATCAATTTCGGTTTGTGCTCGAGCGCATTCTTTTCCATCTGATCGTAGTCGATCAGCTGCGTGTCGCGCGTGACGCCATAGGACACGGGCTTGAACCATTTGCCCGACTGGTTGGCGGGCGAGCCGTGCGTCAAGTGGCCGCCTTCGGCCAGCGACATGCCCATGAACGTGTCGCCGGGTTGCAGCAGCGCGAAGAACACGGCTTGGTTCGCCTGCGCGCCCGAATGCGGCTGCACATTGGCGAAGTTGCAGCCGAACAGCTTCTTGGCGCGCGCGATCGCCAGCGTTTCCGCCTCGTCCACGTATTCGCAACCGCCGTAATAGCGGCGGCCCGGATAGCCTTCGGCGTATTTGTTGGTCAGCACCGAGCCTTGCGCTTCCAGCACAGCGCGGCTGACGATGTTTTCCGACGCGATCAGCTCGATCTGGCCTTGCTGGCGGCCCAGCTCGCGATCGATGGCGCCCTTAAGATCGGGATCCGCCTTGGCGAGCGGCGTTCCGAAGAAATCCTTGGCGAATTCGGCGTAGGAAGCGGAAGACATCGTGCTTAGACCCTTTCAACCCAGCTTGGCGACGCGCTTTTCGTGGCGCCCGCCTTCGAACGACGTGGACAGAAAAACTTTAAGTGCCGCGCGCGCGACTTCGATCCCGATCAGCCTTGCGCCGAACACGACGACATTCGCGTCGTTGTGCTGGCGGCACAGGCGCGCACCCGTCTCGTCATGAACGAGCGCCGCGCGGATATGGCGATGGCGATTGGCGGCGATCGAAATCCCTATGCCCGAGCCGCAGAGCAACACGCCGCGCGCGGCGCGCCCTTCCTTCAGGGCGACCGCCAGCGCATGCGCGAAATCGGGGTAATCGACGCTGTCGGCGGAGTTCGTGCCGAGATCCAGGACCTTATAGCCAGCCGCTTCCAAATCCTTGACCAACAAGGATTTCATTTCGAATCCGCCATGGTCGGCGGCGATCGCGATCGTCTCTGTCATGTTGAGGTCCCGGGCGCAAAATCTGGGGGAACCTACCATATGTCGTTTGGGCGCTACAATCGGCCCCCAAGCCATTGGGCTATCGCGGTTTTTGAGATTCCAGGCCCTGTTTGCGCAATTGCGCCTCCAGCTTGCGCAAGGCGTTGGCCCGCAGCGTGACCGGGGCCGCGTTCGCCGGGCCCATGATCGAGACTTCCAGGCCGCTCTCGGCGTCGATCGCCGAAACCTTCACGAAATTCCCGACTTGGTGGAATTCGAAGAAGACTTCGCGGCTCATCCGCGCAGCTCCGAATAGAGCAACGACGTTTCGATCTTGCCGCCGTCGGGCGTGGCGAATTCGCGGCGCTGGTTCATGCCGACGAGATGCACGACATGGACGGGATCGTGCGGATATTTCGGATCGAGCACGAGCTTCGCTTCGCGGTCGATCATCGGCAGCGCCAAGCCGCAGCAGAAATTATATTCGGGCGGCAGGAACTGCACGCTGTCGGAATCCGAGCGCCCGAGCACCGTGTAGCAGGCGAGGTTGAGGGCGATCTGCTCGGTGTATTTATTCGCGGCGTTGGAAATGCCGGCGGTCGCGAATTCCTGCCACTTCGCCCAAACGGGGCTGTCGCGCCGCCCGGCGAACAGGCCGGAATTCAACACCGGATTGGCGGCGAGTACGCTGGCGATGCCTTCGCCGAACGACGCGGCGGCGGCCTCGCGATGCATGGCTTGGGTCGCCTGCCCGCCGGAATAGAGATGCGCGTAAGCGCGATGAAGCTCGGGCACGATCGCGAAGCCGTAGCGGCGCGCGGCTTCCATCGGCACGGTCACACCTTCGGCCGATTGCACCCAGGCGTCGGCGTCGATCCATTGGATGACGTTGGCCTGCGGAAAATAGCGCGGCAGGAAGGGCCGCGACGTCATCGCGCGATAGCCGTCGCCCATGCGCGCGACTTCCGCGTCCTTGTTGCGCGGCTCGATATCCCAGCCGACGGGCACGCGGACGATCTTTTCCGCCGCCAGCCATTCGCATTGTTCGCCGTCCAGACCGAAATCGAGAATGGCGAGCCCTACGCCGCCCAAGCGCAAGGCTTGCAGCGAGCGCAACGTATCGCGCGCATAACGGAAATACTTCGCGTCGGACCCGGTGACGATAACGGAATCGGCCATGGCGTTAAGAATATCACCGAACGCGCGCAGCGTTGACCCTGGCCGAAAGATCAACCGAGAATGGGTCACGCGTAACTTCGAGTCGCTGCATGCCCGTCATCCCCGATTTGATCGCCCTTTACGAGGCCGAAGGCATCGAGATTTCGACCGGTCTCAATTCCTGGCATTTGAAGAACAGCGCCGAGGCGCCGTTCACCTGGTTCATGCGCGCCGGCAAATCGCTGACGCCGGGCCTGGGCATCGCGATGCAGGAAGTCTATCTGCTCGAATGCATGTTCGCGACATGGCGGCCCAAGCGTTCGCTGGTGATCGGCAATTCCTATGGCTGGAGCACGATCGCGCTCGCCCTCGCCAATCGCGAGGGACGCACGCTGGGCCTCGACACCGGGGCCGATGTGCAATCGGTCTCGGGCATTCACCTCACCAACAAGATCGCCAAGCGCAACGCGCTGGATTGCTACGCGGTCGGCGCGCCCTCGCCCGGCGGCGTCGCCCCCACCGTCGCGCGCGAATTGAAGGGGCCGGTCGAATTCGCCCTCATCGACGGCGAACATACCCGCGAAGCCTTGGCCCGCGATTTGGATGCGGTGCGCGCGGTGGCCACACAAGATTGCGTCTATCTGTGCCACGACGTGTTGAATTTCGACATGCGACCGACCGCCGCCGAGTTCGCCGAACGCCACGGCATGAAACTCGACATTCTGACGCGCACGCCCTCGGGCATGGCGGTGATCCGTCCGGCGGAAGTGGAGCCGGGCCTCGCGCGCGCGATCCACGCATTCGCGGGATCGGAAGAGCTTTTCCGCCGTTGGGTGGCCCAGCCGCCGGGCTGATCCGGGGCGCCTTGCCGGGAAGATGCTTTAAGTCTAAAGTATTTCCCGATGGATGCGCCCTTCACCCTGAAACTGCCGATCCGCTTCAGCCATACCGACCCGGCGGGGATCGTCTATTTCCCGAACTATTTCGACTTCTGCAACGCGGCGGTCGAAGACCTCTATACGCGCGCACTCGGCGTGGACTACGCCAAGCTGATCTTCGAAACGCGGCGCGGCACGCCCATCGTGCACGCCAGCTGCGATTTCTTCGTGCCGTCGAAAATGGGCGACACGCTCGACGCCACGGTGCTGCTGGGCGAAATCGGCCGCTCGTCGATCCCGATCGACATCTATTTCCACGCCGACAACGTGCTGCGCTTGAAAGCCAAGCTCGTGACGGTGCATATGGACCTCGACACGCGCAAATCGGCGCCGATCCCGGAAGGCTTGCGCGCCCGCTTCGACGCCTACAAGGCCGCGTCCGCGCATTGGACGCCGCCCGCCAAACCCGGAGACACGAAATGAATCGCGCGCTGCTGCCCGAAGGCTGGGACAAGCCCAAAGGCTACGCCAACGCCGTGGCCGCGAAGGGCACGCAAATCTACGTCGCCGGCCAGATCGGCTGGAACCCCGCGACCTCTGCGTTCGAGACCGACGATTTCGTGGCGCAAATCCGCCAAGCGTTGTCGAACATCGCCGCCTTGCTGAAGGAAGGCGGGGCCGGTCCCGAGCATCTTGTGCGGCTCACCTGGTTCGTGACCGACAAGGCCGAATACGCCGCGAACTTGCGTGAAATCGGCGGCGCCTATCGCGACGTTTTGGGCCGCAATTTCCCGGCCATGACCCTGGTCGAAGTGAAGTCGCTGCTCGAGCCGCGCGCCAAGGTGGAGATCGAAGCGACGGCGGTTGTCCCGGACCGCGCCTGACCTATAATCACGCCCGCCTAGTCTATCGAACGGAGTTGCAGATGAACGCGTCCCCCTCGCCCAAGACGTCGAAACTCGATTTCCAGTGGGAGGACCCGTTCCTGATCGACGCGGATCTGTCGGAAGAAGAACGCATGATCCGCGACGCGGCGCGCGACTATTGCCAAGGCAAGCTCGCCCCGCGCGTGAAGGAAGCCTTCCGCAACGAAACGACCGATCCCGCGATCTTCCGCGAAATGGGCGAGATGGGTTTCCTCGGCTCGACGATCGAAGGCTATGGCTGTGCCGGCACGTCCTATGTCGCCTATGGCCTGATCGCGCGCGAAGTGGAGCGCGTGGATAGCGGCTATCGCTCGATGATGAGCGTGCAGTCGTCGCTCGTTATGCACCCGATCAACGCCTACGGCACCGAAGCGCAGAAGCAGAAATATCTGCCCAAGCTCGCGACCGGCGAATGGATCGGCTGCTTCGGCCTGACCGAGCCCGATGCCGGTTCCGATCCCGGCGGCATGAAGACGCGCGCCCGCAAGGACGGCAACGGCTATGTCATCTCGGGCACCAAGATGTGGATTTCGAACGCGCCGATCGCCGACGTGTTCGTCGTCTGGGCGAAGGACGATGCCGGCGACATTCGCGGCTTCGTGCTCGAAAAGGGCATGAAGGGCCTGTCGGCGCCGAAGATCGAAGGCAAGTTCTCGCTTCGCGCCTCCATCACCGGCGAAATCGTCATGGACGAAGTGCGCGTGGGCGAAGACGCGCTGCTGCCCAACGTGAAGGGCCTCAAGGGGCCGTTCGGCTGCCTCAACCGCGCGCGCTACGGCATCGCGTGGGGCGTGATCGGTGCGGGCGAAGCCTGCTGGCACGGGGCGCGCACCTATACGCTGGAGCGTAAGATGTTCGGCCGCCCGCTGGCCGCCAACCAGCTGATCCAAAAGAAGCTCGCCGACATGCAGACCGAATTGTCGATCGGCCTGCTCGCCGCGCTGCGCGCCGGGCGCCTGATGGACGAAGGCAAGCTGTCGCCGGAAACGATCAGCCTGATTAAGCGCAACAATTGCGGCAAGGCGCTGGACGTCGCCCGCCAAGCGCGCGACATGCATGGCGGCAACGGCATCATGGACGAGTATCCGATCATCCGGCACATGATGAACCTCGAAACCGTCAACACCTACGAAGGCACGCACGACGTGCACGCGCTGATCCTGGGCCGCGCCCAGACCGGCATCCAGGCCTTCGGGCCGTAGACGGAGAAGCGGCAGGGCGATGCTCGAAACCCTCACCCTTCTGCTGGTCTGCCAGCTGATCGGCGAGGCGATCGTCCGCTACCTCGCCTTGCCGGTCCCCGGCCCCGTCCTGGGCATGGTGCTGCTGTTCGCGCTCCTGATGGCGCGCGGCAAAGTCGCCGACGATCTCGCCAAGACGACCGGCACGCTGCTCGACAATCTGTCGCTGCTGTTCGTGCCGGCGGGTGTGGGCGTGATCCTTTACGCCGATCTCATCGCCGCGGAATGGAAAGCGATCGCCGCGGCGCTGGTCGTCTCGACCCTCGCCGCCATCGCCGTCACGGCGCTGCTGATGAAGAAGCTCGCCAAGCCCTTGCCGAAAGACGGCGAATGAAAAGCGGCGGCGGCGATCTGTTCGAGCTGTGGGTCTATCTCTCGACCACGCCGCTGCTGGGACTCACGGTAACGCTCGTCGCCTATCTGATCGGAAGGCGCATCTACGAGTATTTCGACCGTACGCCGATCGCCAATCCGGTGCTGATCGCGGTGATCCTGCTGGTGGCGCTGCTGTGGATCGCGGACGTGCCCTATCGGCGTTATTTCGAAGGCGCGCAATTCGTCCATTTCCTGTTGGGGCCCGCAACCGTGGCGCTGGCCGTCCCGCTCTATCGCCACTTCGCCGAGATCAAGCGCAACGCCGTGGCGATCTTCGTGTCGATCGTCGCGGGATCGACCACCGCCATCGTCTCGGCCGTCGGCACGGCGTGGCTGTTCGGCGCCACCGAACGCACGCTGCTCAGCCTCGCCCCCAAATCGGTGACCACGCCGGTCGCGATGGGCATTTCGGAATCGATCGGCGGCTTCCCCGCCCTCACCGCCGTGCTGGTGATCCTCACCGGCATTCTCGGCGCGATGTTCGGCACCTGGACGATGAACGCGCTGCGCCTCAAAGATTGGCGCGCGCGGGGCCTGGGCATGGGCACGGCCGCGCACGGGATCGGTACGGCGCGCGCGTTTCAGGTGAACGAATTGGCGGGTGCCTTCTCCAGCCTCGCGTTGGGCCTCAACGCGCTGGCGACGGCGATCTTGGTGCCGCTGATTATTCGGCTGCTGTCGTCGTGACCTGCGGCGCGTAGCCGCCCTGCCCGATCGCGCCGATCCAGAACTGCTCCATGCGGCGCAGCGTTTGCTCGAGCTGGGTGAGATCGCCCGGCTTCACCAGCGTGCGCGTCAACTCGTCGGCATGGCGCGCGAAGACCTGATCGAGACGCTCGTGCAGCTTCAGGCCCTGCGCCGTCAGCTTGACGCGCACCGAGCGGCGGTCATGCGGGCTGCGCGCCTGCGAGATGTATTCGTTGTCGATCAGTTTCTTCAGATTGTAGGAAACGTTCGAGCCCAGGTAATAGCCGCGCTGGGTCAGTTCGCCGACCGTCAGCTCGTCCTTGCCGATATTGTAGAGGATCAGCGCCTGGACGTTGTTGATGTCGCGCACGCTCATCCGATCGAGTTCCAGTTTCACGACTTCGAGGAACTGGCGATGCAGCCGCTCGACGAGCGAAACGGAATCGAGATAGTCGCGCTTGAGGTCCGACATCAGGTGAGGTCCCGGAAAAAATACCGAAAAGTTTTAACATAAATACGGGACGAATGGTTAAGGACCTCTTACCTGCCCTGCAACATCTTGATAATACCGGAAAAGTCGAGCGGCCCGTCGCCCTTCGCGGCCATCAAAGCATACAAAGATTCGGCCGCGGCCCCCAAAGGTGTCGCCTGCCCGGTCGTTTGCGCGGCCGCTTGGGCAAGCTTCAAATCCTTCAACATCATGTCGGCGGTGAAGCCAGGCTTGTAGTCGCGGTTGGCCGGCGACGCGGGCACCGGGCCGGGTACTGGGCAATAGCTCGTCATCGACCAGCACTGGCCCGAGCTTTTCGACGAGATGTCGAAAAGCTTCTGCGCGTCGAGACCGAGCTTGGCGGCGAGGCTGAAACCTTCCGCCACCGCGATCATCGAAATGCCGAGGATCATGTTGTTGCAGATCTTCGCCGCCTGGCCGTTGCCGGGCCCGCCGGCATGGACGATCGTCTTCCCCATTTTGGATAGGATCGGCTGCGCGCGCGCGAATGCCGCTTCGCCGCCGCCGACCATGAAGGTGAGCGTGGCGTTCGCCGCCCCGACCGTGCCGCCGGAAACGGGCGCATCGACCATTTCGAACCCCGCATCGCTCGCCTTCTTGGCGATGGCGCGGGCGCTGTCGACGTCGATGGTCGAGCAATCGATCAGCAAGGCGCCCTTCTCGGCCGCCGGGATCACGGCGTCGTAAACGGCGCGCGACTGCGGCCCGGCGGGCAGCATCGTCACGACGATCGACGCACCTTTGACGGCCTCGGCGATCGATGCGGCCGCCGCAACGCCGTTGGCCACCGCCGCATCGAGATTGGCTTTCGCCAGATCGAAGCCGCGCACACTCTCGCCCGCCTTGGCGAGATTGCCGGCCATCGGGCCGCCCATGTTACCGAGGCCGATGAATGCGATCGTCGCCATGTTTTCCTCCCGGTTTTATTTTTCAATCGACGAAGACGAGTTCGTCCCCGTCCGGCATCGGCGCGAAATAGCGTTGCACGGCGGCGTCGGAGACTTCCGCCAGAGTCGCCGGTTTCCATTTGGGCGCATGATCCTTGTCGATCAGCACGGCGCGAATACCTTCGTAGAAATCGTCGGCTTCCATGGCGCGGCGCACCATGCGGAATTCCATCCGCAGCGCGTCCTCGATCGACAACGCCGCCCCCTTCTCGATCTGCAACAGCGAAACCTTCAAGCTGGTCGGGCTCATCTTGCGCAAGCGGTCGGCGAGCTTCGCCGTCCATTCCAGGCCCTCCTTGTCCAGCGCCGCGAGAATGCCCTCCACGCTCGACGGCGCGAAGCAGCGATCGATGGCCGCCTCGCGCGCCACGATCGGCGCGGGACCGGGATCGGTGTGGAAACGCGCCAGCACGACATCGGCCGCTTCCGTCTCCAGCGCCTTGATCAGGTCGGGCATGCGCGCACTGTCGACGTAATGCGTCGCGATCCCCAGATGCAGCAGGTCGGCCGCTTTCAAACGTTCGCCGGTCAAACCGAGGAACGCGCCCATGCGACCTTTCAGGCGCGGCAGGAAATAGCCGCCGCCGACATCGGGGAACAGACCGATGGCGCTTTCGGGCATGGCGAACAACGTGCGCTCCGTCGCCACGCGATAGCGGCCATGGATCGACAAGCCGACACCGCCGCCCATCGTGATGCCGTCGATGATCGAGACGATGGGCTTGGGGAAACGCGCGATCTGCCGGTTGAGCCGGTACTCGGCGAAGAAAAAGTCGCGCGTCAGCGGATCGGCCTTGCCGCCTTTCTTCGCGGCGAGCCCCGCTTCGCACACCGCGCGCACGTCGCCGCCCGCACAGAACGCCTTGCCGCCGTCGCCCCATTGCACGATCTGGCGCACGGCATTGTCCTTCGCCCAATCGGCGAGCGTGGGGGCGAGCGCTTGGATCATGCCCAGGGTCAGCGCGTTCAGCGCCTTCGGGCGCGTGAACACCACTTGGCCGGCGATCCCGACGCGTTTGAACGCGATTTCGTCGAAGCTGCGATCGGTCATGTTCTTCCCGGCGATTGGAATTCGGCGTCTTGTCGGCTAGTTTTGTTGTCTGGAGCCGAGGGAGCAAGATGCAAGTCCACGGAAGTTATCCGCGAACCCGTTTACGCCGCAACCGGCGCGACGCTTGGTCGCGCGCAATGGTGGCCGAGAACAAGCTGACCGTCGCCGATCTGATCTGGCCGTTGTTCGTGCAGGAAGGCAAAGCACGGCGCGACGCCGTCCCTTCGATGCCCGGTGTGGCGCGGCTCAGCGTCGACGAAATCGTGAAGGATGCGCGCCGGGCCGCGAAGCTCGGCATTCCCGCGATCGCGCTGTTCCCCCACACGCCCGGCGACGCGAAGACCGAGGACGGCGACGAAAGCTTCAACCCGGACAATCTGGTCTGCCGCGCCGTGCGCGCGATCAAGAAGGACGTGCCGGAGATCGGCATCGTCTGCGACGTCGCCCTCGATCCCTATACGACGCATGGCCAAGATGGCTTGGTGCGCGACAATTACGTCGTCAACGATGCGACGATCGACGTGCTGATCAAGCAAACGCTCGTCCAGGCGCAGGCCGGTTGCGACGTGATCGCGCCCTCCGAGATGATGGATGGGCGCATCGGCGCCTTGCGCGACGCGCTCGACAAGGCCGGGTTCGAACATGTGCGGCTGATGAGCTACGCCGCCAAATACGCCTCGGCCTTCTACGGGCCGTTCCGCGATGCGGTCGGTTCGTCGTCGAGCCTCGGCAAGGGCGACAAGCGCACCTATCAGATGGACCCTGCCAACACCGACGAAGCCTTGCGCGAGGTCGCCTTCGATCTCGCCGAGGGGGCCGACATGGTGATGGTCAAACCCGGCATGCCCTATCTCGATATCGTCGCGCGGGTGAAAGCCGAGTTCAAAGTCCCGACCTATGTCTATCAAGTGTCGGGCGAGTATTCGATGCTGGCGGGCGCGGTCGAGCGCGGCTGGCTCGACAAGAAAGTGGCGCTCGAAACGCTGCTCGGCTTCAAACGTGCCGGCGCGGACGGAATTTTGACATACTTCGCGCTCGAAGCGGCGGAAGCACTGAAAGCCTAACCGTCATCCCGGCCGAGCATTTAGCGAGAGCCGGGATCTCGTGAGACCCCGGGTCGCGCCGGCGAAACCACCGGCTTGCCCGGGGTGACGATTATTCTTCGAAGAATTTCAGCGCCGCGCGGTCGTGCAGCGGCAGGCGGTGGCCGGCCTCGTGGAAGCCGACATGGCCGCCGCCGGATGCGAGCAGCGGCGTCACGCGCGGATTGCGTGACCAATCGCGATCCAAATAGGCGTCGGGCGGAATCCACGGATCGTCGAGCGCGTGGACGATCAGCGTGGGCACGGCGATCGCGTCGAGAAACCCGGCGGCCGAGCAGCGCGCGTAGTAATCCGCCGCGTTCTTGAAGCCGTTGCGCGGGGCGACGATCCGGTCGTCGAACTCCCAGATGCTGCGAATGCCCGACGGCGGTTCGTGCGCATCCGCCAGCATCTGGCGCAGCAGATGATCGTGGTAAACGCGATTGCGTCGCGACCCCATGCGCAAGCTCGTGCCCGCTAGATCGAGAGGTGCGGACACCGCGACGGCTTTGACGATCGTCCCCGCCCCCTCGCCCAAATGCTTCAGCAGCATATTGGCGCCCAGCGAATAGCCGACCGCGTGAATGCCGTGCGGCACGTCGAGAGATCGCAACGCCTGTGCGAGGTCTTCACTGCGCCCGGCGTGATACATCGCCTTCCCGCCGCCCCCCGCCCCGCGCAAGTTCAAGCGCAGCACGTTCGATCCGGCGGCGAGATGGGCGGCCGCGCTGACGCGCATATAGGTCGAGTTCGCGTTGCCGGTCAGGCCGTGGATCAACACGATCAGCGGCTTCGCGTCGCCGCCCGGCACGCGATTGAGTTCGCCGGTCAGCGTGTCGCCGTCGTCGAGCGGCAGCGTCACGGGTTCGGCGCGCGGCAGATCGGCGCGCGGGGGCGACATGAAATTCCGCAGCGTTTGCAGATCGGCGCCGAACCACGGGAAACGCGGCCGGAATTTCTCGACGTTCATCCCCACGGGCCCGTGCGGTTGCGGCCTTCGAACAACGCCACGCCCCGGCGCTTGAAGATCGGGATCAATGCCATTCCGGCGAGGAAGCCGCCGATATGCGCCCACCACGCCACGCCGCCTTCGTCCGGATCGGCGAGGAATGCGTTGGCGAATTGCACGACGATCCAGAAGCCGAGCACCGCCCAAGCCGGCAGCCAGGCAAAGCGGAAAAAGGCGAAGCTCCACACATGCGCGTGCGGGTGGAGCAGCAAATACGCGCCGAGCACACCGGACACGGCGCCCGACGCGCCGATCATCGGCGTGGTCGACGACGGATCGACCGCACCTTGCGCGAAAGCGGCGGCGAGACCGCACAGCGCGTAGAACACGAGGAAGCGAAACCGCCCCATCGAATCCTCGATGTTGTTTCCGAAGGTCCACAGGTAAAGCATGTTGCCCGCGACATGCATCAGCGAGCCGTGCAGGAACATGGCACTGAAGACCGTCGTCCAGGCGGGCGGTGGGGCCAACGCTTCGTCGATATAGGCCTCGCCGGTCAATACCGCCGGGATCATCCCGAAGCGCAGGATGAATTCCTCCGACGCCGCCGGGGCGAGCGTGGCCTGATGGACGAACACGGCGGCGTTGATCGCCACGAAGATCGCCGTCAGAACGGCGAAGCTGCGCGTCGGGTTGTCGTCCTTGAGCGGGACGAGGATCAAGGCGGCGCCTTAATTCGCGCCGGACAGGAACTCGACGATCGTGCCGATCTGATCCTGCGTCATCAACGCGGGCGCATGGCCGCAACCGGCGACTTCGACCGCGCGGCAATTCGGGCGCTTGACCATGCGCAGCAGCGTTTCGCGCAGCAGCAGGTCGGAGGTTTCGCCGCGCATCGCCAGCACCGGCACGCGCAACTGGTCCCAGAACGGCCACAGCACGACGTCGTCGGCCGTGCGGCCCGCGAAGGGTTTGCCGATCGCGGGGTCGTAGCGCAGGCGCAGATCGCCCTCGCCCGATTCCTCGGCCGCGTGGAAGGCGAGATGCATCCATTCCGCGTCGGTCAATTCGCCGAAGGGTTTGTGGACTTCGCGCAGATAGGCTTCGACTTCCTCGAAATCCTGGAAGCGCGGATCGCGCCCGCAATACTCGCCGATGCGCTGGAGCGCTTGGGCCGGCACGAAGGGCCCGATATCGTTGAGCACCAGCTTGCGGATGAAATGGCCGCGCTGCGCGGCAAGCAACATGCCGATCAAGCCGCCCATCGACGTGCCGACCCAGTCGAGCTTGGCGACGTCGAGCCGCGCATAAAGTGCGGCGACCGTCTGCGTATAGACCGGGTAGGAATAATCGTCGGCGCGGTGCAGCCAATCAGACGCGCCGCGCCCGGGCATATCCGGGCACACGACGCGCCAGCCGTCATGCGCCAGCGCGCGGGCCAGCGCGTCGAAATCGCGGCCGTTGCGCGTCAAGCCATGGACGCAGATCACGGTGCGGTCGGGCGCGCGTTCGGGGCCCCATTCCGTCCAAGCGAGACGGAAAAAGCCGCCGGGGCCGAGCACGGGCATTTTGTGGTCGCGCGGAGTCATGGGCGATTTGTACCGCGACGCCCCGCCTATGGACAACTCATGCCGCGCCGCCTACAACGCGGCGGCCCTCACAAACGCCCCAAAAAATCTTGTTTTCCGCGCTTTCGCAACGCACCCAGGGATACCTGTTCGCCATCGCCGCACCTTTGTGCTGGAGCGTGGGCGGCGTGGTCATGCGTTTGGTCGAGGCGGGCCCGTGGGACATCGTGTTCTGGCGTGCGCTGGCCCATGCGCTGATTTTCCCGCTGATGCTGCGCGCGATGACCGGAAATTGGGGATTGTCGGTCTTCCGGGACCATACGCGCCTCGTGTTGATTTCCGCCGCTTGCGTTTGCGTGACGCTGACCATGCATGTCATCGGCATGACATCGACGACCGTGGCCAACGCGCTGCTCTTGCAATCGACCTCGCCGATCATGGTCGCGTTCCTGGCGCTGTTCTTCCTGAAGGAGAAGGTGCCGGCGGCGAGCTGGGCCGCTATCGCCGTCGCGATGGGCGGTTTGGGTCTCGTCATGGGCGCGTCGATCGCGGAGGGCGCGTTGCTCGGCAAGCTCGCCGCGCTGTCTGTGGCGCTCGGTTCGGCGATCAACGTGACGCTGATCCGCGGCCAACGCGCGGTCGATCTGCGCCCCGGCACCACCCTCGCCGCGATCGCCGCGGTCGCGATGGCGTGGGCGATCGGCAATCCCTTCGCGGTGCCCGCACAATCGGCGATCGCGCTGTTCGTCCTCGGCTTCGTGCAGATGTCGGTGGGCCTCACCTTCTTCTACGCCGCCATCCGCCGCTTGCCGGTCGTGCAGGTCGTGCTGATCGCCCTGCTCGAACCCGTCCTGGGGCCGATCTGGACATGGATCGGTGTGGGCGAAACGCCGTCGCTGGGCACGATCATCGGCGGCGCGATTCTGCTGGCGGCGCTGGCCGGCAACGCGATCGTCACCGCGCGCGGCGGGGCGAAATGAGCGGGGCAAACACCTCCGCGCGCGGCATCGCGCTGATGCTCTGCGCCACGCTGTTCTGGAGCACGTCGGGGCTGTTCGTGCGCATGCTCGATGGGACGGGCGCGCCGTCGATGGTGTTCTGGCGCTCGATGGGCATGCTCGCGCTCGTCGGTATCTATCTCGTGTGGCGCTACGGGCGCGATGCGGCCGCGTCGATCAAGGCGCTGGGGATCGGCGGCGCCGCCGCCGCCTTCATGCTGTCGCTGCAATTCCTATTCTTCCTGATCGCGGTCGCCAATACCACGGTCGCGACGGCGCTGTTTTTGATGAGCACGTCGCCCTTCTGGGCAGCCATCGTCGCGCGCCTGTTCTTGGGCGAAAACATCGCCACGCGCACCTGGATCGCGATGGCGTTCTGCTCGACCGGTGTCGCGATCATGGTGTGGGATGCGCTGGAATTCGGCTCGATCATCGGGCCGCTGGCCGCTTTGGGCGTGTCGATTTCCTTCGCCTTCCAAATCCTGATGTTGCGCAAGTTGAAGGCCGGCATCGATCCCGCGCCCAGCGTGTTCCTGGCGGGCATCATGTCGGTCGCGACGATGCTGCCCTTCATCTTCGCCGACGCCACGTCGCTGCGCGACATCGCCATTCTGATGGCGATGGGGGCCGTGCAGCTCGGCTGCGGTTGCTTGCTGATGACCATCGCGTCGCGCGAAGTGCGCGCGGCCGATATCGGCCTGATCGCGATTCTGGAAATCGTGCTCGCCCCGCTATGGGTGTGGCTCGCCTTCGGCGAAACGCCCAGTGCCCGCGCGATGGTCGGTGCGGCGATCGTGCTGTCCTGCCTTGTCGCGAACGAAGCGCTGCCCCGCCTGATCGGCCGCAAAAAACCCTGATGCGGCTCGGGTTGCGCGGCACGCGCAATCCGATAAAACAGACTTATGCGAGCTTTGAAATGGATCGGTGCTAGCGTTCTGGCACTCGGGTTATTGACCGGAATCATCGGCGGCGCGGCGGTGCTTTATCTGCGCACCGGCCTTGCCGATACGCGCGGCGAGATCCGCATCGCCGGATTGGAAGGCGAGATCGAGATCGTCCGCGACGAATTCGGCGTGCCGCATGTCTGGGCGCGGAACGAACGCGATCTATGGCTCGCCCTCGGCTTTCTGCACGCCCAGGATCGCGGCGTGCAACTCGAACTCGTGCGCCTGCTCGGCCAAGGCCGCGTGGCGGAGATCGTCGGTCCCCGCGCGCTGCCGCTCGACCGGTTCTATCGCGCACTCGGCCTGTCGCGCGCCGCGCGCGACGCCTATATCGCCGCCACCCCCGAATTGCGCCAACGCGCCGATGCGTATGCGGCGGGTGTGAACGCGGCATTGGCCGCACGCGACGGTGCGCCGCCGCCCGAATTCCTCGCCACCGGTTATAAGCCCGAGCGTTGGGAATCCTGGCAGACGCTGCTGTGGGGCCAGTTGATGGCGCTGCAATTGACCGGCGATTGGCGCGACGAATTGTTCCGCCTGCGTCTGGGCGATCGCTACACCGCCGCGCTCGAAGCCGCGTTGTGGCCGCAATGGGGAACTGGCGACGCCGCGATCGTCGCGCACACCGATCCCGCGCTTGCGACATGGGCGAACGCGATCGCCAAGGCCTTGCCCCGCCCCATCGGTCCCGATCAAGCGTCGAACACCTGGATCGCCGGCGGTGCGAAGACCGCATCGGGCAAACCGATCTTGGCGAGCGATCCGCATCTGGGCTTGGGCGCGCCGGGCCAATGGTATCTCGCCCGGCTCGCGGTGACGGGCACGGATATCGTCTATGCCGGCGCCACCGCACCCGGCGCGCCCGCTTTGGTGCTGGGCCATAACGGGCGCATCGCCTGGGGCTTCACCACCACCAACGCCGACACGGCCGATCTGACGATCGAGCGCGTCGATCCGTCGAGCCCGGCGATGTATCTCACACCGGAAGGCCCGCGCGCGTTCGAGCTGCGCGAGGAAGTGTTCCAAGCGCGTGGCGCCGCGCCGGTCACGCTAACGCTGCGCCGCACGCGCAACGGCATCGTGATTTCCGATTTCGACGCGGCTGCCGCATCCGTCGCGCCCAACGGCGAGTTGCTGGCGCTGATGCTGCCGGTGATCGCGGCCCCCGACACGACCGCCGATGCGATCGTGCGCCTCAATCGCGCGAACAACGTCGCCGAAGCCTTCGACGCGACGCGCCAATGGCTCGCCCCCGTGCAGAACATGTCGGTCGCAGATCGCGACGGCGCCATCGGAATGCGCGTGGTCGGCGCGATCCCGCTGCGCAACGGCGGCGACTCCCCCTTGCCCAAGCGCGGCTGGACGGGCGCTTCGGGCTGGCAAGGCTTCGTGCCGTTCGAGCGGATGCCCGCGCGCGTCGATCCCGCCAATGCGCGTTTGTCGAACGGCAACGACCGCGTCGTCGGTCCCGAATGGCCGTTCTATCTGGGCCGCGGCTTCGATGCGCCGTTCCGCCAAAAGCGCATCGTCGAAATGCTCGATCTGCGGGAAGGTCAAACGCCCGCCTATCACGAGGCGATGCTGGCCGACGCCGTGTCGATCTTCGCGCGCGATGCGATCGCGGCGGCTTCGTGGCTGTCGCCGGTCGAGCCGCGCGCGCACGCGGCGATGGAACGCTTGCGTGGCTGGGACGCGTCGGTGCGCGCGGACAAACCCGAAGGCTTGATCTTCAACGTTTGGGTCCGCGAGATGACGCGGCGTTTGACGCAAAACGCGCTGGGCGATCTCGCGGCCGATTTCGGGCGCGAACGGCCGCGCATGGTGCTCGACGCGTTGAACCGCAACTCGCCCTATTGCGCCGGCGATTGTCCGAAGCTCGTGTCGGACTCCCTCGTCGCCGCGATCGAATGGATCGAAACGCGCCACGGCCGCACGCCCGACCGCTGGCGCTGGGGCGACGAACATATGGCGCCGTTCGACAATCCCGTCCTGTCGCGCCTGCCGCTGATCGGCTGGTTCCTGTCGGTCGATATCCCGACCGACGGCGATTACTTCACCGTCAATCGCGGGGCGAATTCGGCGCGCGATCCGGACCGGCCCTTCGCCCATATCCATGGTGCGGGCTATCGTGCGGTCTACGATCTTGCCGATCTGGATGCGTCGCTGTTCGTCGTCGCCCCCGGCCAGTCGGGCCATCCGTTGTCCGCGCATTGGGCCGATCTCGCCCCGATCTGGGCGAGCGGCCGGCATTTGCGTTTGGCGCGGAATCGGGCCGAGCTGGAGTCGGGTGCCGATATCCTGCGCCTGACCCCGCCCTGAAAAATCAATGCGTTGGCCGGTTTTTCACCCCGCGTTAACGATCCTGATTTAGTATTTAAGACGAATTTTACCGAGCCGGGCGCGGATTGAAGCGTGCGGTGCGGCGACGCATATTGAGCCTGCGTCACACCCAGGAACGACGATGGCGGACGACTCAAACCACCCAGTCATCATCATCAAGCGCGGCAAGAAGGGCCATGACGGCGCCCATGGCGGCGGCTGGAAGGTCGCCTATGCCGACTTCGTGACCGCGATGATGGCGTTCTTCCTGTTGATGTGGCTGCTCAACTCCACCGACCAGGAAAAGCGCCAAGGCATCGCGCAGTATTTCACCGCCTTCGATGCCGTGTCGCGCTCGACCTCGGGTGCCGGCGGCGTGTTGGGCGGCGTGACACTCGGCCCCGGCGATCTGCCGAAGATGACCGGCGGCATCGTGGTCGGCGTGCCGCTCGCCCCGACCGGCGAGGAAGCCGACACCGAAGGCCCCGAATTCGAGCAGACGCGCAATGCCGCCGCCGAAGACACGCCCAACCCGCAACCCAATGCGCGCGGCGCGTCGGGTATCGGGCCCGGCCCGTCGGGCCAGGCGACTGCGGGCAATCAAAGCCCCGGCATGGCCGCGGCGGGGCAGTTGTTCACCGGGTCGCGCCCGCAAGGCCAGCAGAACGAAGGCATGGGTGCGCTCAACGAGCAGATGCAGCGCGAAATGGCGCGGCGCGAGGAACAATCCTTCGCGCGCGCCGAAGCCGATATCCGCCAAGCGATCCAGGAAGTGCCGGAACTGAAGCCGCTGCAGCAGAACCTGATCGTCGATCGCACGCCCGAAGGTTTGCGCATCCAGCTGATCGATCAGGAACGCAACGCGATGTTCGCCTCGGGCTCCGCCACGCCGGCCGACGGCACGCGCCGCTTGCTGCAAACCGTCGCGCGCATCGTGCAGAACCTGCCCAACCCGATCGCCATCACCGGCCACACCGACAGCACGCCCTTCCCGCGTGGCGCCCAATACACGAACTGGGAATTGTCGGCCGACCGCGCCAACGCCGCGCGCCGCGCGCTGCTCGACGCAGGCATGCAGCAGGTGCGCATCGCGCGCGTGATCGGCCGGGCGGATACCGAGCCCTTCATCGCCGACAATCCGTCCGACCCGCGCAACCGGCGCATTTCGATCGTTCTGCTGCGCGACGTGCCGCTGACCAATTAAGCGCGCACGCTTCTTGCCCCTCGGCGGCGTGTCGCCTACGCTTGCCGGCAGGAAACGCAACCGTGAACGACAGCACCAATTTGATGGCCGCGACCATCCTGCCGCCCGACCCCGCCGAGATCGCGGGGCTGCGGCGGCGGCGTATCATTGCGCATCTGATCGATGCGGCGATCGTGATTCTGATCGGCGCGATTCTGGCGATTCCCGCGACGCTGCTGGGCGTGTTGAGCTTCGGCTTGCTGGCGGGGCCGATGGCGCTGCTGCTGGCGCTGGTGCCGCTGCTCTATCACGCGTTTCTCGTGTCGGGCGACAAACGCGGCACGTTCGGCCATCGCTTCGCCGATATCAAAGTCGAAACGCTCGACGGGCGCGCGGCGAATTTCATCCAAGCCGGCGCGCATTGGATTTTGTTCTACGTCACCGTCGCCTTCACCTGGGGCCTCGTGCTGGTGTGGAGCTTCTTCAACCCGCGCAAGCGCCTGCTGCACGACGTGCTGACGGGCCTCACCGTACGCCGCCGAAACGGGGGCGGCGCATGACCGTCTCGGGCAGTTCGTCCGCGCGTTTCTATTATTCGATGCCCTCGCCCTGCCCTTATCTCGAGGGCAAGATGGAGCGGCGCATTTTCGTCGATCTCACCGGCCCGCAAGCCGTGCTGTCCTACGATCTGTTGTCGGAGGCCGGGTTCCGCCGGTCCTTGGGCTTCGCCTATCGGCCGGCCTGCCCCGGCTGCAATGCGTGCGTCGCCGTGCGCATCCCGGTCGATCGCTTCGAAATGACGCGTCAATGGCGCCGCGTGCTCGCCGCGAACGCCGACCTCACGGCGCAGATCCGTCCGGCGATCGCCACGGCCGAGCAATACGCGCTGTTCTCGCGCTACCAAGTCGGCCGCCATCGCGACGGCGAAATGGCGCGGATGGATTTCGAGGATTACCGGACGATGATCGAGGTCGGCGCCGCGTCCTCGCATGTCATCGAATTCCGCGATCGGCACGGCAATTTGATGGCCGGGTGCCTGGTCGACCGGATGGCGAGCGGATTCTCGGCCGTCTACTCGTTCTACGAGCCCGAGACGCCCAAGCGCTCGCTGGGGTCGCATGTCGTGCTGTCGTTGATCGACACCGCGCGCGCCGACGGTCTTCCCCATGTCTATCTGGGCTATTGGATCGGCGAGAGCGATAAAATGGCCTACAAGGTGCGGTTTCAGCCGCTTGAGGCGCTGACCCGCGAAGGCTGGCGTGCGCTCGATACGCAAGGCCGGATCGTCCAAAAGCCGGCCGAACCCGTCTGAAAACGGGCGTTCCGACGTCCGGAATTACCCATCTTCGCTTGATATTCGGCGTATCCAAGGCCATAACGGGGTATCGGCCGTCGGCGAAAAGCGGCGGCCTACGCGATCGGAAAAACAACGCCGGCGCGGAAAACGAAACAGGGAACCCCAAGGAGACTCCTGCAATGCAGCGTCGTAAATTTTTGACCGGGGCCGGTGTCGGCCTCGCCGTAGCGCCGTTGGCCGCCCCCGCGATCGCGCAAGGCGTCGTTCGCTGGCGCATGGCGTCGAGCTTCCCGAAGTCGCTCGACACGATCTACGGTGCGGCGGAAATTCTCGCCAACCGCGTCAAGGAAAGCTCGGGCGGCCGGTTCGAAATCCGCGTTTTCGCGGCGGGCGAAATCGTTCCGGGCCTTCAGGTGCTCGACGCCGTTCAGGCCGGCACGGTCGAATGCGGTCACACCGCGAACTACTATTATATCGGCAAGGATCCGACCTTCGCGTTCGACACCGCTATTCCGTTCGGCCTCAACTCGCGCCAGCAGACCGCGTGGATGTACGCGGGCGGCGGTGCGGCCGCGGTGGCCGAGCTGTTCAAGAACTACAGCTGCGTCGCCTTCCCGACCGGCAACACGGGCGCCCAGATGGGCGGCTGGTTCCGCAAGGAAATCAAGACGCCGGACGACCTCAAGGGCGTCAAGATGCGTATCGGCGGTTTCGCCGGTCAGGTGATGACCAAGCTCGGCCTCGTACCCCAGCAGCTCGCCGCGGGCGATATCTACCCGGCGCTGGAAAAGGGCACGATCGACGCGGCCGAATGGGTCGGTCCGTATGACGACGAGAAGCTCGGCTTCAACAAGGTCGCCCGCTACTACTACTATCCGGGCTGGTGGGAAGGCGGGCCGCAGCTCTCCTCGCTCGTCAACGACAAGGCTTGGGAAAGCCTGTCGGCCGAGAACAAGTCGATCTTCCAAGCGGCCGCCTGGGAAGCGCACGTGGCCATGCAGGCGAAGTACGACGCCCAGAACCCGGCGGCGCTGCGCCGCTTGATCGCGGGCGGCACGCAGCTGCGCGCCTTCAGCCGCGACACGATGCTCGCCTGCTTGAAGGCGGCGAACGAGCTGTACGACGAAACGTCGGAAAAGAACCCGCTGTTCAAGAAGATCTACGAAGGCTGGCGCCGTTTCCGCACGGACCAGTTCCAGTGGTTCCGCGTGAACGAAGCGGCCTACGACCAGTTCGTCTATCAGAACCTGTCGTCGAACCAGCAGCGCCGCGGCTAATCCCCGCGCCTCTCGCTGAACGCTACGAAACCCGCCGGCGCGAGCCGGCGGGTTTTTCGTTGCCGGGTTAAAAGACCATCCGCGTGAGCCAAAGCCCGGCGAACAACGCCAGCACCGAGCCCGCGACCGAGATCCCGCCATAGAGCGCCGCGTTCGCGATATCGCCGCGCTCGATGAGCGTTGCGACGTCGAGCGAGAACGCGGAGAACGTCGTGAACCCGCCGAGGATTCCGGTCGTCAGAAACAGCCGCGCGTCTTGTCCGCCATCGCCCTTGAACGCGAAGTAACCGACGATCAGCCCCATCGTCAGCGATCCGGCCAGATTCACGAACATGGTGCCGTAGGGAAAATCCGCGCCGAACTGGCGCGCCGCCAGGACGTTGACGCCGTGGCGCAGCGCCCCGCCGATGCCCGCCCCCAAAAATACGATCAGATAACCCACGGCGCGCTCCTTTCGTTTGCGCGCAGCTTACACGTCGCGGCGCGCGCACCGCGACGGCGTGCATGGCAGACATCAGCGTTCTGCACACCAGCATACCCCATTTCTCTTGAGGATTGGTCCTGCCCAGCCCATAAGGAACCGATTGGCCTTGGTTTAAGTCTCGCCAATGGCCAACGTGTCCGGGCAGCAATTCCGGCGCGATCAATCGCTACGCAGGGAAACCCCAAGGAGAATGACGGTACATGCAACGTCGTAAGTTTTTGACCGGGGCCGGTGTCGGCCTCGCGGCCGCCCCGCTCGCGGCACCCGCGATCGCGCAAGGCGTGGTGCGCTGGCGTCTGGCGTCGAGCTTCCCGAAGTCGCTCGACACGATCTACGGTTCGGCCGAAATCATCGCCAACCGCGTGAAGGACATCACCGGCGGCAAGTTCGAAATCCGCGTCTTCGCGGCGGGCGAAATCGTCCCGGGTCTGCAAGTGCTCGACGCCGTCCAGGCCGGCACGATCGAAGCGGGCCACACGGTCAACTACTACTATGTCGGCAAGGATCCGACATTCGCGTTCGACGCGGCCGTGCCGTTCGGCCTCAACTCGCGCCAGCAGACCGCGTGGATGTATTCGGGCGGCGGCGCGGAAGCGATGGCGGAACTGTTCCGCCAGTACAACATGATCGCCTTCCCGGCCGGCAACACCGGCACGCAGATGGGCGGCTGGTTCCGCAAGGAAATCAAGACGACGGAAGACCTGAAGGGTCTGAAGTTCCGCATCGGCGGCTTCGCGGGCCAGGTGCTGACCAAGCTCGGCACCGTGCCCCAGCAGCTCGCCGGCGGCGACATCTATCCCGCGCTGGAAAAGGGCACGATCGACGCGGCCGAATGGGTCGGCCCCTATGACGACGAGAAGCTCGGCTTCAACAAGGTCGCCCGCTACTACTACTACCCGGGCTGGTGGGAAGGCGGGCCGCAGGTTTCCGCGATCGTCAACGACAAGGCGTGGGAAGGCCTGTCGTCGGAAAACAAGGCGGCGTTCCAGGCGGCTTCGTGGGAAGCGCATGTGGCCATGCAAGCCAAGTACGACGCCCAGAACCCGGCGGCTTTGCGCCGCTTGATCGCGGGCGGCACGCAATTGCGCCGCTTCACGAACGAGACGATGCTCGCCTGCTTGAAGGCGTCCAACGAGCTCTACGACGAAACGGCCGACAAGAACCCGCTGTTCAAGAAGATCTACGAAAGCTGGCGCCGTTTCCGCACGGACCAGTTCCAGTGGTTCCGCATCAACGAGGCCGCGTACGACACGTTCGTCAACGCGAACCTCGCCTCGACGCAACAGCGCCGCGGCTAAGCCTCGAGGCTTCGGCCCAAAACGAAACCCGCCGGTGCTTTCGCGCCGGCGGGTTTTTCTTTGGCCGCGAAGGAAACGGTTACTTCGCTTCTTCTTCGGGCTCGGGCTCCATGTCGATCTCCGGCGTCTCGTCCTGCGCCGGGTCGGCGGGATTGTTCGCCGCCGGATCCGAATTGGGCCCGCCCTCCTCGACCGTCGGCGGCGGAATTTCGATCGAATCGATGTCGCCGTCGAACGGCGCATCGAGCGACCAGGTCACCATCTCCGGGATCGCGATGACGAGACCGACCATGATGATCTGGATGCAGACGAACGGAACCGCGCCCCAATAGATCTGCATCGTCGTGATCGGCTGCATCAGCTTCTTGGTGACGACGTCGATATACTCCTTCGCCGGCGCCACGCTGCGTAAGTAGAACAGCGCGAAGCCGAACGGCGGATGCATGAAGCTGGTCTGCATGTTCACGCCGAGCAGCACGCCGAACCAGATCAGGTTGATGCCTAGCTTTTCCGCGACCGGCCCGAGCAGCGGCACGACGATGAACGCCAACTCGAAGAAGTCGAGGAAGAAGGCGAGCAGGAAGACCATGATGTTGACGACGATCAGGAAGCCGAGTTGGCCGCCGGGCAGCGACAGCAGCAGATGCTCGACCCACAAATCGCCGTTGACCGCCCGGAAGACGAGGCCGAACACGGTCGATCCGATCAGGATGAACACCACGAAGCACGAAAGCTTGGCGGTCGTGTCCATCGCCTGACGCATCAAGCCCCAGGACAGCTGGCGTTTCATCAGCGCCAGAACCAGCGCGCCGACGGCGCCCATCGCGCCGCCTTCGGTCGGCGTGGCGATGCCCAGGAAGATCGTGCCGAGCACCAGGAAGATCAGCACCAGCGGCGGCACCAAGCTGACGATGCAGCGCACGACCAGCTTCCAGCCGTGCAGCGTACGCGCTTCCAGCGGCAGGGCGGGTGCGGCTTCCGGACGGAAGATCGTCAACAGCGCCACATAGCCCGCATACATCGCCGCGAGGACGATACCCGGGATGAACGCGCCCGCATACATGTCGCCCACCGAGCGGCCGAGCTGGTCGGCCATGATGATGAGAACGAGCGAGGGCGGAATGATCTGCGCGAGCGTGCCCGACGCGGCGATGACGCCCGATGCCAGCCGGCGGTCGTAGCCGTAGCGCAGCATGATCGGCAGCGAGATCAGGCCCATCGCGATCACCGACGCGGCGACCACGCCGGTCGTGGCGGCGAGCAGCGCGCCAACGAAAATAACCGCATAGGCGAGACCGCCGCGCATCGGCCCGAACAACTGCCCGATCGTGTCGAGCAAATCCTCGGCCATGCCCGATCGTTCCAGGATCAAGCCCATGAACGTGAAGAACGGAATCGCCAGCAGCGTGTCGTTGCGCATGATGCCGAACACGCGTTCAGGCAATGCTTGAAGCAAGATCGGCTGCAGCAACCCGAGTTCGATGCCCACAAGGCCGAAGACGAGACCGTTGGCGGCGAGCGCGAAGGCGACCGGATAGCCGAGCAACAGGAAGAACACGAGCGCCGCGAACATCAACGGCGCCATGTTTTCGATCAGAAACGCGACCATCAGGCTTGTCCCTCTTGACCGTGCGCGGATTTACGGTCGGCCGGATCGGGACCGTGCCCGGTCAAGAAGGCGACACGTTTGATGAGTTCGGAGATCGCCTGGATCGTCAGCAGAAAGAATCCGATCGGCACCAGAAAGCGCGCGGGCCAGCGGATCAAGCCGCCTGCGTCGGAGGATTGCTCGCCCGACATCAGGCTCATCGTCGCCGGATGCCAGGACAGGATCAGGATGATCAGCGAGAACGGCAGCAGGAAGGTCAGCGTGCAGAAGATATCGATCCACACTTGCGTGCGTCGCGACAGGTTCGAAGCCAGCACGTCGATGCGGATATGCTCGTTGTTCAGCAGCGTGTAGCCCGACGCGAGCAGGAACACCGCCGAGAACAGATACCATTGCAATTCGAGCCACGCGTTCGAGCTTGTGTGGAGCGCGTAACGCACTGTGGCGTTGACAGAACTGACGAGAACCGCCAGGAGAACAAGCCAATACACCGCCCGCCCGATCGTGAGATTCAGCCAATCGATCGCGCGGCTCAACGCCAACAAACCCGCCATAGCGGTTAACCTCCTAAACGCGCCTCCCTATCGTCCCGGGCCCTCTGCGGAGCCTCAAAGACAACGGTAATGCGGTCTATAGATAGACCTTCGTATTAATTCAAGCGCGCAATGCCCGGGTTTCACGGGCACTGCGCGGAATTTGGGTTACGCTTCAGGCCTTCTTCGCGAGTTGACGGTTCGCCGCCAGAAGCACCGCGACGCCCAAGGCGCCCTTCACGACGATTCCCGCCGCGAAAGGCATCAAGCCCAGCGCGATCGCCTTGTCGAAACCCACGAACGTCGCGAGCCACAAGATGCCCGGCACGAACAGGATGAGACTGCCCAGCGCCATGGCGCCGGCGAGCGAGGGAAGGCTCGAACCCCAGCCGCGCTCGGCCAGCCAGCCGCACAACCCGGCCGACAAAACGAAGCCGACAAGATAGCCGCCGGTCGTGCCCATCATATAGGCAAGGCCGATACCCTTCTCCGGCGTGCCCGCGAACACGGGGAAACCCATCGCACCCTGCGCCAGATAGAACAGCACCGTCGCCATGCCCAAGCGCGCGCCATAGGCGAAGCCGATCACCAGCACGACGAAGGACTGCATCGTCATCGGCACAGGCCACATCGGCACCTGCGCTTTGGCCGACGCCCAAAGCAGCGCCGAGCCGAGCGCCACGAGGGCGGCCTTGCGCAGGAAATCGCGCTCGCGCGCGGGCCAGATCAGATCGACGAGCGGAGCGGTGGTCGCTTCGAGACGCATGGAATGATTCTCCGGTGTGGAACTTCGGGGAATGGCTTAGCGCGGCGTTATTCCGGGTGCAAGGATCAGCCCCAGACGCGCACCGGGCCGGTATCGATATGGATGAAATCGGAGCGCGGATACTGCCCCACCCCGCCCGCCTGCAGCTGGACCGCGACCTGGCGCAGCGCGCGGGTCGAGCGGCTGGCGAGGTCGATATCGACCGCGCGCGCATGCAGATGGAAGGAATTGCGGGCGACGCCGCCATGCTTGCGCGCGGCCGCGTTGGTTTTCGGCGAACGATAGGCGGAGATCACGCGCCACGGCTCCGACACATCCAGGCGCTGCTGCATCTCCCACATGATGTCATAGAGCTTGGGGTCCATATGCGCGACGACGCCCGCGCGATGGTCGCGCAGCACCCGATCCAGGCGCTGCAACGCCTCGGGCACGTAATTGCCGTCGCGCCAATAGACGGCGTCGAAACGCTCGCCCGTATTGACCACCTGAAGGCTCAGCGACCGCTGCCCGGCCGGACGCATCGGCACGGGGCCGGAGGGCGGCCCCAGATTGCGCGCGGGTTTGGGCTTGGCGGCGGTCTTCTTCTTGTTGGTGGCGGCTTCGGCGAGGCCGGGAACGGCACTGACCAGACCGGCCGCCAAACCGCCGATCAACAGGCGGCGGCGAAACGAATTATCGGGTTGGTCGAAATCCACAGGCCCAGCGTCCCCGTACGACAAGATATGCGCAGAATGCACATCTGACTTTACCGAGGCAAGCTCGAAGAAATATGTTGAAACAGCGCGACAAGTCGCTGTTGTAAAACGATTTTATTTGGTTCTGGAATACGCTGTAACGATTACGGCGCCAGGGTCGGCGGGGGAATCGCGCCCTCGCGCGGCAGCGCCAGCGAGGCGACCGGGCGTTTCTCCACGCCCGCGATGAACAGCGCGTCCAGTCCGTAAACGTCGTCGCGCCAGTTCAGCACGCCGTCCTTTACGAAGGCGGTCTTGTAGACCAAATGGACGGGGATCGCCCCGCCCCGCACCGGCACGCTGCGGGTGACTTCTTCGGTATCGGCGGCGTCGATCGCGGCGCGGTCCCAACCCGGCGTGCGGCTCAACACCCATTCGACCAGATCGATCGGCCGTTCCAGGCGCACGCAACCCGACGACAACGCGCGGTCGGCGCGGCCGAAATAATGCCGGTCGGGCGTGTCGTGCAGATAGACGTCGTAGGTGTTGGGCATGGTGAAACGCACCTGCCCCAGCGCGTTCTTGGGTCCCGGATCCTGGCGCATCCAATAACCCATCGCGCGCGGCGTCACTTTGCGCCAATCGACTTTGCGCGGATCGACTTCCTCGCGGTTGTCGCCCCAGCCGCGATAGACGCGGAAGCCCTGATCGATCAGCGCCTGCGGATTGGCGCGCAAGCGCGGCAGCATATCTTCGCGCACCAGCTTCAGCGGCACGGTCCAGGTCGGATTGAAGATGATATCGGTGATGCGGGTGGAGAAGATCGGCGTCGCGCGCTTCTCGCGGCCCACGACAACGCCCATCTCGAGCTTGATCTCACCGTTCTCGACCGCGCGCAAATCGAAGCCGGGCACGTTGACTTCGACGTAAGCGCCCTTCGCTGGGCGCGGCGCCGTCGCGCGCAGGCGATCGAGATTGGCGGCAAGCTGCGCGATACGCTGATCGACGGTTTTGTTGAGCGCGGCGAAAGTGCGCGGACCGACGCGCCCGTCGGCGGCGAGACCGTGGCGGCGCTGGAAGGCGACGACCGCGTCGACGAGTTCGAAGCCGTAATATTCGAGCTCGAATTGATCGTCGGGCTCGGGCGCGATCCCTTCGGTCACCGCCAGACGCTTGCGCAAGGCGGGAACGCGCGTATCGACGGCACCCGGCTCCAGCGTGCCGCCGCGCGGGTCGACATTGCGCCAGCCGCCCTTCGCTTTCAGCGCACGCAGATCGGCGAGCGCTTGCAGCAACGCCGCATATTCCGCGTCCTGCGGCGACAAGGCGGCGAACACCGCTTCGGGCGCATCGTTGCGCGCGAGTTCGCGCAACACCGAAGCCGCGTCGATCGCGCGGGGTGCAATGCGCACATCGGCGGGCAACGCGACCGAAGCGACGCGCCCGCCCGCGAGGTCGCCCGCGAAGCGCGCGGCCGACCGGCTGAGCGTGAGTTCGAATTCGGCGAGGCCTTGCGGATCGTTCGTCCGGCGCAAGCGTTCGAGATCGGCGACTTTATAGTCCGCCGCGATCAGCCCGTAATCGCCCGCCCGCCCCAGCATTTCGGTCAAGCGCAACGCGCGCGACGTGGGGCCTTCGGGGCCGAACCATAGCGGCTCGAAATTGCGGGTCTCGTAGAGGCCTTGCAGCGCGTCGCCCGACGGTTCGGCCGGCAGCGAAATACGCGTCAGCCCATCGCGCAAATAGGGCCGCAGATCGGCGGTTGCCGCCTGAGCGGCAACGGGGGCGGCGGCCGGTGCGACGGCTAGCGCTGCGGCCAGGAATACGAGGGGTGCGAACATTTCACCGTGCAGATTAGCACGGGCGGCGCATGTCGAATCAGGATGGCGCCGAACTGTGGCGCGCGCGACACGATTTATTTCGGATTATTGCCCCCGGCGGACCGGGCGACGCGGAACTTACATGCCCGCGAGCAGGTCGCCCGTCGCCACGGCTTCCGTGCCGCGCAAGTAACGGTCGAAGAACGCGACCGAGCGCGCGATCGACTCGCGGCTGGCGTCGCCGCGGAAGAAATGGCCCTGGTTCTGGAACAGCGCGAATTCGTGCGGCACCGACAGGCGCTTCAGCACTTCGCGGGTCATATGCGCGCGGGCGACCGGCACGGTGCGGTCCTGGCGGCCATGGACGATCAGCGTGGGCGCCAGACGCGTGGTGTGCGGCGTGACGTTGCCCGGCATGCCGCCGCCCATATTGACCACGGCGGCGATACGCGGATCGCGGCTCGACAAGCCCATCGCCTGGAACCCGCCCAGCGAGAAGCCGAACACGCCCATACGCTTGGCGTCGATCGCGCGGTCGCGCGACATCTGATCCAGTGCGGTGCGCACGATATCGTGCTGCTGTTCGAATTCGGAAATCAGCGCCTTGCCGCGCGGGCGGTTGCGGTTCCGCTCGCCCAAATAATGCGGCAGGTAGACCACGTAACCCTGGCTCGCGAACATTTCGGCCGCACCGCGATAGAACGAGCCGTCGCCGATGCCCGACGCCCCGTGCAGCAGCAGCACGGCCGGACGCGGCCCGTCCATCTCCGGACGGTAGATCTCCAGGCGCACCTGGCGGTTCGCGGCGCGATAGCGCGTGTCGCTGCGCTTCACCACCGCTTGCAGCGTGCGCAGATCCGCACCCTCGCCGAAGCTTTGGCTGGCGCGCGGGCCCGACATCCACTCCGGTGCGGCCTGGCGGCCTTCGTCGCGGAAATCGCCAAGCGTCGCCTTGTTGAAGGCTTCGTCGGATTCAGGACCAGTCGCGCCGGCGATGGCGCGGCCGAGCGTGACGGCGCCGGCCGGACGGCGCGGTTCTTCCTTCGCCGCTTCGGGCGCCAGGAACGTGACGGGCAGGCTGGGATCGAGGAGATAGGCCGGATCGAGAGCGGCGTTCGGCGTGGCGGCTTCCGGATCGCGTTCGGCGCCGGCGGGCGAAGCCTCGCGCGCGGCGGCGATCTGCGTCGGGGCCGGGATCGCGGGGGCCGCGTTATCGGTCGCGACCTGCGATGCCACCGCCAAAGCGACGATCAATTCGATCATTACGATGCCGCCCCTGTTTGTTGCGGTTTATTGCAAGTGCGGTGGGGATAACACAGGGTTTGGCCAGATGGGAGTCAGAAATTCGGTAAAATCGTTAAATTAACCAATGGGTTGGTTTTTCCCTTTAGAATCAAAGAGGGCGGAAGCAACGGCCCCCGCCCTCTCTGCTTGGTTTCGCGCCAGAAAGACCGGCTGGCGGTTTTTTCGGCGAAGTGAGGACTCGCGGTATCAGTGCGATTCCTGGGCGTCGAAATGGCGCTTGATTAGCCAGAACTCGAACAAGACGATCAGCGCGAACACGACCAGCGCCACCGGATACATCTCGCTGCCATGGCTGGCCGAGGCGAAAAACAGCGCCACGATCCCCACCAGCGCGGCGATGATCCCAATAATCCACGACTGCAAACCGGACATCGACGACTCCCCTTTTCGATTGGTCGGCGCGGCGAAAAATAGCCGCCCTGCGGTCAGCACGCCAGCAGGTCGTCGGCCTTCCCGGCCAATAGCGACGGAATGGCACGGGTGATCCGGTCGATCGGCCAATCCCACCAGGCCAGCGCCAGCAGCCTTTCGACCGTCGCCTCGTCGAAGCGGCGCTTGGCCACGCGCGCGGGATTGCCCACGACCACCGAATAGGGCGGCACGTCCTTGGCGACGACGGCGCGTGCCCCCACGATCGCCCCCGTCCCGACTTTGACGCCGGGCAGGATCATCGCCTCGTAGCCGATCCACACATCGTGCTCGAGCACGATGTCGCGCTTTGACGGCACGGGCATCTGTTCGACGGACATCGCGTCCGCCCAGCCATTGCCGAATACGGGGAACGGAAAGGTCGATGGGCCGACGCTTGGGTGGTTGGCGTCGGCCATCACGAAGGTGGCGCCATGCGCGATCGCGCAGAACTTGCCGATGACGAGCTCGGCGCCGCAGATGCCGAAATTGTAGCGGACGTTGCGGTCGAAGAAGCGCGTGGGATCGTCGAAATCGGAATAGTAGGAATACGCGCCCACCCGCACATTCGGCGTCGGCTTCGATTCCAAAAGCGGCTTCAGAAACGCCGTGTGCTTGGCGTTCTTGCCGAAGGGAAAGACCAGAGCCGGATCCGGACCGTTCATAAGCGCTTTCCTCCCGTTGGATTTTTTTAGATTTCGACTTGGGTGCCCAACTCCACGACGCGATTCGACGGAATGCGGAAGAAATGCGTGGCCGCGTAGGCGTTGCGCGACAACGCGATGAACAGCTTCTCGCGCCAGCGCGGCATGAGCGGCTTGTTCTTCGGCACGAGATTCTCGCGCCCGAGGAAGAACGACGTGTCCATCAAATCGAATTTGAGGCCGTAAGGCATCGCCAAGCGCAAGGCGCGCGGAATATTCGGGCCTTCCATGAACCCGTAATGCAGCACGACGCGCCAGAAATTCTTGTCCAGCGCCTCGACCTCGATCCGATCCTTGTCGGCGACGGCGGGGATCTGCTCGGTCACGATCGTCAGCAGCACCACGCGCTCGTGCAGCACTTTATTGTGCTTCATGTTGTGGAGCAGCGCGTAAGGCACGCCGTCGGTCGTGCCGGTCAGGAACACCGCCGTGCCCGAAACGCGCGGCGGATTGCCGTCCTTGATGCGCGCGATGAACGGATCGAGCGGCACCGTACCTTCGTGCAGGCGTTCGTTCAGGATGCGCCGGCCGAGCTTCCAGGTCGTGAAAATCATGTAAAGGCCGGTGCCGATCACCAACGGCACCCAGCCGCCATCGACGATCTTGGCGAGATTGGCGAAGAAGAAGGTCAGGTCGATCGTCAGCAGTGCGATCGTGATGCCGCCCGCGAGCCAGCGCGGCCAGTTCCACACATGGCGCGCGACGACATAGGCGATCAGCGTGGCGACGCACATTTCGCCCGAGACCGACACGCCATACGCGGCGGCGAGCGAGCTCGAATCCTGGAAACCGATCACGAGGGCGAGCACGCAGGCGCACAGGATCCAATTCACGCGCGGCACGTAGATCTGGCCGATTTCGGTTTCCGACGTGTGGCGCACCTCCAAACGCGGCAGGAAGCCGAGTTGCACCGCCTGGCGCGCGAGGCTGAACGCCCCGGTGATGACGGCTTGCGAGGCGATCACCGTCGCCGCGACGGCGAGCGCGATGGTCGGATAGAGCAGGATATCCGGCACCATCAGATAGAACGGATTGGACGCCGCCTGGGGCTCGCGGATCAGCAAGGCGCCTTGGCCGAAATAATTCAACACGAGGCACGGCTGTACGAAGCAGATCCAAGCGAGGCGGATCGGACGCTTTCCGAAATGGCCGATATCGGCATAGAGCGCTTCCGCCCCCGTCAGCGCCAGGAACACGGCCCCCATCACCAGGAAGCCGCGCAAACCGTCGGCATAGAGGAAATGGATTCCCCAATAGGGATTCAGCGCGTGCAGCACTTCGGGCGTCTTGACCAGCGAGATGACGCCCAGCACGCCCAGCACCGCGAACCACAGCGTCGTGATCGGGCTGAAAAACGCGCCGACTTTGGCGGTTCCCTTGCGCTGAAAAACGAACAACGCCACCAGCACGACGCAGGCGACCGGCACGACGAAATTCGCGAATTCGGGGGCAGCGACCTTGATGCCCTCGGCCGCCGACAACACGGAAATCGCCGGCGTGATGACCGCGTCGCCGAAGAACAACGCAGCACCGAACAAGCCCGCCGCCAGAATCGGCACGCCGCGATGCGTGCCCTCGGGCGCCTTGCGCATGGCCAGCGCCATCAGCGCGAACATGCCGCCTTCGCCGCGATTGTCGGCGCGCAGGATGTAGGTCACGTATTTGAGCGTGACGACGATCACCTGCGTCCACACGATCAGCGACAGCACGCCGAGGACGTGATCGACCGTCGGGTCCATCGGGTGCGGGCCGGTGAAGGCCTCGCGCATCGTGTAGAGCGGCGAGGTACCGATATCGCCGAACACGACGCCGATCGCGCCGAGTGCGAGCGCGAATAGGCGTTTGTCGCCTTCCGGCGCATCTGAACTGCTGGATGCCATGTGTTTGTACGCGGAGTATCCGTTCGCGGGATGCGCGTTTGCCTGTCGCGAATTGCGCGGACTCTGCCTCAAGCGCCGATTCAAAACCAGCGCCAGATTGTCGCCGCGTGCCGACTCCTTATATAAGGTCGCGAATATGGCACGCCGTTCCGAACCCGCAATCAATCTTCCGCCCGCGACGCTCGCCCTGATCGTCCTGGTTTTCGTCGCCCATGTCGCGCTGTTGCTGATGGGCGACGACGCGCGCTGGATCGCCTACGAACAATTCGGCTTCGTGCCGTTGCGTTATTCCGGCCCCGCCAAACTGGATTGGCCGGCTTTCGTCGCGCCGTTCACCTATCTGTTCATCCACGGCGACTGGATGCATCTGGGTATCAATCTCGTCACCCTGACGGCGTTCGGTGCGGGCGTGGAGCGGCGCATCGGCGCCTTCAATACCGTGTCGCTGTTCTTCATGAGCGGTGCGATCGCGGCGGGCGCGCATTACGCCGTCTACACAAACTCGGCCGAGCCGGTGATCGGCGCTTCGGGCGCCATCTCGGGGCTGATGTCGGCGGCGTTGCTGGCGTTGCGCGAAAGCGGACGCATGGGCCGCAGCCCGATCTTTATCATGGCGGCGCTGTGGATCGCCGCCTTCACCCTGCCCGATCTCTTCTCCAACCAGCTCGTGCAGGGCGCTTCGGTCGCTTGGGTCGCGCATATCGGCGGCTTCGTCGCGGGCCTCGTGCTCTATCGTTTCTTCGCAGGCAGGCCCGTATGACGATCCCCTACGAGATTCTCCGCAAGGCGATGCTGCCGCTCGACGGCACGATCGCCGATGACGTGCCGTCGATCCTGAAGGCCTATGCCGCCATCGTGCCGATGGAACGCTGGTCGAAGCTCGAAATGATCGACTTCACCTCCGGCTCCTGCCTGATGCCGATGGCGTTCGCCGCCGCCGGTGCGCGCAAGCTAACGGTCAACGACGCCGCCCCGCGTTCGCATCTCGCCGCGCGCTTCCTGTTCGGCGCGCGCAAAATCGACGCGAAGCGCGTCGCGTCGCTGCTATCGGCCAAACGGCCGAGGCTGCTGGCGCATGTGCCGACCTTCCATTTCGCCTGCGATTATCTGACCGAGCCAGTCTGCGACGTGTTCGACAGGCTTTATCACGCCGACGCGCCGGCGGCCGAACGCGACGGCTTGCGCTATCTCGCCGTGCGCTGGGCGCTGGGCTTCGCGCCGTCGATGGTCGACGGGTTCGAGATTCTCTACACCCACGACCCCAAGCAATTGCGCGCGATCAAGGACGTCGATTGGAAACCCTATCTCGCGCGCGAAGCGAAACCCGCCAGCGTGTTGGCGGCGCATGTGCGCGAGCTCAACGCCGCGATCGATGTGCTGGGGCCCAAGCGGACCGCGCTGCATATCGGCGACATGAAAGACCTCGCGCGTCGCTTGAAGCCGCGCGTGCCGTGCTTCGCCGCCGTCAATCCGCCCACGCGCGGCTTGGACGAATACACGATCGACGATCAGCTCGTGCACTCGCTGATGGAAAATCGCTGGCTGCCGCTGTCGCGCACCTCGGAATCGCATCGCGATTTCTGGGTGAAGCGCGTCGACGCGGCGTTGCGCGAATTGCCCGCCGGCACGCATTACATGGTGTGGGGCGGCGACGGCTCGATGGCGTTCGAGGAATGCCTGAAAATCTGGGAAATCTATGGCCGCCCGCTGCATCTGAAGCGGCTGGGATCGCGCCCGAATTCGGCCGGCTGGGGTATTTTTGAAATACACTAATTCAGAGTGAAAATTGCTGATATTCCAGCGATTTTCCGATTTACCCCCTTGCCAGACGGCAAATTTAATCCATATCTATCATCATGCTCGCGCACTCCCCCTGCACGAGCGCATGTGATCCGATCACCCCCCCTCGATCGGATTGCCACCAGACCCCGGCGCCCCCGCGCCGGGGTCTTTCAGTTTCGGGGACGGCGCATCGCTGGTTTTAAATGCCGCGAGGGCCTATATGTCCCGCCCCATGACCGCCGCACCCCGCACCAAAGCCGCGCCCGCCAAGGCCGCCCCGAAAATCGGAATCGTCAGCCTCGGCTGCCCGAAGGCGCTGGTGGATTCCGAACGGATCCTTACCAAGCTGCGCAGCCAAGGCTACGAGATCGCGCCCGATTACGCGGGCGCCGACGCGGTGATCGTAAACACCTGCGGCTTCCTCGACAGCGCGCGCCAGGAATCGCTCGATGCGATCGGCGAGGCGATGCGCGAAAACGGCAAGGTCATCGTTACCGGCTGCCTGGGTGCGGATAGCGGCCTGATCAAGGAAACGCACCCGAAGGTGCTGTCGGTTTCCGGGCCCCATCAATACGAGCGCGTGGTCGAAGCCGTGCACGCGGCCGTCCCCCCGGTCCACGATCCCTATCTCGATCTGGTGCCGCCGCAGGGCTTGCGCCTGACGCCGCGCCATTACGCGTATTTGAAAATCTCCGAAGGCTGCAATCATTCCTGCAGCTTCTGCATCATCCCGTCGATGCGCGGCAAACTCGTCTCGCGACCCGCCGGCGAAGTGATGATCGAAGCCGAACGCCTGGCGCTCGCCGGCGTGCGCGAACTCCTCGTCATCAGCCAGGACACGTCGGCCTATGGCGTGGATATCCGCCACGCCGAAAGCCCGTGGCGCCGCCGCCAGGTGCGCGCGCATATGACCGATCTCGCCGCCGCATTGGGCGAACTCGGCGTGTGGGTGCGGCTCCACTACGTCTATCCCTATCCGCATGTCGACGACGTGATCCCGCTGATGGCGGAAGGCAAAATCCTTCCCTATCTCGATATCCCGTTCCAGCACGCGAGCCCCTCGGTGCTGAAGGCGATGAAGCGCCCCGCGCATGGCGAGAAGACCTTGGGCCGCATCGCCCAATGGCGCCGCGACGTACCCGATATGACCGTGCGCTCCACCTTCATCGTCGGCTTCCCTGGCGAAACCGAAGCCGATTTCCAAATGATGCTCGATTGGCTCGACGAAGCGCAACTCGACCGCGTGGGCTGCTTCAAATTCGAGCCGGTCGAGGGTGCAAAAGCGAACGATCTTCCCGGCGCCGTGCCCGAGGAAGTCAAAGAGGAGCGCTGGCATCGCCTGATGGCCGCCCAGCAGAAAATCTCGGCCGCGCGCTTGAAGCGCTTCGTCGGCCGCGAGATGGACGTGCTGGTCGACCATGTCGACGTCAAGAAGGGCGTGGCGGTCGCACGCTCCAAAGCCGACGCGCCCGAGATCGACGGCGTGGTGAAGGTGAAGAACGCCAAGGCGGCGCGCGCGGGCGAGTTCCTGAAGGTCCGCGTCGACAAAGCCGACGCCTACGATCTGCACGCGACGGCGATCTAACGCTTCGCCATCAATTCCGCGAGCAGACGCTGGAACGCGGCGGCGTCGATCGTCGCCTCGCCTGCTTCGCTGCGCAGTTCCAAAAAGCGCGAAGCGCCCGTCGCCGCGAACAAGGCCGCCTGCTCGGGCTCCAGCGTCGTCCAGTGGAAGGCCTCGTCGACCGACGGCCGGAACGGGGCGCGACCGCCCTTGTTGGCTTGGTGGAAGACTTCGAGCCCGTGGATGCCCTTGTCGGTCAGCGTCACCTCGACCTCCAGCCGCCCCCACGGCGTGTCCGCGCCATAGGTGACGATCGCCGCGTCGGGCGCGCGGAAGATGTAGGACATCTCGCTGAGAATCGGCACGAAAGGCATCGCGCCCTTTTATGCCATCGGCCCCCGAGTCCATCCGAGGCGCATGCTCAAACACGCGCTATTTCGGATTCGCCGTGGTGCCCGCTGCCGGACTCGAACCGGCACGCCCGGAAGGGCTCAAGATTTTAAGTCTTGTATGTCTACCAATTCCATCAAGCGGGCACGATTTGGCGGCGCGACTATAACGGCGGTTCGTCCGTGGGCGTACCGCCATGTTTGCGGATCAGCGCCGCCGCTGCTTCGGCCACTGCCTTCAGCCGCGCGCGATCGGCGCCGCGAATGACGATGGCGTTGCGGAACGTGCCGTCCGGGCGCTGACCGGGATAGGAGCCGATATCGACGTCGGCGTTCGCCTTCTGCAAGGCGGCGAGATCGTCGCCGATCTTCCCTTCCGCCACGTCCGACACGACCGAATGCGACAGCAGGATCGGCCCGCCCTTCAGCGACGACGCGATCCCTTCGAACATCGCCTGCAAGATGCGCGGCACGCCCGCCATCACATGCACGTTGCCGATCTTGAAGCCCGGCGCCTTGCTGATCGGATTCGGGATCAATTCGCTGCCGCGCGGCAGCGTCGCCATGCGCAAACGTGCCGGCGTCAATTCCGCGTCGGACGTGTAGTTGCTGCGCAAAATGGCGCGCGCGCGTTCGTCGACCTCCCACGGCACGCCGAACGCCTTGGAAACGCATTCGGCGGTGATGTCGTCATGCGTCGGCCCGATGCCGCCCGAGGTGAAGACGTAGGTGTATTTGGGCCGCACCTCGTTGAGCACCGAAACGATGATCGCTTCGTCGTCGGGGATCACCCGCGTCTCGCGCAGGCGAATGCCCATGGCGGTCAAGCGCTCGGCGATCCAGCCGGAATTGGTGTCCTTGGTGCGGCCCGAGAGGATCTCGTTGCCGATCACCAGAATGCAGGCGGTAGGGGCTTGGTCTGTCATGATCGAATCCTATTAGTATATTTATCCGATGACCGACACTGTTCTCGCCGCCAGATATGCTGCCGCCGATCAAATGTCGAGCGGTCACGGGATTTTGGCCGTCGCGGAAGCCGCCCTCGCCGCCCATCGGGTGTTCGACCGGGTTTGGGCGCGCGCCTTCCCCCAGGTCGATGCGGTCGGCGCCATCGCCTGCAAGGCCGGCTGCGGCTGGTGCTGCCACCAGCATGTCGCGATCTTGCCGGCCGAGGCGGTCGCCATCGCCCGCGCGATCGACGGCACGAAACTCGCCGAGCGCTTCGACGGGCTCGCCCCCGCGATTTTGGGCAAGTCGAACGCGCAGCGCAAAGCCGAGAAGCGCGCCTGCGCTTTCCTGATCGACGGCGCTTGCGCGATCTACGAGGTGCGGCCCAATCGCTGCCGCGCCACGCATTCGCGCGATCTCGATTTCTGCAAGGCGCGCTACGAGCTCGGCCGCTCGCCCGCGACCAAGCCCGCGAAATCCATTCCGCTGGAGCCCGCCTTGATCGGCGATCAGGTGTTGAAGGGCCTGGGCCAGGCGCTGGCGGCGGCGGGGCTGGACGTCACCCCCCTCGAACTCACCCACGCCGTGGCGGCGTTACGCCGCGATCCCCATTTGGCCGAGGATTACGCCAAGGGCCGCAATTTTCCCGCCCACGCCCAGGCCCCGGACGACCCGCAAAAGGATACCGCAGCCCTGGCGTAAATCGGCCGGAGCGCTTATATAGCCCGCAGAATGACCGACGTTATCGCCCCCACGCCGCTCCTCGATTCCGACGGGCGGCCCGTCAAATTCCACGGCCCCGAAGGTTTCGCGGGCATGCGCGCGGCGGGCAAACTCGCCGCCGAAACGCTCGACTATATCGGCCCGCTGGTGAAGATCGGCGTGACGACGGGCGAGATCGACCGCCTGTGCCACGAATTCATCGTGAAGCACGGCGCCCGCGCCGCGCCGCTCGGCTACAAGGGCTATCCCAAATCGGTCTGCACGTCGGTCAATCATGTCGTGTGCCACGGCATTCCCGGCGACAAGCAGCTGGAAGACGGCGACATCATCAATATCGACGTGACCGTCATTCTCGACGGCTGGTACGGCGACACGAGCCGCATGTTCCTGCTGGGCGATGTGGGCGTGCGCGCCAAGAAGCTGGTCGATACGACCTACGAAGCGATGATGGCGGGGATCGAGGTCGTGCGGCCCGGCGCCACGCTGGGCGATATCGGGGCGGCCATCCAGCGCGTGGCCGAAGGCCAGCGCTTCTCGGTCGTGCGCGATTTCTGCGGCCACGGTTTGGGCCGCGTGTTCCACGATTCGCCGTCGGTCCTGCATTACGGCAAGGCGGGCACGGGCATGCGCCTGCAGCCGGGTATGTTCTTCACCATCGAACCGATGATCAACGCGGGCGATTGGCGCGTGAAGGTGCTGTCGGACGGCTGGACGGCCGTGACCAAGGATCGGTCGCTGTCGGCGCAGTTCGAGCATTCGATCGCCGTGACCGAAACGGGCTACGAGATTTTCACGTTGAGCCCGGCCGGCCTGCACCGCCCGCCTTATTCGTTCGCGGGTTAAGCCTTCTTCCGACGGTTGTACGGCGCGAATACGCGTGTATCATTCCACGCGTGATGTCCGATGACTCCCCTTCCGACGAAACCGGCGGCGTGGCCGAAGGCCCCGCCCCGCATTATCACGGCCATCGCCAGCGTCTGCGCGAACGCTTCCGCAAGGCGGGCGGCGGCGCGCTCCAAGATTACGAACTGATCGAGCTGCTGCTGTTCGCCGCGATCCCGCGCCGCGACGTGAAGCCGCTCGCCAAGACGTTGATTCAGCGTTTCGGCTCCTATGCCGAGTTGCTGTCCGCGAGCCGCGAGGAACTCGCCGCGGTCGACGGCTTGGGCGACGTGGCGATCGACACGCTGCTCGCCGTGCGCGAAGCGGCCGTCCGCTTGGCGCGCGCCGACGCGACGGACAAGCCGGTGCTCAGTGGCTGGGAAAAGCTGATGGATTATCTGATGGCGGATATGGGCCGCGCCAAGCAGGAGCATTTCCGCCTGCTGTTCCTCGACAAGAAGAACCGCCTGATCCACGACGAGATCCACCAGAAAGGCACGGTCGACCATGCCCCGGTCTATCCGCGCGAGGTCGCCAAACGCTGCCTGGAAATCGGCGCCTCGGCCGTTATCCTGGTCCATAACCACCCCTCGGGCGACAGCAAGCCGAGTCGCGCGGATATCGACATCACGCGCGAAATCGACAAGGCGTTGAAAATCATCGGCGTGACCGTCCACGACCATGTCGTGATCGGCCGGCGCGGCCATACCAGCTTCAAGTCGATGGGGTTGTTCTGATAGTCTGCGGGCTATGAGATCCCATCACGACATGGGCGGCATCGAGCCGTTCGCCTCGCAACCGATCGACCGCGCGGAACACGAATTGTCGGAATTCGACAAACGCGTGGACGCGCTGGTCAATCTTCTGTCGCACCCGTCGCGCGCGTTGATGCGCGTCGACGAAATGCGCAATTCGATCGAGGCGATGCCGCCCGAGGAATACGACCGCGCACTCTATTACGAAAAATGGATCCACGCGGTCGCCGAAATCATGGTCGCCAAGGACGTGATCGGCGAGGAGGAACTCGTCCTCAAACTCGCGGACCTCAAGGAAGAGGACGGTGAGGAAGCATGAGTTTCGCCCCCGGAACGCGCGTGACCGTGCGCAACGACTGGCCCGAGGCGAAGGGCGTGAAGGTCCATATCCGCACGCCGCATTTCGTGCGCGGCAAAACGGGGCGGATCGAAACGCTGATCGGCGAATTCGGCGATCCCGAATTCCTGGCCGTCGGCCGCAAGGACGCGCCGAAGCGCGCGCTCTATATGGTCGTGTTCGACCGCGCCGATCTGTTTCCCGGCACGGACGCGCGTAACGAAACCCTGACCGCCGATCTTTACGAGAATTGGCTGGAGCCTGCGCCATGAGCGGCGATCATCACGACCATCTTCACACGCATGACGATCACGCGCCCGTCGGCGCGACCGAGCCACGGCCGGAATACGCGCGGCTCGAACGCGCCGTGCGCGAATTGCTGATCGCCAAGGGCGTCATCACCGCCGAAGACGTGCGCAAGCAGATCGAGCTGATGGATAGCCGCACGCCGGCGATGGGGGCGAAGATCGTCGCGCGCGCCTGGGTCGATCCGGCGTTCAAGGCGCGGCTGATGAAGGATGCGAAAGCCGCCGCCGACGAGATGGGCGTGGATACGTCCAACTCCGCGACCGTCGTGGCGCTGGAAAACACGCCCGCGCGCCATCACGTGGTCGTGTGCACGTTGTGCTCCTGCTATCCCAAGGCGATTCTCGGTGTACCCCCCGCTTGGTACAAGTCGAGCGCCTACCGTGCGCGCACCGTCAAGGAACCGCGCAAGGTCTTGGCGGAATTCGGGACTTTCCTGCCCGAAAGCGTCGAAATCCGCGTCGTCGATTCCACGGCCGATATGCGCTATCTGGTCGTGCCGATGCGACCCGCCGGGACCGAGGGGTGGAGCGAAGACCGCCTCGCCGCCCTGGTCGGCCGCGACAGCATGATCGGCACCGCACTCGCCGACACACCGAAGAATTAACGAAGGACGATCGATGATCCCGCGCTATAGCCGCCCCCAGATGACCGCGATCTGGGAGCCCGAGAGCAAATTCCGCATCTGGTTCGAAATCGAAGCCCATGCCTGCGACGCGCAGGCCGCCCTTGGCGTGATCCCCAAGAAGGCCGCCCAGACGATCTGGAAGAAGGGCAAGTGGGAGATCGCGCGCATCGACGCGATCGAGCGCGAGACCAAGCACGACGTCATCGCCTTCCTGACCAACCTCGCCGAATATGTCGGCCCCGACGCGCGCTTCGTGCACCAGGGCATGACCAGCTCCGACGTGCTCGACACGACCTTGTCGGTGCAGCTGGCGCGCGCAAGCGATCTGCTGCTCGACGGCGTCGATCGCGTTCTCGCGGCCCTCAAGAAGCGCGCGAACGAAACGAAGTATCTGCCGACGATCGGCCGCAGCCACGGCATCCATGCCGAGCCGACGACCTTCGGCTTGAAGCTCGCGGGCTTCTACGCCGAGTTCGCGCGCAACCGCAAACGCCTGGAAGCCGCGCGCGCGGAAATCGCGACCTGCGCGATTTCGGGGGCCGTGGGCACCTTCGCCAATATCGATCCGCGCGTCGAAGCGCATGTCGCCAAGAAAATGGGCTTGGTTCCGGAAACGATCTCGACGCAGGTCATTCCGCGCGACCGGCACGCGATGTATTTCGCCACGCTGGGCGTCATCGCCTCGTCGATCGAGCGTTTCGCGATCGAAGTCCGGCATCTCCAGCGCACCGAAATGCGCGAGGCGGAGGAATTCTTCAGCCCGGGCCAAAAGGGCTCGTCGGCGATGCCGCATAAGCGCAACCCGGTGCTGTCGGAGAATTTGACCGGCCTCGCGCGCATCGTGCGCGCCGCCGTGACGCCGGCGCTGGAGAATGTGGCGCTGTGGCACGAGCGCGATATCTCGCACTCCGCCGTCGAGCGCGTGTTCGGGCCCGACGCGACGATCACGCTGGATTTCGCGCTCCATCGCCTTGCCGGCATGATCGAGAAGATGGTGATCTACAAGGATCGCGTGAAAGCCAACTTGGACGCGCTGGGCGGCCTCGTCCATTCGCAGCGCGTGCTGCTGGCGTTGACGCAAGCCGGCGTCAGCCGCGAAGACGCCTATCGCATCGTGCAGTCGAACGCGATGGCGGCGTGGTCGTCCGGCGGCTCGTTCCAGGACCGGCTGAAAGCCGATCCGATCGTCGCCAAGAAGGTGAGCCCCAAGCAAATCGACGCGATGTTCGATATGGGCTACCACACCAAACATGTCGACACGCTGTTCGCGCGTGTGTTCGGCAAGCCGAAGGCGAAGAAGCGGCGCTAACTAACCCCGCGCCATATGCTGGCGACCGGCGGCGGCGAGCGAATCCAAAAACGCGCGCGCCGCCGGGGCGAGGCCCGCTTTGCGCGCGACCGCGCACAGCTTGCGCCGCGCGGGCGGCTCCAGCGGGATCGCGGCCAGGCGCCGCTCGCCCGACGGCACGACGAGTTCGGGCACGATCGACACCCCCACCCCTTCGCGCACCATCGCCAGCAACGCGGCGGGATCGCGCACCGAGAACGCGATCTTCGGCGTGATTCCGTCGGTCTGGAAAATGCCGCGCACGTCGTCTTCGCAGCCGGCGTTCGACATCACGAAGGGTTCGTCCGCGATATCGGCCGGGCGGATCGAACGGCGCGCGGCCAAGCGATGCTTGCGCGGCATGATGGCGAGGAAATCGTCCTCCGCCACCGGCACCGAATCGTAATCCTTGGGCACTTCGGCGGTCAGGCCGATATCGATGGCCCCGCCGGTCACCCAATCGCGGACTTCGTTGTCGGTCCCTTCGATCAGCACGACTTCGATGCCGGGATAGCGCGCACCGAAATTCTTGACGATCGGCGGCAGCAGCCGCGCGGCGGCCGACGCGACCGAGCCCACGCGCACGCGGCCCGATTGCAGGCCGATCAGCACCTGGGCGCGATGGCGCACGCGTTCGATCGCTTCCAGCGCTTGGCGCGCATCCGATTGGATGGCGGCCCCCGCCGCCGTCGGCGCCACGCGGCCGCGATTGCGCAGCAGCAGCACCACGCCCAAGGATTCCTCGAGTGCGGCGACCGCCTGGCTGACGCCCGACTGGGTTAGCCCGAGTTTATGCGCTGCGGCGGTGAACCCGCCTTCTTCCAGCACGGCAAGAAACGCGCGCAGCTGGCCGACATTGATGCTCGACGAACTCATGCGTAACTTCCCTGAAGGCACGGCGTTGCTGGTGCGGCCCGTCTTGTGGCGGGTGTATCGATCCAATAAAGCGCTATTAGCTTACGTCATGGCCGTCATGATTTCAATTTGATTTACTAATGGGCATCCGGCGCTCTAGCGTTCGCCCCCTATGATCGACCAAGCCAAGCCCGCCTCCGCCCTGACCGGCTATGCCTGGGGACTGTTCGCCATATCGATCTGGGTCGCCTGGATGGTGGCGACGCGCGCGGGCGCCAAAAGCGAACTCGACGCCTACGACCTGACGGCGCTGCGCTTCGCGCCCGCCGCCCTGATCATGCTGCCGGTCGCGTGGCGCCACGGCATCAACCCCGCCCGGATCGGCTGGGGTGTATGGGCGATTCTGGTGTGCGGCGCGGGCGTCATCTATTCGGTCGCGTCGGCGACCGGCTTCCGCTATGCGCCGATCAGCCACGGCTCGGTCCTGCTGCCGGGCACGATGCCGCTGTTCACGGCGATTCTATCGGTCTTGATCCTGGGCGAGCGGATCGCGGGGCCGCGCAAGCTCGGCTTCGCGCTGGTTCCGGTCGGCGTCGTCACGCTGGTTTTCGCGGGCGCGCATGACGGCGCCACGGGGCAGGAATGGATCGGCCAATCGATCTTCGTCGCCGTGGCGACGTTGTGGGCGGCCTATACGGTCACGATCCGCAAAACCGGCATCGCCCCGCATATCGCCATCGCCTATGTCTGCGTCTGGTCGGCGATTCTGTTCCTGCCGCCTTACGCCGTCCACGTGCTGACCGCGCAATCGCCCGGCTTGCTGCGCGCAAGTTGGGGCGAATGGGCGGTACAGGCGCTGTTCCAGGGCGTGTTGTCGAGCGTCGTTTCGCTCTACGCCTATAACCGCGCGATCGCGATCCTGGGATCGTCGCGCGCGGCGGCCCTCGCCTCGCTGGTGCCCGTCCTCGCCTCGCTCAGCGCCATTCCGATACTCGGCGAGTGGCCGACAAGCACCGATTGGCTGGGCTTGGCGGCCATCACGGCGGGCGTCTATCTGGCGACCGGCGCGCCGTTGCCGGCGTTCCTTACGCGGCGCGGATCCGGCTGAGGAACGCGTTCACTTCCTGGCTCAAGCGTTCGGCGTTGCGGCCCAGCTCGTCGGCCACTTCGACGACCTGATTGGACATGCGTCCGGTCGCGGCGGCCGAATCCGACACGGTCTTGATCGTGTCGGTCACGCCCGTCGTACCGGAAGCGGCCTGCTGCACCGAGCGTGCGATTTCCTGCGTCGCCGAACGCTGCTGCTCGACCGCGGCGGCCACACCTTGCGCCACCTTGTCGAGATCGGCGATCACGCGATCGACGTCGCGGATCGCGCCGACCGAGGCTTGCGTCGCTTCCTGCACGCCGGTGATCGACTTGCCGATTTCCTCGGTCGCCTTCGCGGTTTGCCCTGCGAGGCTTTTGACCTCGCCCGCCACGACCGTGAAGCCCTTGCCCGCATCGCCCGCACGCGCGGCTTCGATCGTGGCGTTGAGCGCCAGCAGATTGGTCTGGCCCGCGATCTGACGGATCAAATCGACGACGCTGCCGATATGATCGGTCGATTGCGCGAGGCCGGAGATGAGCTGGTCCGAGCGCTGCGATTGCTGGGCCGCGCGCGCGACGATGCGCGCCGTTTCCTCCATCCGCGCGCCGATCTCGCGGATCGAAGCGGAAAGCTCCTCCGCCGCCGACGCCACCGTCTGCACGTTATCCGACGCGGATTGCGCGGAGTTGGCGACCGCCTCGGCCTGGGTCGATGTATGCGACGCGGCTTGCGACAATTGCCCGGCCGTGGCGCGCATCGATTCGGCCGCGTGCGCGACGCCATCGACGACCTTCTTCACGCTGGCGTCGAACTCGGCCGCCAGAGCTTCGAGCTTCTTGTCCGCGGCCTTCTTGTTCTCTTCGAGATAAATCGAGATCGCGTAATCCATGTCGAGCATGGTCGCTTTCAGCAACGCCGATTGCACCGCCGCGATCTTCGCGTTCGCTTGGGCGGGATTCCAGCGGCTGTTATAGGCGCGCACCACCGCATCCATCAGCCGCGCGGCGATGAAGGCGTAACCGCCGATATACCAGCGCGGATCGAGGCCGATGCGGCTGTGGCGCTGGCCGATACGCCGGACCGCCGCGATGTAATCGGCCGAGAACTCGCCCGAGACGATATTGCGCCAATGCTCGATCTGCGCCGCGCGGCCGCGCGCCATCGCAACGTCGCCGCCTTGGAACATCGCCGACATTTCCGGGAATTTGCGCAGATGCTCGTAGAACGCGTCCATCACGCCGGGCACGACCGCGTCGACCATCGGCTTGGCTTCCCGCAACACGGCGCGCGACGCGGGATCGAGCGCGATGAATTCCAGACGGCGTGAAAGTTCGTTATCGGTACCGGACATGTTTTCTCCCCCGAAAATGTAAAATCCGTTCGCCAACCCTTCCGGGCGCGCACGGGAAATTCGGGGCCCGGCCGTTTAATCCGACATAAAATACCGATGCGGCAGAAGCGCGCAGTTGAGGGATTTACAATTCAATCGGACCGGAACGCGGCAAATTCGGTTCCAGATCCGGGAAATCCAGACGCGAAACGAGCGTGATATCGGCCCGGCCGTGAAAAGCGACGCGATCAACCCTTCTCGGGATTGAACTCCAGGCCCCATTCCCGGAAGAAATCGCGCTTCTCGTCCCATTTGGGATCGACCTTCACGTGCAGGAACAGATGCACTTGGCGGTCGAGCAACTTGGCGAGTTCGAAGCGGGCACCCTGCCCGATCGTTTTGAGCATCGCGCCCTTGGCGCCGATCACGATCTTGCGCTGGCCTTCGCGCGCGACATGGATCGTCTGTTCGATGCGCGCGGAGCCGTCCTCGCGCTCCTCGAATTTGGTCGTCTCGACCGCCGACGAATAGGGCAGTTCCTTATGCAGCTTGCGGAACACCTGTTCGCGCGTCACCTCCGCCGCCAGCAAGCGCGCCGGAAGATCGGAGATTTCGTCTTCGGGGTAATGGAACGGGCCTTCGGGCAGCTTCGCGAGCAGCTTCGATTTCAGCACGTCGCAGCCATTGCCGGTTTGCGCCGAGACCATGAACACGTCGCGGATATGGCCCGTCTCGGAATAGCGCTTGGCCAATGCGAGCAATTCGTGCGGCGCGATCAGATCGATCTTGTTGATCGCGAGATCCGCCTTCAGGCCGCGCTTGGCGAGACCGTCGAGAACGATCTTCTCCTCCTCGTCGCCGTCGCCGCGCTTCAACGCGCGCGGCGCATCGACCACCAGCAGCACGGCGTCGGCTTCCTCGACGCCGCGCCACGCGGCATCGACCATCGCGCGGTCCAAGCGGCGCTTGGGCGCGAACACGCCGGGCAGATCGACGAAGATCGCCTGCGTTTCGTTCTCGACCAGAATGCCGGTCACGCGCGTGCGCGTCGTCTGCACCTTGGGTGAGACGATCGCGACCTTGGCGCCGACCAGGCGATTGACCAGCGTGGACTTGCCCGCATTGGGCACGCCCAGCAACGCGACGAAACCGCAGCGGCTCATATCTTCGATCCTTCCAGGCGCGCCAGCAGCTTCGCGGCGGCGTCGCGTTCGGCTTCGCGTTTGTTGGGCCCCGAACCCGTTTCGGGCGCGTGGCTTTCGACCGTGACGCGCACGGTGAAATGCGGCGCGTGCGCCACACCGGTCTGCGTCAGCACTTCGTAGATCGGCAGCTTCAAGCCGCGCCCTTGCGACCATTCCTGCAACGCGGTCTTGGGTTCGCGCGGCGGGGCACCCGCTTTCGCAAGCAAGGGCGCAAACAGTTTCGCGACCAATGCTTGCGCGGGCGCCATGCCGCCATCGCGATAGACGGCCCCCACGCAGGCCTCGAACGCGTCGGCCAGCACGCCGGCCGCTTCGCGCCCGCCGCCCTGCTCCTCCGAGTTCGACAATTCGAGGGCGGCGCCGATATCCAATTCCTTGGCAAGGGCGGCCAGCGTTTCGCGGCGCACGAGCTGCGCATGGCGCTTGGCGAGATCGCCTTCGTTTTCGTCGCCGTAGCGCTTTTCCAAAAGATCAGCGACGACGAGGCCCACAACGCGATCGCCGAGGAACTCGAGCCGTTCGAAACCCACGCCGCTGCGCTTCTTGTCGCCGCGCCTTCCGAGCGAGGAATGCGCCAAGGCGGCGGTCAGCAAATCGGGATCGGCGAAGCGATGGCCCAAAGATTCTTCGAGGGCCTTGCGTGCCGTCAACGGATCGCGCCCAGCAGACGGGAATAGCGGATCGCCGTCAGCGCTTCCCACGGACGCGCCAGCGACCAATTGCCGTCGGTCGAGAAGAACAGGAATTGCGCGCGGCCGACGATATTCTCGAACGGCACGAAGCCGACGGCCTCGGGATCGCGGCTGTCCTGCGAATTGTCGCGATGATCGCCCATCGCGAAGAAATGATCGGGCGGCACGGTGAACACGGGCGTGTTGTTGTACGGCCCCTCGTTCGTCATCTTCAAAATGCGATGCTCGCGCCCGCCGGGCAGCGTTTCCATGAACTGGGCGTAGCGCACGGCGAAGCCGCGCTCGTCGTCGACGAAATCCGGCAGGCGGCGCAAATTCGCGGCTTCGTCGTTGATGTAGAGCACGCCGCCGGTCACGCGCACTTTGTCGCCCGGCAGGCCGATCACGCGCTTGATGTAGTCGGTCTTGCCGTCGCGCGGCAGTTTGAACACGACCACGTCGCCGCGATCGGGCGCCGAGCCCGCGATACGACCGTCGAACAGCCGGATGCCGTAGGGCAACGAGGCGAAGGAATAGCCGTAGGTGAATTTCGAGACGAACAGGTAATCGCCGATCAACAGCGTGGGCACCATCGACGCCGACGGGATGTTGAACGGCTCGTACAACACGGTGCGGATACCAAGCGCGATCAGCACCGCGTAGACGATCGTTTTCACGAACTCGACGAGGCCGGAGGCGGTTTGGCCGCGGGGGACGGGCGGTGTCTGCATGATGCCGGAAAACCGTGTTTTGACGGGCGGGATAAGGCCGCCGCGCGGTGTTGAAGTCAAGTGGCCGGAACGGCCGAGATTATCACGATGGCGCTGGCGATCGGCGGATCGTCGGTCAAACTCACGTCGATCTGGGCTTTCATGCCCTTGGGCACCATTTCGGCGAGACGGATCGCCGCCCCGCCGGTCAGGCGCATCGTGGGCTTGCCGCCGGGCAGATTCACCACTTCCATGTCGCGCCAATAGACCGCTTTGCGGAAGCCGGTGCCCAGCGCCTTCGAGCACGCTTCCTTCGCCGCGAAACGCCGCGCGTAGGATTCCGCGCGCGCCGCGCGCCGGTCGGATTTGGCGCGCTCGCCCACCGTGAAGATGCGATGGGTGAAGCGCTCGCCGAAACGTTCCAGCGTCGCCGCGACGCGGCGGATATCGACGAGATCGGACCCGAGCCCCAAGATCATCCGCGCGCGCGCTCGGCCGAGTTGATAACCGGGGTCGCGCGCAGCGCCGCGATGACGTTGGTGAGATGCTTCACGTCGCGCACTTCGACGTCGATGATCATCTCCCAGAACTCGGTCGTCCGGTTGGTGATCTTCAAATTGGTGATGTTGCCGCCGTTTTTGGCGATCACGGTCGACAGCGTGCCGAGACTGCCCTGCTCGTTGCGCACGACCATCGCGATGCGGCCGACGAAGGCCCCGCCCGGCGTCTCGCCGTCGATTTCCCAGCCGACATCGAGCCAGCGCGCGGGCTGATCGGCGAATTGCTCCAGCGTGTCGCAATCGATCGTGTGGATCGTCACGCCGCGCCCGGTGGTGACGATGCCCACGATGCGATCGCCCGGTAGCGGATGGCAGCAACCCGCGTAGTGGATCGCCATGCCGGGGATCAAGCCCCGGATCGGCACGCGATTGCGCGGCACGTCCGACGTCGCGGCCTTGCCCTTGCGGATCGGCACGACATTCGCGGGCTTGGGCTGGGGCCGCGTTTCGGGGAACAGGATATTCAGAACTTCGCGATCGGAGATCTGCCCCGCGCCGACTTCCGCGATCAGATCCTCGACGTCGTCGGCCTTCAGCGGCTTGACGGCACCTTCCAGCGACTTGTCGGCGTAGTCGTAGCCTTCGGCCTTGAACGCCTTCTGCAACATCGAGCGGCCGAGTTCGACGAATTGCTGGCGCTGCTGGGAACGGATGAAACGGCGGATGCGCGCGCGCGCTTTTCCCGTAACGACAAAACGTTCCCAGGTCGGCGACGGCACCTGCGCCTTCGAGGTGACGATCTCCACCTGATCGCCGTTCGACAGCGCCGTGCGCAGCGGCATCATGCGGCCGTTGATCTTGGCGCCCACGCAATGATCGCCGACGGCCGAGTGCACGGCATAGGCGAAGTCGACCGGTGTCGCCCCGCGCGGCAATGCGATCAGATCGCCCTTGGGCGTGAAGCAGAAGACCTGGTCCTGGTACATCTCGAGCTTCGTATGCTCGAGGAATTCCTCGGGATTGGTCGTGTGTTCGAGAATGTCGAGAAGTTCGCGCAGCCAGCGATACTGACCGCCATCCTTGGCCGCGGCACCGGTTTCGGCGATCGGGCGGCCGTCCTTGTAGGACCAATGCGCCGCGACGCCGAATTCGGCGACGTCGTGCATGTCGCGCGTGCGGATCTGGATTTCGACGCGCTGACCTTCGGGCCCGAAAATGCCGGTATGCAGCGAGCGATAGCCGTTGGGCTTGGCGACGGAGATGTAATCCTTGAAGCGCCCGGGCACGACGCGCCAATGCGAATGCACGACGCCAAGTGCGCGGTAGCAATCGGTCACGTCGTCGACCAGCACGCGGAAGGCCATGATGTCCGACAATTGCTCGAACGCCACGTTCTTGCGCTGGGTCTTGCGCCAGATCGAATACGGCGTCTTCTCGCGGCCGGAGACTTGGGCGTTCAACCCTTCGAATTTCAGCACGCCGGCGATGTGCTCGGCCACGCGGCTGACCACGTCGCCGCCGCGCGCGCGCAAATGTTGAAGCCGCGTGACGATCGACTCGCGCGCGTCGGGATTGATCTGCGAGAAGGCGAGGTCTTCCAGCTCCTCCTGCACGCGGCGCATGCCGATGCGCTCGGCGAGCGGCGCGTAGATATCCATCGTCTCGCGCGCGATACGCTGGCGCTTCTCGGGCTTCGGAATGAAGCCGATCGTGCGCATGTTGTGCAGACGATCGGCGAGCTTCACCAGCAGCACGCGGATATCGGCCGACATCGCCAGCAGCAGCTTGCGGAAATTCTCCGCCTGCTTGGCGCGATCGGATTGCGCCTGTTGCTCCAGCCGCGAAAGCTTGGTGACACCGTCGACGAGGCGCGCGATCTCCGGCCCGAACACGCGCTCGATCTCGTCGATCGAGGTCAGCGTATCTTCGACCGTGTCGTGCAGCAGCGCCGTCACGATCGACGCGGTGTCGAGCTTGAATTGCGTGAGGATGCCCGCGACTTCCAGCGGGTGCGAGAAATACGGATCGCCCGAGGCGCGCATCTGCGCGCCGTGCACCTTCATCGAGAAGACATAGGCGCGGTTGATCAGGTCTTCGTCGGCGTCGGGATCGTAGGCTTTGACGCGCTCGACCAATTCGAAAGCGCGCATCATCGGCGGACGCGCTTTGCGCGGCGCCTCCACCGACGGCGCGGCGGCTACGGCGTCGTCCGCCGTACCCCGCGCGTCGGTACCGCCTTCGATCGGCGGTGCTTGGGTCTCTGTGGTGCCGTCGGGGCCCAAATCCCCGCCCGCCGGTTACTCTTCGACCGCCGCGTCATCCGCCGCGGCAACGTCGGTCTTCACCGTGTCGGCGTCTTCGATATCCATCTCGTCTTCGATGCCGTCCATCGCCGCGTCTTCCGGCACGCCGGCGACATCGCGATCGGCCGCGAGCAGCTCCATCGCGTCGTCTTCCGGCTCTTCGCTTTCGACCTGGCGCTGCAGGCCCTGGATCAGCGACTGGCGCAGATTGTCGAGGGCGAGCGAGTCATCGGCGATCTCGCGCAAGGCGACGACCGGGTTCTTGTCGTTGTCCTTCTCGACCGTCAGCGGCGAGCCCGCCGAAATTTCGCGCGCGCGCTGGGCCGCGAGCATGACGAGCTCGAAGCGGTTGGGAACTTTGACGACGCAATCTTCAACGGTTACGCGGGCCATTCGGCACTCCGGCTCAACGGATAGAAATCCTTGGAAAGGGCTAGGGAATATAGAGGCTTCCGCGCCGCAGCACAATCCCTGAGAAGCCGGAAATTTGCCGCCGGTTCAAGCCCTTGGCGGAATGGGCCGGCAGACCGTGTCGGCCGGCAGCCTGGCAATCAGGCTGGAAATCGGACGGTCCAGGACCGGATGGCGCCAATCCGGGGTGATTTCCGCCAGCGGATAAAGGACGAAAGCGCGGTCCGCCATGCGCGGATGGGGCAGGATCGGCGGCCCATCTTGGACCTTGCCGTCGTAATCGATCAGATCGAGATCGAGGGTGCGCGCGGCGTTGAGCACGCCCCGCACCCGGCCGAATTCCCGCTCCACCCCATGCAGATGCGCCAGCAGCGCTTCCGGCCCGAGTTCCGTTTCGAGCCGCACGACCGCGTTGGCATACCAAGGCTGCGTCGAAGGCTGCGGCCAAGGCGGGCTTTCGTAGATGCGCGAACGCGCCGCGACGCGCAACGGCGCGCGATCGAGTTCGCCGAACGCCGCCGCGATCGCATCGGCGGGCGATGCGAATTTGCCGGGCAAATTGGCGCCGATGGCCACGAGAATCATTCGCGATCCTGCAGCTTGTCCGCGACGTGGCGCCGGGCTAGATAGACCCCATTCCGGCTTCGAACATTTTCGCGTCGGCACATTTGAAGGAGACTCGTTATGGCGTTTTATCCGCAAGAGCGTTTGGCGTTGTTCATCGACGGGCCGAATCTCTACAACGCGGCGAAAGCGCTGGGCTTCGATATCGACTACAAGCGGCTCCTGCAATTGTTCCAGGGCAAGGGCCGTCTGATCCGCGCTTTCTACTACACCGCCCTGGCCGAAGATCAGGATTATTCGCCGATCCGCCCGCTGGTCGATTGGCTGGACTACAACGGCTTCACCATGGTGACGAAGCCGATGAAGGAATTCACCGACAATATGGGCCGCCGGCGCTTCCGGGGTTCCATGGATATCGAGCTGGCGGTCGATATGATGGACCTCGCGCCCAGCCTCGACCATGTCGTGCTGTTCTCGGGCGACGGCGATTTCCGCCGCCTGGTCGAATCGGTCCAGCGCCGGGGCGTGCGCGTCTCGGTCGTCTCGACGATCCGCTCCCAGCCGCCGATGATCTCCGACGAATTGCGCCGTCAGGCCGACACGTTCATCGAGTTGCAAGAGCTCGGCGCCCATATCGCGCGCCAGGGCGGCAGCGGCGGCCAGGGCGGCCGCGAAGGCGGCGGCAACCACCAGCCGCAGACCGGGGCGGGCTATGGCGGCGGCGCGCCGGTGCAGCAACAGCAGCCCATCGCCACGCCGGCCGATCCCAACCGCGAGTGAGCTTCGCCGAACCTTCGCGCGACTGCCCGTTCTGCCCGCGCCTTGTCGGCTTGCGGAACGAACTTCGCGCGAAGTTTCCGACATGGTCGAACGCGCCGGTCCCCAGCTTCGGGCCGATCGACGCCAAGCTGTTGATCGTCGGTCTCGCCCCCGGCTTGAAGGGAGCGAACCGCACGGGCCGCCCCTTCACCGGCGATTACGCGGGCGATCTGCTTTACGCGACGCTGAAGAAATTCGGCCTCGCGAAGGGCGAATTCGTCGCCGATCGCGAAGACCGCGCCTGGGTCCCCGATACGCTGGCGCTGACGGGCGTGCGCATCGCCAACGCGGTGCGCTGCCTGCCGCCGGAAAACAAACCGACACCGAAGGAAGCCGCGACGTGCCGCCCCTTCCTCGTCGCCGAACTCGCCGACATGAAGAATTTGCGCGCCATCGTGGCGCTGGGTCGCGTTGCCCATGATGCCGCCCTTGCGGCGCTGGGCCGCAAAGCGTCGGCCGCCAAATTCGCGCATGGCGCGCAGCACGATCTGGGCGGCGGCCGCGTGCTGGCCGACAGCTATCATTGCTCGCGCTACAACACCAATACCGGCCGCCTGACGCCCGCGATGTTCGAAGCGGTCTTCGCCGCGTTGCTACCGAAACTGGGCTGATCCGATGACGGCGCGCGGGCGTAGACAAATCATGCCCCGCCTCGTCCTCGCCCTCGCCCTCGCGCAATTCCTCGCGCCGTTCTTCCCGCGTCTGACCGGGATCGGCGGCGAAATCGGTGCGCGCGCCACCGAAGCCGGTCTGCCCGCGCCCGAAACGCCCGCGGGCTACGCCTTCGGAATTTGGTTCCCGATTTTCGTGCTCGGCCTCGTCTACGCCGTACGCTTTTGGCGCGATCCGGCGAACGAGAGCTATCGGCATGTGGCGCCATATGCGAGTGCGATGTTCGCGTTCGGCACGGCGTGGATGTTGTGGACGCAGATCATGGGCGCGGGGCTCATGCAATTGCCGCTGATCTTCGGCATGTTCGCGAGCACGCTGCTGGGCTGGCGTCATGTCGATGCGCACGGCGACAAGGCGTTGCCCGTACTGTTCGGCCTGCAAGCGGGCTGGCTGAGTGCGGCCGTGTGCCTCAACACCACAAGCTGGCTGCGCAATTTCGTCGGCGCCACGCCCTTCGGCCTGTCGCCGGAGATCTACGCGCTGGCGACGCTGCTGCCCGCCGCCGCGATCGCGCTTGTCGCGATCTTCGGCGGCCGCGCGAATATCTGGTACGTCGTCGCGATGGTCTGGGCGCTGGCCGGAATCGCCGTTTCGAATATCAACGGCGAACGCTTCGTACTGATCGCGGCGCTGGCGCTGATCGCGCCGGTGCTGCTCGCGTTCAGCGTCCGGACAACGCGCGTTCCGGCTGCACGTTGACCGCGGCGCGGACCTTACCGCCCCAGCGGTTCCACGCGAGTTCGTGAAAATAATAGGCCACGGTGTTCACCATCGGCTCGACCAGCGCGACGGCCGAGGCCAGCACGAAGCTGCCGGTGATCAGGTAACCCACCGTGAAGGCGACGGTGAAGTGGACGACGGCGAAGGTGACGGTCTTCAACATGGGCTTTCTCCTTGGAAAGAAGAATGCCGGTCGAGCCTCCAGCGATCCAACCGATTGTTTCGGTCGTTACGATCGACCTAAACGATCTCGAGGATATGCAAGTTTAGCGTCCGGGCGCCGCCGCGCAAAGGATAGAAACGGTCGACGGGCCCCGCGTCCCTGAAGCCCAGCTTGCGCAAGACCTTGTAGGACGCTTCGTTGCCCGGAAACGTCTCCGCGACCATCCTTCGCACGCCCAGGCTGCGCGCATGCGCCACGCACAGCTTGCCCGCGCGCGTCGCAATACCCTGGTTACGGAACGCCTTGCCGATCCAATAGCCGAAGCCGGGCACGCCGTCCTTCGGACCGCCGAAGCCCATCGAGCCCAAGAACCGGCCTTGCGCATCGAGCACGGCGAAGACATGCCCGCCGGGACCGGTGCGCAACACGATCCATTCGCGCGCCTGCTGCGCCGACAAGGGATAGGGCAGATGCGAGGTCATCGCGATCCCCGCCTCGTCGCCCGCCAGCAGCGCTTCGAAATGGCGGCCGTCTTCGGGGACCAGCGGGCGCAGCGTCAAATCGCCGTCCTGCAACACGGCCGTGTTGGGCGCGTAGAGTCCGGCGGGCATATACGCGCGCATCGCGGATGGCTCCTACCGATTGCGCCGCGACAGCAGGCGGGCCTGATCGCGTTTCCAATCGCGCGTGGCGATCGCCTCGCGCTTGTCGGCTTTCTTGCGGCCCTTGGCGAGGCCCAATTCGACCTTCGCGATGCCGCGCCCGTTGAAATAGAGCTGCAAGGGGACGAGCGTCATGCCGTCGCGCGAGATCGCCCCGGCGAGCTTTTGCATTTCCTTTTTCGCGACGAGCAGTTTACGCGCGCGCTTGGGCTCGTGATTGAATTGGTTCCCGGATTTGTATTCCGGGATATGCGCTTCGAGCAGCCACAGCTCGCCGTCGCGCGTCGCGGCGTGCGCATCCATCAGCGACGCCCCGCCCACGCGCAACGATTTCACTTCCGTGCCCACGAGCACGAGGCCCGCCTCGAGCGTCGACTCGATCGTGTAATCGTGGCGCGCGCGCCGATTGGTGGCCGCGACCTTGCGGGTTTGCTCGGGCGCGGGCATGCCGAATTAAAGGAGGCCGGCGCCTTTCAGCGCGGCGCGGACCTTTTCCTTCGTCGAATCCATGATGGGGCCGAGCGGCAGGCGCACCTCGTCGGTGCAAATGCCCAGCAGCGAGCCCGCATATTTCACCGGGCCCGGCGAGGTTTCGGCGAACAGCGCCTTGTGGAGCGGCATCAACTTGTCCTGCAGCTTCAGCGCGGTCTTGGTGTCGCCCTTCAGCGAGGCGACCTGCATCTTCGACACGAGCTTGGGCGCGATATTGCCGGTGACGGAGATACAGCCCACACCGCCGGTCGCGTTGAAGGCCAACGCGGTGCCGTCGTCGCCGTCGAGCTGGACGAAATCCGGGCCGCAGGCCAAACGCTGCAAGCCGGGGCGCGTGAGGTCGCCCGTCGCGTCCTTGACGCCGACGATGTTCTTGATGCGCGCGAGGCGGCCCATCGTTTCGACCGACATGTCGACCGCGCAGCGGCCGGGGATGTTGTAGATGAAGATCGGAATCTTCACCGACTTGGCGATCGCCGCGTAGTGGCGGTAAAGGCCTTCCTGCGACGGCTTGTTGTAGTAAGGCGTCACGACGAGCGCCGCGTCGCAGCCGACTTGCTCGGCATGCTTGGTTAGGCTGATCGCCTCGTCGGTCGAGTTCGAGCCCGTCCCCGCCATCACGGGCACGCGGCCCTTGGCGGCGGCGACGCACATCTCGATCACCGCTTGATGCTCTTCATGGCTCAGCGTGGGCGATTCGCCCGTCGTGCCGCAGGGTACGAGGCCATGCGTGCCTTGCCGGATCTGCCACTCCACCAGTTTTTTAAAGGCGCGCTCGTCCACCTGTCCGTTACGAAACGGCGTGATGAGGGCGACGAACGAACCCTTGAACATGGGGGCATTTCTCCTGCAGGCCGGAATTTTTGGCGGGTCGAAGGACCCGCGACGGCCGGGCAAGTTAGCCCCGCCCCCGTCCGCGTGCAACAACGGCCTCGGCTTGCTTGGGAAACCGCCCGGCGCTTTACTCAAGCCATGGCTATTTCGTCCCGATTCGCGGTGTCCACCGCCGCTATCGCCTTAATCCTGACCGCCGGCTGCGTGACCACGGGCGTCACCCCCGGTGGCGCCTCGCAAGCCGCCGAAACGCCGGCCCCAAATTCGGAAAGTGTCGCGATACAAAGCGCCGTCCCGGCCGACACCGCCAGCGCGTCGGGCGACGATACGCTGGTGCAAGTCGCCGCCGTTCCGGCCGCGAAGGACGCGCCGGCCGATCTCCCCGGCGCCCTCGCCCCCGGTGCGGCCAGCGTGCGCACGATCCCCAATCTCGCGGCACCGGTGCTGAACGCGCAGGAACGCGAACTCTACACCCAGATTTTCGCCGCCGTCGAAGCCGGCCGCTGGGAAGCGGCGCGCACGCTGCTGGCGCGCGGCAACAACCCGGTCGCGCAGAAGCTGTTCCGGTGGCTTGAACTGCAATCGCCGCGTTCGGGCGCCACGTTCGAAGACATCGTGCAATTCGCCGAGCGCAATCCCGATTGGCCGAACCAGGAAACCCTGGCGCGTCGGGCGGAGGAAGCGCTGCTCGACCGGCGCGTCGACGACAGCGTCGTGCTCGCCTGGTACGGCACGCGCAATCCGCTGACGCCCGACGGCGCGCAACGTTTCGCCGAAGCGCTGCTCAACCAAGGCCAGCGCGAACGCGGCGTGAAAGCGTTCCGCGACTATTGGACCACGGGCGTCTTCACCGACCAGCAGCAGCAGCGCTGGCTGCAGCGCTTCGGCCAGCATCTCAACGCCGACGCGCATTGGGCCCGTCTCGACCGTCTGGTGTGGGAAGGCCGCACCGACGAGGCGCGCCGCATGCTGCGGTTGGTCGACGCCAATCGGCGCTTGATCGCCGAAACGCGCATGCGCTTGCGCGCGGGCGGCAACACCAATCGCATCCTGGACCGCGTGCCCGTCCAGCTGCGCAACGATCCGGGCTTGATGTACGAAACGATGCGCAACCGCCGCCGCAACAACGACGAGGCGGGGGCGCGCGCCGTTCTGACCGCGCTGCCCGCCGATCTGGGAAGGCCGGAGATCTGGTTCCCCGAGCGCGCGGTACTGGCGCGACGGTCGATCGTGGCGGGGCGCGCGCGCGAGGCGTTCGACGCGGTGCGCGATCACAAGCTGCGCGTCGAGCACGGCGCGAATTACGTCGAGGCCGAGTTCATGGCCGGCTGGATCGCACTTCGCCAACTGAACGAACCGGCGACCGCGAAACCCTATTTCGAGCGCTTGGCGAACGCCGCGCGCACACCGGTGTCGCGCTCGCGCGGCGCCTATTGGATGGGCCGCACGCTGGAAGCGCAAAAGCAGCAAGACGCGGCCAAGGAATGGTATGGCCGCGCGGCGCAGTTCCACACCGCCTATTACGGCCAGCTCGCCATGGCGCGGCTCGACGCGCTGGGCACGCGCGTGGCGTGGCCCGCGCCCATTATCCCCACGGCCGCCGAGCGGCGCGCCTTCGACGCGTCGGAATTGTCGCGCGCCGTGCGCATCCTGCGCGAAACGAAGGAAGACGACCGCATCCGCCCGCTGCTGATCCGCATGGCGAGCGTGGCCAAGACGCCAAGCGAACACGCCCTCGTCTCCGAACTCGCGATCCAATTGGGCCGCAGCGATTGGGCGGTGCTGGCGGGCAAGCGTTCGGCGCAAGCCGCGGGCGTGCAGCTTTCCGATCTCGGCTGGCCCGTCGTGCCGCTCACCGGCGAAAAGCCGGAGCGCGCGCTGACCTACGCGATCATCCGCCAGGAAAGCCAGTTCGAAAGCCGCGTGACGAGCCGCGCGGGTGCCCGCGGTTTGATGCAGTTGATGCCCGCCACCGCGCGCGCGGTCGCGAAAGCGGAAGGCACGCTGGGCACGCATACCGACGCGCGCCTGTTCGACCCCGCCTATAATATTCGTCTGGGCCGCGCCTTCCTGCACCAGATGGTGGAGGAATTCGGCGGGTCCTACGTGCTCGCCGCCGCCGCCTATAACGCCGGGCCGGGGCGCGCGCGCGAATGGATCCGCAATTCCGGCGATCCGCGCGAAGCGAATGTGGACGCGATCGACTGGATCGAAATGATCCCGTTCGAGGAGACGCGCAACTACGTCCAGCGCATCATGGAAAACGTCCAAGTCTATCGGCGCAATCTGCAAGGCCCGCAGATCGCCGCCGCCGCGCACGAGCGCGATTTGAAGCGCGCGCGGAACTAAAAAGAAAATCCGGGGGAAACATGAACTGGAAGATCGTCGACGCCGGTGCGGCCGGCTGGCAGGACGCCGCCGAGTTGCACACGCTAAGCTGGAAGACCGCCTATCGCGGCATCGTGTCGGATTCGTATCTCGAAAACGATTGCGCCAACGACCGCCAGCAAGTGTGGTCGGCGCGCGCGAAGGACTGGAACCCCGCGAAGATCGTGCTGCTGATCGCGCGCCAGGATGACGGCTTGGCGCTCGGCATGTCCTGCGCGGCCATTCTGCCGGACGACCCCCATGGCGTGCTGCTCGACAATCTGCATGTCCGCCCGAACTTGAAGCGCGGTGGCATCGGCCGCGCGCTGATCGCCGCGACGGGGCGCTGGGTCGCCGAACACGTGCCCGGCACGCCGATGTATCTGACCGTCTATAAGGACAATACGAACGCGGTCGCGTTTTATCGCCGCATGGGCGGCGAGGAAGCGGATGCGGGCATCTACGCGTTCAAGGACGGCACATCGGCGCCGATCCTGCGATTCACGTGGCGCGATCCGGCGACGATCGCGGGATGAAACCCGCCCTACTCGTTTTCGATATGGACGGCGTGCTGGTGGATTCCGAGCCGATCGCCAACCGGATCATGCACAAGCATCTGGTCGCGGCGGGCGTGAAGATCGATTACGAAACGTCGATGCGCCGCTATATCGGCCGCAAGATGGGCTACACGGTCGCGGACGTGCGCGACAATTTCGGCATCGCTTTGCCGCCGGAATTCGAGCATGTGTGCCGCGAGGAAACGCTGGCCGCCTACGAGACCGAATTGAAAGCGGTTGCGGGCGTGGCCGCTGCGATCGCCGCCCTTCCCTTCGCGCGCTGCGTGGCGTCGTCGAGCGACCCGACGCGCATCGCCAAGAGTCTTGCGATCGCGGGCCTCGCCGATCTGTTCGAGGGGCGCTGCTTCAGCTCGACGATGGTCAAGAACGGAAAGCCCGCCCCGGACCTGTTCCTGTTCGCCGCCAAGACGTTGGGCGCCGAGCCCGCCGACTGTCTGGTGATCGAGGATACGCTGGTGGGGCTCGAAGCCGCGCGGGCGGCGGGGATGAAATCGCTCGCCTATGCCGGGGCGAACCACACGCCGGAAGATCAACTGGCCGCCTTGGCGACGCAGATCTTCCGGCACATGGACGAACTGCCCGCGCGCGTCGCGGGCGTTTAGCCTATTCCTTCGCGAGCAGGTGGATGAGCGAGGACGTATCCCAGCGCCCGCCGCCGCGCGCCTGCACGGTCGCGTAGAACTGATCGACCAGGGCGGTCACCGGCAAACGCGCCTTGTTGCGCTTGGCTTCGTCGAGACAGATCGACAGATCTTTGCGCATCCAATCGACCGCGAAACCGAAATCGAATTTGCCCTGCACCATCGTCTTGGCGCGGTTGGACATCTGCCACGAACCGGCGGCCCCGGCGGTGATGACCGACAGCACCTTCTCGGTATCGAGGCCGGCCTTCACGGCGAAGTTCATGCCTTCCGACAGCGCCTGGACGAGCCCGGCGATGCAGATCTGGTTGACCATCTTGGTGAGCTGGCCCGAACCGACCGGGCCCATCAGCGACAGCGCCTTGGCGTAGATCTTGAGCACGGGCTCGGCCTTCGCGAACACGTCGTCGTCGCCGCCGACCATGATGCCGAGCTGGCCGTTCTCCGCCCCCGCTTGGCCGCCCGAAACGGGCGCGTCGAGGAAACCGATGCCCTTCTTCTTGGCTTGCGCGTAAATCTCGCGCGCCACTTCGGCCGAGGCGGTGGTGTGGTCGACCAGGATCGTGCCCGATTTCATGCCGGCGAGCGCGCCGTTATCGCCGTAGATCACCGAACGCAGATCGTCGTCGTTGCCCACGCAAACGAGAACGATGTCGGCACCCTTCGCGGCTTCCGCCGGCGTGGCGCCCGTACCGCCGCCATGCTTGGCGGCCCAATCCTGCGCCTTCTTGGCGCTGCGGTTGTAGACGACGACGTCATGGCCGGCCTTCTTCAAATGGCCCGCCATCGGAAATCCCATCACGCCCATGCCCAGAAATGCGAGCTTCGCCATAGCCGTTTCTTCTCCCTGATATTTCAAAAATCCGGGCGGACTATAGCCGGGCGGCGGCGCGCGTCAAAGGCCCACAGCTTAAAGACAAAGTACGGTCCACAGATCGGTGATGATCGCGGGCCCGTGCGCCACCCACAGCCCGACCGCCCCCAGGAAGAAAATCCCGAGAGCGGCGAAGCCGAGAGCTTTGGCGGGCTGCATCGCGATCACGCGCGCGCCGGGGCCGCTAGGCGCGCCATCGGCGCGTCCTTGATCGGCCAATGCAACGCCGCAGCGACGAAGCCGAGCGCGACGCAGATGCCCCACACGATGTCGTAATTGCCGTACATGTCGAAGAATTTACCACCCAGCCACGCGCCGAGGAAGCTGCCGACTTGGTGCGACATAAACACGATGCCGTAGAGCATCGACATCCAGGTCGTGCCGAAAATCTGCGCCACGAGGCCCGAGGTCAGCGGCACGGTCGACAGCCAGAACAGACCCAGCGCGGCGCCGAAGATCAGCACGGTGATCTCACTGACCGGCGTGATCAGGAACAGCACGAACACCGCCGAGCGCGCGAGATAGATGCCCGCGAGCAGGTATTTCTTGCGGCCCTTATTGCCCATCACGCCGGCCGTATAGGTGCCGACGATGTTGAACAGGCCCACGAGGGCGAGCGCCCAAGCGGCCGACCACGCTTCCTGCCCCTTGTCGGCGACGTAAGCGGGCAGATGCACCGCGACGAACACGACCTGGAAGCCGCACACGAAAAATCCGATCGTCAGCAGCCAGAAACCCGAATGGCCCATCGCTTCCTTGAGCGCCTCGCCGGCGGTTTGAGCACCACGCGACGCGGGCGGTGCCGCGAATCCCGCCACGCCGCGTGCGAGCGGCAGAATGGCGATCGCCGTGAACGCCAACACGAACAGCGCCATGCGCCAATCGTAAGCCGACAGGAAGTAGCTTGCGTACGGCACGAAGGCGAATTGCCCAAACGAGCCGCCGGCCGAGACGATGCCCAGCGCCCAGGAGCGCTTTTCCGGCGGCGCGGCACGCCCCACCGCGCCCAGAATGATCGAGAACCCCGCCCCCGCCATCGCGAAGCCCTGCAACACGTTGCCGAGCATGATGAGGTTGCCGTCTTGCGCGCCCGCCAGCGCGAAGAACCCGGCGACGTAAAGCGCCCCGCCGACCAGCACCATGCGGCCCGTGCCGTATTTGTCGGCCAGCATGCCCGCGAACGGCCCCGCGAAGCCCCACAGCAGATTGGAAACGGCAAGACCGAACGCGTAGACCTCGCGCCCGACTTGCAATTCCATCGTCATCGGCGCGAGGAACAAGCCCATCGATTGCCGCAAGCCCATCAACAGCGTCAGGATCAACGCGCCGCAAATCAAGACGGTGTTGAAGGAGAATTTCCGCACGTCGAGCATCGTCATTTTCCTTTGCGGGGGGCCGAATTTCGTGGAGATGGCGTAAGCATCTTGGCGAGGGCGGCGAGGTTTTCGCCCGCCTCGCGGAAGGGCGACACATCGCGCGCCGCGCGCGCCCGGATATACGCGCCCTGCATCGTCGAGACGATCAGCCCCGCGAGATCGCGGCGCTTGGCTTTCGGAATGGGCGCAAGCGCTTCTTCGACCGCATCGACCAGCGATGCGAACACGTCCTGGCAGGGCTCGCGCAACGCTTCGCTTTCGGGATCGAGATCGAGCGTCACGGCGCCGGCCGGGCAGCTCATCCGGTAATCGGTTTTGAGCGATGCTTCCTCGCCCATCTTGAAGAAGGCGCGCACGGCTTCCTCGGGCGTGCGGCAGCCCTCGGCGCGTGCGCGATAGCGTCCGACCGCCGCCTCGCGATAGGCGGCCAGCGCCTCGCGCGCGATCTGGGTCTTGCCGTCGGGGAAGAAATGATAGAGCGAGCCTTTGGGCGCGCCGCTTTCCGCCACGATCTGGTTGATCCCGGCGGCCGCAAGCCCGCCTTGGCGCAGCAACTTGGTGGCGGCGCGCAACATATCCGCGCGCGGGGAAATCTCGTCGGGAATCCGGGGCCGGGCCATGACCCGGCAGTTATTATATAGACTGGTCTACTCCAACAAGCGCATGGGTTGCATGGCTGCCCCGGGGCCGACGCGCGTTTCGCGCATGTGTCGGGACAATCGCGCGCAAAAGCCGGGCCGCCGCAAAAGAAACGGGGCGGAAGGTTGCCCTTCCGCCCCGCGCCTTCGTGAAGCCTGGAGAGGCTTGGACTTCTTAGAAGTCCATGCCGCCCATGCCGCCACCGCCGCCCGGAGCCGGCATCGGCTCTTCCTTCTTCGGACGCTCGGCGACCATCGCTTCGGTCGTGATGAGGAGACCCGCGACCGACGACGCGTCCTGGAGGGCCAAGCGCACGACCTTGGTCGGGTCGATGATGCCTTCCTTGATCATGTCGACGTATTCGCCCGACTGGGCGTTGAAGCCGATCTTCTCGTTCTTGCCTTCGAGCAGCTTGCCGACGATCAGCGAGCCGTCCGCACCGGCATTCAGCGCGATCTGGCGCGCCGGCGCCTGCAGCGCCTTACGAATGATGTCGATGCCGACCTGCTGGTCGTGGTTGGCGCCCTTGAGGCCTTCGAGGGCGCGCGTCGCGTAGAGCAGGGCCGAACCGCCGCCCGTCACGATGCCTTCCTCGACCGCTGCCTTGGTGGCGTGCATCGCGTCGTCGACGCGATCCTTGCGCTCCTTGACCTCGACTTCCGTGGCGCCGCCGACGCGGATGACGGCAACGCCGCCCGCCAGCTTCGCCAGACGCTCCTGCAGCTTCTCGCGGTCGTAGTCCGAGGTGGTTTCCTCGACCTGCGCCTTGATCTGGTTGCAGCGGGCTTCGATGTCCTTCTTCTTGCCCGAGCCGTCGACGATCGTGGAGTTGTCCTTGTCGATCGACACCTTCTTGGCGCGGCCGAGCATGTCCAACGACACGGTTTCGAGCTTGATGCCCAGATCGGCCGAGATGACCTGGCCGGCCGTGAGGATCGCGATGTCCTCGAGCATCGCCTTGCGGCGATCGCCGAAGCCCGGCGCCTTGACGGCCGCGACCTTCAGGCCGCCGCGCAGCTTGTTGACGACCAGGGTCGCCAGCGCTTCGCCTTCGACTTCCTCGGCGATGATCAGCAGCGGCTTGCCCGTCTGGACGACCGCTTCGAGCACCGGCAGCAGCGGCTGCAGCGACGAGAGCTTGGCTTCGTGGATCAGGATGTACGGGTTCTCGAGTTCGACCGTCATCTTGTCGGCGTTGGTCACGAAGTACGGCGACAGGTAGCCGCGATCGAACTGCATGCCTTCGACGACGTCGAGTTCGGTCTCGAGGCTCTTGGCCTCTTCCACCGTGATGACGCCTTCGTTACCGACCTTCTGCATCGCCTTGGCGATCATCGCGCCGATGTCTTTTTCGCCGTTGGCCGAAATCGTGCCGACCTGGGCGACTTCGTCCGACGTCGAGATCTTCTTCGAACGCTTCTTCAGGTCCTCGACCACGCGCTCGACGGCGATGTCGATGCCGCGCTTCAGGTCCATCGGGTTCATGCCGGCCGCAACCGACTTCGCACCTTCGCGCACGATCGCCTGGGCGAGAACGGTCGCCGTCGTCGTGCCGTCGCCGGCCGCGTCGTTGGTCTTCGAGGCCACTTCGCGCACCATCTGGGCGCCCATGTTCTCGAACTTGTCGGCCAGTTCGATTTCCTTCGCGACCGTCACACCGTCCTTGGTGATGCGGGGCGCGCCGAAGGCCTTGTCGATGACGACGTTGCGGCCCTTCGGGCCCAGCGTCACCTTGACCGCGTCGGCCAGGATATCGACGCCGCGCAGCATACGCGCGCGGGCGTCGCCGCCGAATTTAACGTCTTTGGCTGCCATTGGATCTGTCCTTTACGTTGAATGGAGGTATCGAGTGCGCGGCGCGCTTACTCGATCACGCCCAGGATGTCGGATTCCTTCATGATCAGGAGATCCTTGCCGTCGACCTTCACTTCCGTGCCCGACCACTTGCCGAACAGGATCTTGTCGCCGGCCTTCACGCCCATCGGCAGCAACGTGCCGGCTTCGGTGCGCGCACCGGGGCCCGCCGCGATGACCTTGCCCTGCTGGGGCTTTTCCTTGGCGGTGTCGGGGATGATGATCCCCCCCTTGGTCTTGGTCTCTTGGTCGAGAGCTTCGACCAGAACGCGATCGTTCAAAGGCTTGAACTTCATATGGTCTCTCCTGCGCGTAGCGCGATTGACGCCCACGGAGGATTAACGCTTGTTAGCAGTCCCCTCTCGTGAGTGCCAAGGTTGTAGGGGAGACGACCCCGCCCTGTCAAAGCGAAATTAACGCCCTGAAAAATATAACTTAATCGATTCGCTTGCCGAGCGTGACCAGTTCCCGCCCCTGCCGGGGTTGCGCTTTGGGGAACAGAATCGTGCAGCGGTCGAAGGGGGCGACGACTTTGTCGGGCCCGTCCATGGCGATGACGGTACCGGCCGCCACCTCCTCGAACCCTTCATAGGGGGCGAGGAATTTGAGATCGGCGTGCTTGGCGACATGCACGCTTTCGATCGTGTAGACGCCCGTTTCGGCCGCCGGCACGGCGGGCTTCAGGCGGCGCGCCACTTCCGGCTCGAGCAGCCCCGTCGCTTCGAGGAACGAAATCAGCGTGTGCTTGGCGACGGTGACGGTCGCTTTCAAAAAATGCGCGCCGCACTCGACGACCAGCGCCGTCGGCTGGGCATGCGCTTCGCCGAACGCGCCGTACTCGACCATCACCTTGCCGTCGAACGCGCCGTTTTGCAGCAGCATCGACGGCGGATGGCCAAGCTTCTCCGCGAACGCGCGCACGCGCGGCAGATTGCGGCCGACGAAGAACGGCCGATTGGCGAAACTGGTCGAATGAATGTCGAGCAGGTAATCGGCTTGGCGCACGAAGGGACGAAGCTCGGCCGCGCGGATCGCCTCGTGCGTGCCTTCGCCGTCGATCCAATCGTCGCGCCACACGCGGTTCATATCGCGATCGACGAAACGTGAGTCGAGCGGCGCTTCGGCTTTGAAACTTTGATAGGCCTTCACATTGGCGAAGGCGACGATCCAGGTGCCACGGATCGGGCGCAAGCCGAGATCGAGCGCCCAGTGCAGCGCCTCGGCGCCGCAGAACTCGTTCCCGTGCGTCAACGCGACGGTCATCACCGTGGGCCCCGGCTCGGGCGCGCTGAAGACATGGACGTAATCGACGCCGGTCTCGGATCGCTTCCAGCGCGTCAGATCGCGCGGCCGCAATTCGATCGGCGGCAATTGCCGGCCGGTCATGTCGTGGCCTTCATCCGGTGTTCGAAACGCTGCCGATCGGCGGGATCGAGCGCCACGACGACATGCAGATGATCGTCTTCCTGGCGTTCTTCGAACACTTGCCCGTGTTCGTGCAGCCAGGCGAGCGACGCGCCGTCGCCATACGGCAGATCGTATTCGACCGTCTGGCGCGACGCGGCCAAACGCTTGTCGATATGTTGGAGCAGATCGTCGGCACCCTCGCCCGTCAAGGCCGAGACGCAGACCGCGTCGTCCTCGCGGGACGCCCGCGCGATCCACACTTCGCGCGATTCGGGATCGAGGCGGTCGAGCTTGTTGTAGACCTCGACGAAACGATCCTCGCCTTCGCCGGCCCGGCCAAGCTCGGTCAGCACCGTGCGCACGTCCTTGGCTTGGGACTCGCTTTCGGGATGCGACACGTCGCGCACATGCAGCACGATATCGGCGGCGAGCACTTCTTCGAGCGTCGCGCGGAACGCCGCGACCAGATCGTGCGGCAGGTCCGACACGAAACCCACCGTGTCCGACAGAATGATTTTGCGCCCCGACGGCAGGCCCAAGGCGCGCATCGTGGGATCGAGTGTCGCGAACAGCATATCCGCCGCCAGCACGCGCGCATGGACCAGGCGGTTGAACAATGTCGACTTGCCGGCGTTGGTGTAGCCGACCAACGCGACGACCGGATAGGGCACGCGGGCACGCGCCTTGCGATGAAGCGCGCGCGTGCGCTTCACCTCCTCCAGTTCCTTCTTCAAGCGGATGATCTTGTCGCCGATCTGGCGGCGATCGCTTTCGAGCTGGCTTTCGCCGGGACCGGCCAAGAAGCCGAAACCGCCGCGCTGGCGTTCAAGATGGCTCCAGGTCCGCACCAGGCGCGAACGCTGATAGGTGAGCTGGGCGAGTTCGACCTGCAAGCGGCCTTCGGCGGTGCGCGCGCGCGTGCCGAAGATTTCCAAGATCAAACCCGTGCGGTCGATGACCTTGCACTTGAGCTCTTTCTCGAGATTGCGCTGCTGCACGGGGCCGAGCTGGCAATCGACGATCGCGACGGCGATGCCCTGCGCCTTGATGATTTCGGCGAGGCGTTCGACCACACCCTCGCCCATCAAGGTGGACGGGCGGAACGCGGCCAAGCGCACGACCTCGGCATGCGCGATCTTCAGATCGATCGCGCGCGCCAGGCCGCAGGCTTCTTCCAGCTTGTCTTCGGGGGTGCGGTTTTCCGCCGCCGCGTCGGCCCCGCGCTTTTTGAGCGCGGGGTGCACGACGAGGGCAAGCCCCTCCACCTTGCGCGCCGCGAAATCTTCGGGCGCGCCGTCCTCGACCGTTTCGTCGGGAGCGTCGGGTTTCTTCTTGGAACCGCGGCTCAGCCTTCGGCCCCTTCCTTATCGCCTTCGAACAGCGCGATCGGGCCCGTGGGCATCACGGTGGAGATCGCATGCTTGTAGACGAGCTGGCTGTGGCCGTCGCGGCGCAGCAGCACGGAGAAATTATCGAACCAGGTCACGATGCCCTGCAGCTTCACGCCGTTCACCAGGAAGATCGTCACGGGGGTCTTGTTCTTGCGGATATGGTTGAGAAACACATCCTGCACGTTCTGGGACTTATCGGCAGACATATCGTCATTGCCTTTCTTGGTTGGGCTCCCGCTTGCCGGATTGTCAGCCGGGGGTTTGCGAAGGGCCATTGCTGCGACATGAGGATGCGAAGGCCGCACCCCCCCTCAAAAAGAACATCTAGCCGTTAATCTAGGCTGAACGAGGACGACTTACAGCCCGAGTTCCCGCCAGACCGCCCGCAAGGCCCGAAGATCGGGGACCCGCAAGGCAGGAGGATACCGCGTTAACAGCGCATCATCCCCCATCCCATTCCCTACAAGAATGGGCACTCCGGATATAGCATGCGCGGCCTGCATATCAAGACCGGTATCACCCACGTACCACACCTGGGGACCCAGAGGGATTTCCAGGCCGTCCATGGCCATGTCGAAGGGCGCGCGGTCGGGCTTGTCGCGCTTGGCGTCGCTCGCCCCGACCAGCCGGTGGAACTTGGCCGTCCAGCCGAGATGGTCGGCCTCGCGGCGCAGCAGTTTGCCCTGCTTGTTGGAGACGACGCCCAGCGTCACGTCCATCGCGTCGAGCAATTCCTCCGCCCCGTCGCAAACTTTCATCGCGTCGAGATGCCCGTCCTCGAACGCCTTGTAGAAGATCGTGCGCGCGCGCTGCCATTCGGCGCCGAAAATCTCCGGGAAGCTTTCGCGCAACGACCGGCGCACGCGCGCATGCGTTTCCTCGATCGTCCATTCGGGCAGGCCGAATTCGCGGAACGCCGCGTTCAGCGCGAGACGGATCGCGCCGAAATTGTCGACCAGCGTGTTGTCCCAGTCGAACAGAACCGCTTGCGGCTTCGCCAGCTTCACGCGCCCGCGCCTAAGACCGAGCTGCCGCGACCTGCGCGTCCATATGCGCCATCAACGCCGCGCGCAGCTTGGTGGCGACCGCCCCCGGCTTGCCATTGGCGACGGTCTTGTCGTCGACCTGCGTGACCGGCATCACGAAGGACGAGGCCGAGGTCACGAACACTTCGCGCGCCCGGCGAAGCTCGTCCATCGTGAAGCTGCGTTCCTCGAATTTCAAACCTTCGGCGGCGGCGAGCTTGATGAGCTCGAGCCGCGTGACGCCATTGAGGATCTCGTTCGACGGGGCGCGCGTGACCAAAGCCCCCGCTTCGGTGACGATCCACGCGTTCGACGACGAACCTTCGGTGACCACGCCCTTAGCGTCGTAAAGAATCGTCTCGTAGGCGCCGTTTTCGCGCGCCGCCTGCTTGGCGAAGCAATTGGGCAGCAGGCCGACGGTCTTGATGTCGCAACGCCCCCAGCGGATATCGGGCATCGTGATCGCCTTCACGCCATCCTCGAGCCAGGCGGCGGGATGCGCTTTCGCGTTGCGCGCGGTCATCACGACCGCCGGGCGGATCTTCTTGGTCGGGAACGCATGGTCGCGCGGGGAAACGCCGCGCGTGACTTGTAGATAGACGATGCCGTTGGTCACCAGATTGCGGCGGATCGTCTCGCGCATGGCGAGCGAAAACGCCGCGCGGCTCATCGGCATATCGATGCGCATTTCGCGCAATGACCGCTCCAGCCGGTCGAGATGGCCCTTCTCCTCCATCGGCACGCCGTCGCGCACGGTGCAGACTTCGTAAATGCCGTCGGCGAATTGATAGCCGCGGTCCTCGACATGCACCGAAGCTTCGCGATGCGGGACATAACGGCCGTTGACGTAGGCGACACGGGACATTTGCGGACTCTCGAAAGGTTAGGCGTCGAGCTGGCCGGCGCGTTCGCGGTCGGCGCCGTGCACGCCCAGCGCCTTCAGCTTGCGATGGAGTGCGGAACGCTCCATGCCCACGAAGGCGGCGGTGCGCGAGATATTGCCGCCGAAGCGCGTGACCTGCGCGATGAGGTATTGGCGCTCGAACAATTCGCGCGCTTCGCGCAGCGGCAATCCCATGATCTCGGCGCCGTTCTCCCCGCGCAAGGCGGTCGGCACGGCGGCCCCCAGATCGGGCGGCAGGTTTTCCGCGCGCACGGGCTGGCCCGCCTCGCCCGGCGACATGATCAGCAGCCATTCGACGACGTTGCGCAGCTGGCGCACATTGCCGGGCCAATCGTGGGTTTGCATCGTCGCGATCGCGTCGTCGGCGATCGGGCGCGGCGAAACGCCGGTCGCTTGCGCCGCGCGCTCCATGAAATAGGCGGCGAGTGCGGGAATATCCTCGCGCCGCTCCTTCAAGGGCGGCATGCGGATCGGCACGACGTTGAGGCGATAGAACAGATCCTCGCGGAAGCGGCCTTCCTGGATTTCGCGCTGCAAATCGCGGTTGGTCGATGCGATCACGCGCACATCGACCTGCACGCGCAC